>CAIQIE010000142.1 GCA_903871805.1 uncultured Planctomycetaceae bacterium | reverse complement strand
GTTCACCGTGTTGCTGCCGGTGGATGCTCAAAAGACAGAAAACCCACCGCCCGCAACTCAGGTGCAACGCTTTGCTATGACGTTTCTGTCAAGCCAGGATCCGCGTACAGAGTTGCCTCGACTGTATCGAGAGCCAGACTGTTACCACGCTTTTGGTCGACAAATGCTCGATAAAAGCGGAAGACACGTGGAAAGCGATATCGTTTTATGACAACTACGCTTGAATTGTGTTCAGGATCCCCACCAAAGTAACGTCGTGCTATCCCTGAGCAGGATAGCACGACGGGCACCAAGCCGGACCTGTATTTGTCAAACAGCATCGTATCTTATGAAACCGATACGAAACCGCTCGTCACTCTACTTCCGAAAATCACCGGCTCGGATCACGATCAGTTGCTCCGGCACAACGTATTTCCTGAAGGCTTCCCGCACGGATTCGCATGTCAGATTCTGAGTCCGCTGTTCCTCTTCAGCATCATGAGCAAACGTACGTTTGAGATGCAGGTTGGAAATCAATTGTCCGACGATCGCGCCATCATTGCTGCGGGCAACTTTTCGCGCCTCGAACCATGCAGTTTTTGCATCTGCCAGTTCCTGCTCTGTCGGTCCCTCGTCAATGAATCGCTTCAATTCTTCGAAGGCCGCTTTCTCAACAGCGTCCATGTTGACAGGATTTGTAATGGCATTGATACTGAAACGGGCATCGTTCCCCTGAGCTGGAATGCTGACAGATGAGCTGACACCGTAAGAAAGTCCTTCATTTTGGCGAATTCGATCTCCAAGTCGCGACGAGAGGGTGCCGCCACCAAGAATAAAATTTCCCAGCTGTAGTGCGACGGCATCAGGGTTTTCATCATTCATGGCGAAGGAAAGCCCTGCCAGAAACACCGCATTCGCCTTATCCGGTGTAACAATTTCTTCCTTTTGGCCCTTCTGATCCGGTCGAGCCTCACGGACAATGGGCGCGTAGGGAGTTTTTGTTTTCCAGTCCCTTAGGATTTCTCTCACAGCGGAAAGTGTCGACTCTGTCTCAAAGTCACCAACAATTGCCAGTTCTCCTGTCATCCCGGCCAACTGCTGCTCATACAGTGCCCTGACCTGATCGATGGTTACGGATTCCAGTTCCTGCTTTCTCTCTGCCATGGACATCGAGTACCGCACGTCCCCTTTGGGATAGGAGGAGAGCCCCTGCGAGAGACGTTCTCCTGAGAGCGTTGCGGGGTCGGATTCCATTGATGCAATTCCGGTTGCTGAACGCAGTTTCATCTGATCAAATTCGTCCTGAGGAAAGGCGGGCTCGCGCAGGATCTGACCCAGCAGATAGATTCCTTTTTCCAGCGAGTCTCTGCGGGCTTCGATGGAGAATGACAGGGTGCCTGCGGCCCCGCCGCCTCCGCCACCGCCGCGACCACCGCGACGGCCCCGTCCACCACCGCCGCCACCGCTGCCGATCTGAACATTCAGTTTGTCCATCTCCTGCTGCAGTGCCTGTCGGTCAAGCCGTTTTGTTCCAGCCATCAGCATCGACGGCAGCATTGATGCTGCGAGACTCTGATCCTTCAGAGAGTCTTCGTTTCCGTAACGCAGCGTCAGTGTCATGTTCACCGTCTCACCGCGGTTCTTTTTGGACAGCAAAGCAATGCGCAGCCCGTCCTGCTCGATGACCTGAGTACGGGCATCCAGATTCTGCGGTGTTGGATTGAAGGCTTCTCCGGAAGCCACAGCAGTGCCGCCCTTGTAATCCTTCACAACCTCTGCGATTGAAGGAACCGTCGGAACCGAAAGACGTTTCGGCGCATCCGAGGGAATAAACGTTCCCAGCGTCCTGTTATAAGATGGGAAATAGGTTTTGGCGACACGATTCACATCCTCCGCAGTCACGGCCTGAAGACGATCGCGCTGAAGAAATAACAGCCTCCAGTCACCGAGGGCGGACGCACTACTGAGTGCCGAGGCCATAGCCGCTGCGCTGGTCAGCAACTGCTCAGAACTGCGTTTTGCTCTCAGTTTGGCACGCTCCACCTCTTCTGCACCAAACGGCGTTTCTCCCAGTGAATCAATGACGGACAACAGGACATCCCGCCCTTCGTCGAGCTTTCCTTCCGCAGGCGATGCCGAGAAGGTGAACAAACCCGGATCGTGAGCATTGTCTGCCCTGCCCGATGCGCTGGTTGCAATTTTGGGTTCGACCAGTGCCTTATCCAGTCGTCCAACCCGGGTTTCTGAAAGGACGCTTCCAAGAATGGAAAGCGGAGCCCAGTCGACCTGGGAAGCCGAAGGCATATGATAGGCGGCGACCACGGCGCCAATGCCACCGACACGACGCAGAATGACAAGTCGTTCCCCATCCTGAGCTGGTTCTTCCGTATAGGTTGGATCCAGTTTGCGTTCCGGCTTTGGGATGGAACCAAGATGTTTTGTGATGAGTTCGAGAGCTTTGGATTCCTCGAAACGCCCCGTGACAATCAGCACGACGTTGTCTGGCTGATAGTATTTCCGATAAAACGCCTGAAGGTTATCGATGGGAACTCGTTCAATATCCGAACGATTACCAATGGTCGTTTTGCCGTAATTATGCCATTCGAATGCCGCGGCCATGACGCGTTGGAACAGAACACTTTCCGGGCTGTTTTCACCTCGCTCGAATTCATTCCGCACGACAGTGAACTCTGACAGCAGATCGTTCCTGTCAATAAAGCTGTTGACCAGACGGTCGCATTCGAGATGAATTGCAAAATCGAGGTTTTCGTCACTTGCCGGAAGTGTTTCGAAATAATTTGTTCGATCCTGATTTGTCGTGCCATTGAAACTGGCTCCATGATCGCGCAGAGCCCTTGGGACATCGGGGAAAGTAGGGGTTCCCTTAAAAACGAGGTGTTCAAGCAGGTGGGCCATTCCGGCCTCGCCATAGCCCTCATGCCTTGAACCAACCATGACAGTCATGTTGACAGTGATGGTTGGCTGAGACGCATCGGGAAACAACAGAACGCGAGCACCGTTGGTCAGACGATATTCCGTCACTCCCTCGATCGACACCACTTTTTCAGGGGCTTCCCCGGCCGCTGCCAGGGCTCCTGAAATCCAGAACATTAAGATGACGGGAACCTGCCGAATAAAGAACATGGAGCCTGTGCCTTTGCTGAAGAAGGATCTTTTAGGAACGTGTTCTGAGAAAAAAAAAGCCAGCATCTACTACTGCGATGCGTTTGCCTGAGCGTCCTGTGAGGTGGGGCAGACGGTTACCGCAGGAAAGTGAACAGTCTTCAATCGCATACTTCAATCGCATACTGTGGTTTGGCCCGCGGATGGCGAGGAAGTTGACGTTCCCGGAGCAAATCAGGCACTGCAACTGTTATGGGATCCCGCAGGGTCAGCAGCGGTATTTTGCGACGCACGACAACGAAGAGTCTTGCGTGTGACGCGCTGGGAACAGTTGCATTCATGATCCGTCTTCAGGATCTGCCAATTCCTTTCGCAGAAACACAGCATCCGGGACTGTCACCTTCGTACTGTGTCGGATGCTATACAAATCTGTAACTTCTGGCGACACTGTGCAGCAGGATGTGCCAGAAACGGCGATGATTAAAAACGTGCACAGGCAAATTCGAGTGAACCCAGGCTATAAGAGCCTCCGCGTCGCTGATTCTGCAGCAGATTTTTTCGCAGCAACGTACCAGCATGGCAGGCGTCTCGGCGGTCCCGCTGATAGTCATCAGATTGTCTGGATGAAGAATTTTCTCGTGAATGTGCAGGAAAAAATGACTCGTCAGGAAATGGATCGGGAAGATCTGATGCAGGAAGCGGTGGCATTGCTGCCGCGTGCGGAATTCCAGATAGAGGGTCTGCAGGATGTTCTGACGGTCGGTTTTCGCGGAAAAAATGCCGTCAGTATTTTCTTTGGACAGGATCCTGTCTATCAGTTCGACAGTTCAGGAGCCCTTCGAAGGGCTTACGTCGGCGGATTGTTGTATCGCAGTCAGGGGAATACGCTGGCAAAGCTTGATCGGGTGCGCACTCCTTCGCAGACAATTCTGCAGCGACAGGACCTGACCGCGGAGGGACTGGTCGAATTTCAGCAGGCCATGACCACCCGGCTCAACACCCTGCAGGAAGCCCTTGTACCGGAAAAATATGTGATTCTCAGAAGTCTTCCGGACGCAGTGGACTGGATTGAGTTACTGACTACGGCGTTAAAAACCATCCGAGCTGCAGCCCCGTGGCTTTCCCCGGCGATAGGAACACGCAGGTGATTCAAGAGATTTATGCTGGCGATCTGTGTTTCCCCGTGCCAGAATAGGCATCCAAAAGGCGACCATCCTGCTGTTTCACATTCGTGGCGAACAGAACAACAAACAGTTAAAAGCGGAGCGAGTGTATGATCCTGGTTCGATCACTTCTCCTTTGCATCGCGACACTGATGCAGGCACCTGATGGCGACGGACTGATTCAATCCGTGGAGCAACAGCGGGGAGGCCGACACTGGATCGATCAGCCAACGGCTCCTCCGCAAAGCCCTGAAGACTCACTGTCGTGTTTTGAGATTGAACCCGGATATCGAATTGAACTGGTGGCAGCAGAACCGCTGATATTTGATCCGGTCGGGCTCGATTTTGACCACCGTGGCCGGATGTTTGCGGCAGAGTATTCGGACTACCCCGTGGGACCGAAAGATCCGCAGGCGGCTCCACTGTCACGCATTGTGATGCTGGAGGACACGGATGGGGATCGCCGTATGGATCGCCGGACAGTCTTTGCTGAGCAACTGAAATTCTGCCACAGCCTGATGGCCTTTCGGGAAGGCGTCCTGGCCTGTACCGAAACCCAGATTGTCTATCTTCCCGACAGCAACAATGACGGAGTCTCCGACCGTTGTGAAATCTGGTTTGAAGGATTTCTGCCGGCACATCCGCAGATGCAGATTGGCTGCCCGCGGCGCGGGCTGGATAACTGGATTTACTTCACCTACGGCCATGGAAAAGTGAGATGTCTGCGGCCGGGTTTTGAAACGACCGAGGCGGTTGATATTCCGCGAGTCGACTTTCGTTTTCATCCCGAAA
This sequence comes from uncultured Planctomycetaceae bacterium, assembly GCA_903871805.1. Taxonomy (GTDB): domain Bacteria; phylum Planctomycetota; class Planctomycetia; order Planctomycetales; family Planctomycetaceae; genus SXXK01. The sequence continues at coordinate 50,015 of CAIQIE010000142.1, read as the reverse complement.
CCATGAAATTTGAAGCGGTGGCAGGAGCCGGGCAGTTCGGAAACAGCATCGACAATTACGGGCACCGCTTTTTCAGTTCCAATCGCAATCCCATCATGACGGATATGCTGTCGCTGAACCAGATCAGCAAAAATCGATTTTCCGGAATTGCCGTAGGCCATGTGGATGTCGGCCCCTCGGGCGAGAAAACTCGCGTGTATCCAAAGGTTGCCATGAAAAGTAACTGGCTCTCGCACGCAGGCACTCATACGTCCGCCTGTGGCGTAACAGCCTACCGCGGAGGTGCTTTTGGGCCAGAGTCAGACCGCAGTGTCTTTGTGTGTGAACCGGTCGGTCATCTGGTGACAAGATCGATTCTTCAGCAGGACGGAGCCGGACTGACAGCAGGTCGGGCGCGGGAGACTGCTGACTTTCTGACATCCTCAGATACCTGGTTCAGACCTGCCAGTCTGTCCACTGGGCCGGACGGCGCACTCTATCTTGCGGACATGTACCGGTTGTGGGTCGAGCATCCAAAATTTGTGCCTGATGATGTCGCTGCAAAAATGGACTGGCGCGCTGGTGAAGATCGGGGGCGAGTCTGGAGAATTGTTAAGGAGGATGTGCCTAATTCCGGATCCGTGGATAGTGTCAGCGATTATCGTCCACCGGTAACAGATGCTGACCTGCTTGCACTGCTCAGAGATCCCAATGGCTGGCGTCGTATGATGGCTCAGCGACTGCTGGTGGACGGGCAACGCACAGATCTGGAAATGAAGTTGCGGACGATCCTTGTGACAGACTCCGAAAGAACTGGAAACGGGTTCTCGAGACTGCACGCGTTGTGGACGCTGCACGGACTTGGAAGATTGACATTGCAGGACCTGAAAGCGGCAGCTGATGATTCCTTTGCTCCCGTCCGGCGGGATGTCATGAAGCTTGCTGGTGAATCTGAGGTCCAGGACAATGAAATGACCGCACTACAGCAAAAGTGCTGCTCCGATGCGGATGGTGAGGTCCGAATGCAGGCCCTGCTGTCGCTCGGAAAACACGGGCCGTTATCAGCCTCTGGTGTGAATTCTGTGGCATCCTCCACCGACATCTGGATTCATAGAGCGGCACTCCTTTCCGTGCCTGAACAGGCGTCAGCGATTCTGGAGGCGACCGTTACGGATATCCTGGCGAATCCGAATGCGGATCTCGTGGCATTCCGAACGGCCTGCCTCAGACAACTGGCCATTAATGTTGCAGTGCGGGGAGAGATTGATTCTCTGAAAACGCTGCTGAACCAGACATCGCGAGTTGCAGATCAGGGGCAGTGGTGGAAGGCGGCCATTGTGTCCGGTCTTGCTGAAGGCCTGCCATCCTGCATCAATAACGAGATTCCAAAGTCCCTGGCCGCTTTTCAACTGGCTCCCCCAATGTCCCTGAAAACGGAGACGAATGGGGTGGTCGCGGTTCTAAGTCTCGCACAAACCACGGCTCTGGATCGAAAAGGATCAGAGCCTGACCGTGTGGCAGCGATGGGGCTGATAACTCACCTGCCCCCTGAGCAACTTCAAAGCTGCCTTGAGGCACTGCTGGTTTCAGGCGAGTTAACGGGGTGTCAGAGGGCTGCAATTGAGGTTGCCCGAAAAAGTGGTCGAGTGGACGCCGTTGAACTGATCCTTTCGCGATGGGATCAACTGGCGCCGATGGCCCGTTCCGCCGCACTCGACCTGTTTCTGACACGCAAAGAAAGTACTACCGGGTTACTGCAAAGGATGTCTGAGGGAGCAATCTCGCCGTCGGTCGTCTCGATTGACCAGCGACTGATTCTGCTGCAGAACCCGGATAGCACCATTCGCAGTGCCGCTCAGGCACTTTTCGGAGGCACTGTATCCGCAGACAGAAGAGCTGTCGCGCAGCAGTACGCCGCGGCGCTTGAGATACCGGGCGACCGACACCGAGGGGCTCTGGTTTTCGAAAAGACCTGCAGCAAGTGTCATCGGGTCGGAGGTGTTGGCAGTAATGTGGGGCCTGATATCAGTGATACGCGAGCCCGAGCCCGCGATGCTTTGCTTTACGACATTCTCGACCCCAATCGTCGCGTTGACCCGCAGTATTCTGAATACGTGGTTGTGACAAATGACGGTCGGCTGCTGAACGGATTGCTGCTGGCGGAAACAGCGGATTCGGTGACGCTGAGACAGCCGGAAGGTCGTGAACAGAGTCTTCCACGGGCGGACATCGAGGAGTTGCGGGCAACAAGCAAGTCCCTGATGCCGGAAGGCATCGAGCGGGATGTGAGTGTGGAGCAGATGGCGGACATCCTCGCGTTTCTGAAGTCGATGTAGGTGGCTACGGCATCCGGATTTAATGCCGTTTGTAGGGTTGAAAACGGATTTTCTGAAAAAAACGCCGCGGCGTGGTCTGCGATGAGGGGGGTGGTCGGGCAGTTTTGTGAGAATGGTGTGCTCCATTTCCAAACTGCCTGAAGTCCCTGAATTGTCTCGGTCGAAAGACTCTCATCCGGGCTCGTTGCAGTTCACGCCGGGAATTCTATAATCTGAAACACCCGTGAATCTGTGCAGCGAACTGCGGTTTATTCCATCGGGCATCTTTCCAAACACTTTCTCAGCGAGAGGAGCGTAACTCTTGAACGCTCTGCTTCGAGTACTCAGCCTGCCGGCGGTCTTTCTGTCCAAAATACCTGGGTTGGCACCGGTGGTTCGGGCATGTTCCACCTCGGTCGGCCAGAAGTTCCTGATGGCAATCACCGGACTGTCACTGATTGGGTTCCTGGTGGTGCATTTGGCCGGGAATCTGCAGCTTTTTGCGGGTGAGGCAGTCTTCAATGCCTACGCAGAAAAGCTGCATAGTCTAGGCCCCCTGCTTGGCATTGCGGAAGTCGGACTGTTCGCGACATTTGCGGCACATATTGGTCTGGCGATCTCCACGGCCTCGATGAATAAACTTGCACGCAAGTCTTCTTATGCATTGAAAGAGACCAAGCAGGGTCTGTTCATCCTGCCTGCCGGCGGGGCCTCCAGTTGGATGATGGTGACCGGACTGTTGATTTTTGGCTTCCTCGTGATTCACATCATGGATCTGAAACTTAAGAAGGGTTTCGGTGTGGATTACACGGCCGCGATGAACGCGGACAATGAAGCCGTTAACTCGTTTCAGGCGGTGAAGGCGGTTTTAAGCCATCCAGTGCATGCCGGGATTTACTTTGTGTGCTTGATTGCTCTGGGAATTCACCTCAGCCATGGCATACGAAGCGCTCTGCAGACTCTGGGTTTGCATCACAAGAATTGGAACTTTGCCCTTCGAACTCTTGGATTTGTGATGGCGTGGGGCATCGCTGGTGGTTTTATCAGCCTGATTGTCTGGGCACTGGGTTCAAAGTCCTGATTAGCGGTTGCTGATCTGGAACTTGATCTAACCGAATCTTTGTTTTTTCGCAGTTTCAGAGGTCTTCCGATGTTTCGCGTGGCAAGTGATGAACTGAACTCGCGAGTTCCCGACGGCCCCCTTCAGCAGAAGTGGGACAAGCATCGGTTCAATATGAAGCTGGTTAATCCAGCGAACAAGCGTAAATACAGTGTAATCGTTGTGGGGACTGGACTGGCGGGTGGGTCCGCCGCAGCTTCACTCGGAGAACTGGGTTATAACGTAAAGGCGTTCTGTTTTCAGGACAGTCCTCGCCGAGCCCACTCCATCGCCGCTCAGGGCGGGATCAATGCTGCCAAGAACTACCCGAATGACGGTGACAGCATTTGGAGGCTGTTCTACGACACGATCAAAGGGGGCGACTATCGCGCCCGTGAGGCGAATGTTTACCGACTTGCTCAAGTCGCCAACAACATTATTGATCAGTGTGTCTCTCAGGGCGTTCCATTTGCAAGAGAGTACGGCGGTACTCTGGCAAATCGCTCTTTTGGTGGCGCCCAGCTGTCACGAACCTTTTACTGCCGTGGTCAAACCGGGCAGCAACTGCTCTTAGGCGCCTACCAGGCCCTGATGCGGCAGGTTAGTACAGGTCGAGTGAAGATGTTTGCTCGACGAGAGATGCTGGAACTGGTCGTTTCTGATGGTGTTGCACGTGGGATTGTGGTGCGCAATATCGAAAACGGCCAACTGGAAGTGCACACTGCAGACGCTGTGGTGTTGTGCACCGGGGGTTACGGAAACGTTTATTACCTCTCCACCAACGCCAAGGGTTGCAATGTTACTGCGGCGTGGCGTTGTCACCGCCGTGGTGCGTATTTTGCAAATCCCTGTTACACACAGATCCACCCGACGTGTATCCCCGTGAGCGGTGATTATCAGTCCAAACTGACCTTGATGAGTGAGAGCTTAAGAAACGACGGGCGGGTCTGGGTGCCACGTAATCAGGGCGATCGGCGGGCCCCCGGTCAGATTCCGGAAGGCGAGCGAGATTATTACCTGGAGCGTCGGTATCCTTCCTTCGGTAATCTGGCTCCCCGCGACATTTCTTCACGTGCTGCGAAAGAGCGGACGGATGCTGGCTTCGGCGTCGGCGAATCCGGCCTGGCCGTCTATCTGGACTTCCGAGATGCTATCGTGCGTGATGGCGAAGATGCTGTACGGAAGAGATACGGCAATCTGTTCCACATGTACGAGAAGATCACGGCAGAGAATCCCTATCAGGTGCCGATGAGGATCTATCCAGCCGTCCATTACACCATGGGGGGACTGTGGGTCGACTACAATCTGATGAGCAATCTACCGGGTCTGTACGTTCTCGGAGAAGCAAACTTCTCGGATCACGGAGCGAATCGGTTGGGGGCCAGTGCTCTGATGCAGGGGCTGTCGGACGGGTATTTTGTCATTCCTTACACGATTGGTGATTACCTTGCATCCACGCAATTGCCCAAGCTTTCTGATGACCACCCTGCCTGCACTTCGGCAAAGAAAGATGCGGAAGATCGTCTGAAGAAACTTCTGGCAGTGAACGGACGTCGCAGCGTTGATTCCTTCCATAGGGAACTCGGTCTGTTGATGTGGGACTACTGCGGAATGGCTCGTACAAGGACTGGCCTGGAAGCCACGATTCCGCGAATCAGGGAACTTCGTGAACAGTTCTGGAAGGATGTTCGTGTTCTCGGCAGTGGCGATACTCTGAACCAGAGCCTTGAGAAGGCTGGGCGTGTTGCTGACTTTATGGAATTCGCCGAACTGCTGGCTGTGGACGCATTGCACAGAGAAGAATCGTGCGGCGGGCACTTCCGCGAAGAGTACCAGACGGAAGATGGTGAAGCGACCAGACGGGACGACCTGTATAGTTATGTAGCGGGCTGGGAGTTTCAGGGGGCGGGCAATGCGCCCGTACTACACAAAGAACCGCTGATCTTTGAGAATGTGAAGCCTTCGACCAGGAGCTACAAATAACCATGAGCAGTGACCTTCTGAATCTGACTCTGCGGGTATGGCGGCAGGCTGCTCCAAATCAACCCGGGGAATTCAGGGATTATCGCCTGAATGGCGTTAGTACGCACATGTCCTTCCTCGAAATGCTGGACGTTCTGAATGAGCAGTTGATTGCTCAGGGTGAAGTGCCCGTGGCGTTCGACCACGACTGCCGCGAAGGCATTTGTGGCATGTGCAGCCTGATGATCAACGGTCAGGCACATGGGCCTGATCGTGGTACGACATCATGCCAATTGCACATGCGTCGCTTCAGGAATGGTGAAACGATCACAATTGAGCCATGGCGTGCTGATCCGTTTCCGGTCATCCGGGACCTCGTGGTCAACAGGTCGGCATTCGACAGAATTATCCAGGCCGGCGGGTTTGTGTCGGTCAATACTGGCAACGCGCCCGACGGTAACAGTGTTCCTGTGCCTGGTGTTCGGCAGGAAATGGCAATGGATGCCGCCGCCTGCATCGGTTGTGGTGCCTGCGTGGCCGCCTGCAAAAACGCGTCAGCCATGCTTTTCGTTTCTGCCAAGGTCTCACAACTTTCAATCCTTCCACAAGGGCAGCCGGAACGCGCCAATCGCGTCCTGAATATGGTCGCCCAGATGGATAAGGAAGGGTTCGGGTCCTGTACGAACACGTCTGAGTGCGAAGCGGCCTGCCCTGCTGAAGTCAGCGTGGCACACATTGCTCGTCTGAATCGTGAGTACATGAAGGCCATGCTCTTTGCCGATCACTGATATTGGCCAGAAGATGGGCTGTCAATTCAGATCCTGCAGTGCATGTCCTGTGCTGCAGGATCTTTTCGTTTGTGGTCAGCGCGTCCGCATGTGATCCGGATCACTGCGAGACTGTCTCTGGGAAATGATCTTCGATAGAATTTCTCGCGAAGCTGGCTGATCCTGTTCTAAACCATCTTGAAGGAGTCTGAAGTTATGAAAATCTGTCGTGTGCAGTTGAGTTGTGGTGAGATTTGTTATGCGGCACAAAAGGCGGATGGATCTCTTGAAAAGCTTGAAGGGGAACTGCTGAATGGTCTGACGGCCACAGGTCAGACTGTGACGGCAGCAAAAGTGCTGGCCCCCATTCAGCCGGCAGCCGTGCTCTGTATTGGTCTGAATTATCGTCGGCATGCGGAGGAGGGGAAACAGGCCATTCCTGAAAATCCGGTCCTGTTTATGAAGACCCCCAGCACGGTGCAGAATCCCGGCGACCCGATTATACTGCCGCGCAAGCTGCGCAGTGATATGGTGGATTATGAGTGCGAGTTGGCAGTGGTGATTGGGAAAGACTGCTACAACGTCTCGAAGGAAAATGCCCTCAATTATGTTCTTGGATACACCTGCGCGAACGACGTCAGTGCTCGTGACTGGCAGCGAAATGGCGGTGGCGGTCAGTGGTGTCGCGGCAAAACCTTTGCCACGTTCTGCCCCCTGGGTCCGGTCCTTGTAACAGCCGATGAGATTCCGAATCCCAACCTGTTGGGAATCCGCACGGTCCTGAATGGCAGGACTATGCAGGACTGGAATACAAACGACATGATCTTTGATGTTCCGACTCTGATTGAGTTTTTGAGTGCCAGTAACATTCTGGCGGCAGGAACTGTGATTCTGACAGGAACTCCCCATGGTGTCGGTTTCGCCCAGACGCCACCATTGTTTCTCAAGGCCGGTGATTCAGTCACGATTGAAATCGACGGAATTGGACAACTCATCAATCCGGTTGTGGAAGAGAGTCTCTGAGCCCGTTAGTCTGCTCGTCTTTCAGCGGGTGTGGTGTGAGGTGCAACCAGCAGCGACGATTTCGCTGGATTTCAGCGACAAAGAGTCTGAAGAGACTCGATCAGACGAGTTCGCCGTGGCCGAATGTTGGTGCTGTCTGGAAATTGTGGTCCACGTTTTCACATGCAGAGGACACTCACAGGAGTGTTCCTCTGTGGTTTTTTGAGTCTGCGAGAGATGCCCGTTGTGGGGATTAGCGAATGTGGCTGGCTTTTTCTGGTACGGGGGCCGAAGCTGTTCCAGGAATTCAGCACTGTTTTGTGGGCCATCGTGACGGTTTGCACTTGCCTGGGAGCAGGCGTCCGGGGCGGAACCCTGAAGAAACAGTTCGGCCTTGAGTTTTCCATGATTGCGCGGGTCAGTCAGCAGATTTCCCGAGCCCGTGGAAGCGTTGACTTATAGATCTGTGGAGTACCTTTTTGAGGCACATGGCATGCTTCACACCGCACGATCCATTCAAAGCACGCTATTTGTTTGGCTGTTGCAGTCGCTTCACTGAATATAGCTGACACGCAGTGCCGAAAACGGCGAGGACAGATGAGAAGAGTGGACATCCCTGTCCCGCCGAAAAAAGTGAAATTCACCTTGCATCGGCTCATCTCCGTATGAGCACGAAGGTTAGGAATTGGGGCAGCGTTTCGCAAACGAACATGGCCTGTTGTCATGCAATACGAAGCAAAATTTCGAAACTCGGAATGTGACAAAACCGAGTCGGTCCATTCGGCCAGTTTTCTGGCTGGTTTGATCGCGGTATTGTTGTGCGTCGGGGTTCAGATGGTTCATAGCTCTAGCCTGACATCGCGACCGAGCGAACAGGACACGATCTTTCTGAGTCGGCACGTTACCTGGCTGAGTTTGTCTCTGATCGCAGCATGGGTACTTTCGCGACTGAGTGCTGAGCAGGTGGCGGCATGGTGCCGGCCCGCGTTCTGGGGTTATGTGTTCCTGCTGGTGATTGTTCTTGTCCCGGGAATCGGGGTTCGAATCAATGGAGCGCAGCGCTGGCTTCGATTTTCCGGATTGTCTTTTCAGCCATCTGAGCTGGGGAGATTGATTCTGCCGATGATCGGTGCGTCAAAAATTATGAGCCTTCGTTCTGAGGGCCGTTTGAATCTTTCGACTGTGCCGGAGACCCTCGGCCCTTTGTGCCTTGTACTGCCTTTGGTCGCCATAGAGCCGGATCTTGGGGCCACCGTGTTTCTGACACTCGGGTTTCTGCTTTCGCTGTACTTTGCTGGCTGGCCACTGCGTTATTTTTTCATCTGTGGTCTGGGAATGGTCCCCGCATCGGTATTTCTGCTGGTGCTTCGCCCTTATCAAATGCGGCGTGTGACAGGCTTTTTGGAATCGTGGCAGGATCTGGCAGCGGCGCCCTGGCAGATTCGGCAGTCGCTGATGTCACTGGGATCCGGTGGACTTGAAGGGACAGGTATTGGTGCAGGCTGGCAAAAGCTCAGCTATCTGCCAGAGGCAAATACGGATTTTGTTTTTGCTGTGATTGGTGAGGAACTTGGGTTGCTGGGAACCCTCACTGTATGTTTCGTCTGGATCAGCGTTTATCTGAGTGGTCGAACGGTTCTGCAACCATTACCGCGCCAGAGTTTCGGGTGGATTCTTGGAACAACACTGCTGACGCAACTGGTGATTCAGGCGATGGCCAATATTGCCGTAGTCACAGCACTTGTGCCTCCGAAAGGTGTACCGCATCCGTTTATCAGCTACGGAGGTACTAATCTTCTGGTCAGTTTATCAGTTGTCGGGCTGCTGCTGGGGATGGCAGCAAACCCTGACAGAAATTCGATCCTTGTCAGTCAAACAGATAGCTGACAGATTCGTTGCGATGCACACGGCGAATTGCTTCCCCCAGTAACTCTGCCACAGAGACACGTGTCAGGTTTGGAAGTCGGGAAGCATTCGGAATTGGGCAGGTATTGGTAACCACGATCCCATCCACCCTGGCGTTCTCCAGCCGTTCAATTGCAGGTCCGCACAGGACGGCGTGGGTTGCACCGAGGTAGATCTGTCGTGCCCCGTGAGCCCGTACGACTTCTACGGCACCGCAGATTGAGCCAGCAGTAGTAATCATGTCGTCAAAAATCAGGGCTGTTTTGCCCTCAATCGGCCCACCGATCAGATTGGCCTGACGGGTTTCCAGGGCATTTGCACGCCGTTTATCCACGATGGCCAGTGCTCCACCAAGATGTTCCTTGTGCTGCAGCGTTCTTTTGATGCTGCCCTCATCCGGACTGATAATCACCAGTTCGTCATGCGGAATGGCCAGAGACGCAAAGTGCCGGTCAAGGATCGGAGCGGCATAAAGGTGATCGACCGGCACATCAAAGAATCCCTGAATCTGGGCTGCATGCAGGTCCATTGCCAATACTCGATGGGCCCCGGCCTGCACGATCAGATTAGCAACCAGCTTTGATGTGATTGGCACGCGTCCGGAATCTTTCCGATCCTGACGAGCGTACCCGTAGTACGGAATCACCGCTGTAATCCTCGCAGCACTCGCGCGACGACATGCGTCGATCATCACCAGAAGTTCAACAAGATTCTCGTTGACCGGTGGACACGTCGGCTGGACAAGAAATACGTCGCAGCCGCGGATGTTCTGGTTGAGCTTCAGGCTGATTTCGCCGTCGGGGAAATTGCCAACGTCGACCTGGCCCAGGGGAATCCCGAGATATGCAGCAATTTCGCGGGACAACTCTGGATTGGCCCGACCACTCAGGATCGTCAGATGTTCATGCATACAGGCTTCGTCACAGCGAATGCAGGGAATTTCTCAGTCAGGTGACCAGTTCCCTCCGGAAGACCTGTTCTTACAAAGGGTACGTCCATGCGTGCCAAAGATGCCGGCGCCCCTTTACAACCAGAATCCTGACAACTTGACCAGTCACTGTCAATCAGCACAGGATGCGGAAGCCAGGGAAACCCGTGTGTGCAGCCGCTGATCGTTCACAGCGGTAAGGGATGGACCCACAGGAGTGGCTGTCAGATGCTGGCCAAAGAGGTGATGGACATCACATTCCGCAGATCGCAGCCGATCCCGATAGGATGCGGAATACGCCAGAGTCTGCGAATCTGCAGATTCTTCCACGATCTGAAACGCCACGGCGTGCGGAGCCGTACCGTGGGGAACAAAAGTAATTTCCTCGGGATACCTCTCCCCTTCCACCGTCGGGAAATTGATATTCCAGAACTGCCCCGAAGGCAGGCGGTACTCTGATGTCAGCATCACTCGCAGAACTCGCTCCACATGCCTCGACAGAATATCCCAGTCAACTGGAAATGCCGAATGAATCAGTCTGGACAGTGCGATCGCGGGAACTCCAAGAATTGCCGCCTCCCGCGCCGCTGCTGCCGTTCCAGAGTAAAACAAATCCACTCCAATATTGGCTCCGGGATTGATTCCGGCAATCACAAAGTCCGGCGGTTCGGGCATGATGTGTCTCAGACCCACTCGGATGCAGTCCGCAGGTGTTGAATGAACGACCCGGATTTCTCCGAAGGGCTCTATTAAGCGACGATCCACCCGAATCGAATTTTTCGTGTCTACGGCATGACCGCGTGAGCTGTGACATGTCGCCGGAGCCACCACTGTCACATCACCCAGCGGACAAAGCGCCTGATACAGGGCCGCAAGTCCCGGAGCGTCAAATCCATCATCATTTGTGATCAGGAACCGCATTTCCGTTTTCCCCAGAGCCCGTCATTCTTTGCCTTTGGTCGCATTTTCCACGGAACTGTATCCAACGAGGCGGTGCTGTCCACATTGTTTTATGCTTTCTGTTCATACTCCGCGGCGATTCCTGGCAACGCCCGCCTGTGACGAACGCATGGACCTCAGACGGCAGCACGAGTAACCGGGGGGCCTCGTCGCTTCAACGCGGAATCGATCTCTGTCAGCACCAAATCAGAAAGCTGCACGCTTCCCGCGACAGCTGACTCCCGAATCTGCCACGCTCGCTTCGCTCCACACAATGCTGTTGTTATCCCCATCTGTTGAATCGTCCATGCCACCACCATGGTTGCCAGTTCCATGCCGGCGTCTGCAGCGATCTTGCGCAGGTCATCCAGGAGGTCCTGATTCCGCACCCATTCGGCCCCCTGAAACATCGGGTATTTTTTTCGCCCATCCCCATCAGGAAACTGATAGTCCCTCGGAAGTTTTCCTGCCAGCAGACCCTTCAACAGCGGCCAGTACACGCATACCGCAATCTGATTCTGAAGACACCAGGGCAAAATCTCCTGCTCAATCTCACGCTGCAGCATGTTGTAGGCAGGCTGAATGGCTGTCAGCGGACAGACCGCCTGAAATTCCTGCAGTTCCGACAGACTCAGATTGGACGCCCCCGCACCAAGCACTTTCCCAGCCATAATCAACTCTGCAATCGCGCCAGCAGATTCCGCCACCGGCACGGACGGATCCCGCGCGTGCAGATAATACAGGTCGACTCGATCTGTCCGCAGTCGCCGCAACGAACCCTCACATTGCCGCCGAAGAGAGTCCGGACGCGCATCATGAAACTGCCGGCCCTGCTCCCGATCCAGTCCACCCTTCGTGGCAATCACGACAGCGTCTCGCTGAGTTCCCGCGGCGTCCGCCAGCAATTCTTCACTGATGCCATACGACCACGCCGTATCAAAGAAATTTACTCCAGCATCCAAAGCCTGCCTGATCGTGCCAAGACTGTCCTCTCGATTCACGTCAAGACTTGTCATCCCCGAAATCGGCCAACATCCCATGGCCACCACGGAAACTCGAAGTCCCGTCCTGCCAAGCTCTCGATACTGCATTGCATGTCTTTCCTTGAGGAAAAAACTGGCCGGTTCCCTGTCGTCAATGCCGGCAACACTCCGCCAGCTGCCCCCGTGAATCTCAGCATTCCGCTGATCTTCCGCAACGTCTACGCAGCAGCAGATTCTATCAGGTTTTTTCATTCAGAACATGCACCCTCCGAGTCAGGGTGAGGGGTCGGGGGCGAGGGGCTGTCGCTCAGCGGTGACGGGCTGCTTTTCCAGGGCAACATTGCATGGGAACACACCACTTTGGGCCACGCATCGACTGCTACAAACCGACATCACGTCGGAATAGGTCACTGCGTTCATCAAATCGGCATCCGTGCGAGGCAACGCAGCTTGAGCCGCGAAAGATGGTGTGTCCCCGGCGGGAGGCTCTCCCAGCGATCAGCCCCAATCCCACGAGCCACGACCGCGAGGGAGTTGGAAAATTGCCTTCCCTGCCCCCCCAGCGTCGCCGGCATCGCACCCGGCGCTCACGCTGAGGGCTCGATAAACAACATAATGGGGAACTTCATTCGCGTCTGGTTCTCGTTGTCCTAATCCAACCCTCCCAGCGCGTCGATTGAGTCAGCGAAGAGGTCGTCCAGGAGGTCAATGTCATGCTGCTTCTTCGCCGGCACTGACAGCACACTGCCCTGCCCCGGCAGCAGGCCTGGTCGCTGCTGTTTGCTAACCAATTTCACGGGTGAAACAGCAGCAGGCAACTCTGGAATCTCGGGCACTGCATTGCCCACCAGCGACGTCTCATCGCTGTCAGTCCAGTCGGTCAGGTCAATCCGATCCCCGCTGTTCCCAACGGTGACCCCAGCGCCAGTCGCAGTGCCAACAACCGCCCCGCCCGAAAGCAGATCGGCGGAGCTGACACCACGCCGCTGGCCGGGTTGCAGGGTGCCGGCCATCAGGCTGTCTGGTGTGGCCTGCCCGTCAAGGTCGCTCAAGCCCAGCACGTGGCCCATTTCATGGGTCAACACGGTCAACAGGTCAATCGTTCTTTCAGGAACGGTTTCGCTCATGGAACCCACGTACCAGCCGTAACCCAGCGCGTCGTCATCCAGCACGATCCGCGAGGATCCTGTCAGGCCAAGGGCGCCCTCATCGTCCAGATTGCCAATCTCAATCGTGGAACTGGTGAGCCGCGACAACTGCTCGACCGTCAAACCGGCATTTGTCCAGTTGGCAATGGCCAGGGCCTTGATTTGGTTTACTTCCTGATGGATGTGTCGGCGCAACTGGTTCTGTCACCAATCATGACAAAGTACGACAGCGACAAGGGCGGCAAGCCGCCGTATCATCCACGAATGATGCTCGTGCTGCTGTTGTACTCCTACTGCATTGGGGGTGTTTTCATCGCGGAAGATCGTGGCACGATGCGAAACGGACGTGGCCTTCCGAGTCATCGTGGGTGACAACATTCCGGATTTTCGCAAGATCAGTGAATATCGCCGTCGGCATCTGGCAGAGTTCCAGCATCTGTTTGTCGAAGTCCTGCGATTGTGTCGGGATTCCGGACTTCTGAAGGTAGGCCGCCTTGCACTTGATGGTACAAACATCAAAGCCAACGCATCTCGCCACAAGGCCATGAGCTACGACCACATGCTGGCCGAAGAGAAACGTCTGCAAGCAGAAATTGATGAACTGCTCAAGCAGGCGCAGGCGGCCGACGATGCGGAAGATGCAGAGCCTGGGCGTAATTATCGAGGTGATGAACTTCCGGATGAACTGACTCGCAGAGAATCGCGACTGCTGAAAATCCGTGAAGCCAAAGCCGCCCTGGAACAACAGGCCCGTGACAAAGCCGCCACTGAAGCCGCCATTCGTGAAGCTGAAGGAAAGCCGTCGTCGAAGATTGATCCGCAGGACGCAGTGCCTGATCCCAAAGCCCAGCGGAACTTCACCGATCCTGAATCAAAGATCATGAAGACGTCGAGCAAAGGCTGGGATCAATGCGGCAATGCTCAGGCAGTTGTGAATGAGAATCAGATCATCGTCGCCGCCGATGTGACCGATCAGGCCAACGATGTTCGCCAGATACAGCCGATGCTGGACCAGACGATTACCAACATCAATCAGGCGGGTGTCACCGAGAACATAAAAGCATTTACGGCCGATGCGGGTTACTTCAGTGAAGCGAACGTGTAAGGCCTTGAAGGGCATGAACGAGTGGATGAGGCGTACATTGCCAACGGTCGATTAAAGCATAACGAACGAGTCGCTCCCGTTCCGACAGGACGCATTCCTGCGGGGCTGAGCGCGAGGGAAAAGATGGCCCGCAAACTTCGAACGAAAAAGGGACGAGCCGAATACGCTCGCCGAAAAGCAATGGCCGAACCACCGTTCGGCCAGATCAAACACTGCCGCGGCTTCCGGCAGTTTCTTCTCCGCGGCATGGAAAAGATGAAAGCCGAATGGAAACTGGTCACTGCAACTCACAACTTACTGAAGTTGTTTCGAAGTGGTCCGCTTGCAACAAACTGAAATGAGGCGATCAGAGCGATTCCAAGCCAAAAAACGACCTCTGAGTGGCCATAAAATCCATTTCCCGCGGCTGCCATCATGTGAGCGGCACTACAGCAATCCGTAGGCCGAAAAAAACTTTTCTCAACTCAATTCAACGACGTTTGATGACATGTATCAGGACAGTCTCCCAGACGGATGTCGACACTGGCACTGTGGGCTGTCAGACCTTCTTTTTCGGCCATCAATCGCACTCGGTCCGCATCCGCTTTTAACGCTGCAGCGTCGTAGTGAATGATGGAACTTCGCTTGAGAAAATCCGTGGCGGCAAGTCCATTAGCAAATCGTGCGGTTCCACCAGTCGGCAAAACATGGGACGGCCCTGCGATGTAGTCTCCCAGTGCCACGGGTGTGTAGTGTCCCAAAAAAATCGCTCCGGCATTCTGAATTCGGCTCAGCATCTGTTCCGGATTATCCATCGAAATGTGCAGGTGTTCCGGGGCCAGCAGGTCTGTTAACTCTGCCGCTTCCTGTTCGTTGCGGGCCAGGATCAGAGCACCGTAGTCTTCCAGCGCCTGGCGTGCCAGATCTCCCCGTTCCAGTTGAGAAAGTTGTTTTTCCAAAGCCGTCAGTACAGCAGGAATCAGTGGTGCGTGCCATGTAACCAGAACACCGGAACCCGGGCTGTGTTCCGCCTGCGAAATCAAATCCGCGGCCACAAATTCGGGGTTTGCAGTTTCGTCAGCGAGGACAATCACTTCACTGGGGCCGGCAATACTGTCGATGTCGACGTCTCCGAACACATGTTGCTTGGCCAGTGCGACAAACAGATTTCCCGGCCCAACGATTTTGTCGACTCGCGCGATCCCTTCCACACCGTAAGCCAGTGCAGCCACAGCCTGAGCCCCTCCGACCCGGTAGACTTCCCTGACGCCGATCTCATGGCAGGTGGCCAGCATGTCATTGTTGTATCCACCAAAAGGCGTTGGAGGCACAACGATGGCAATTTCCGGAACGCCGGCCGTCATCGCTGGTACGGCTGTCATTAAAACTGTGGATGGATAGGCAGCGGCTCCGCCAGGGACACAGATCCCGACTCGTTTCATCGGCAGATGTCGTTGCCTCAGACGCACAGTACCCCCGCCGACTTGACGGACAACATTTGCGTCCAGCGGCAGCACCGCTTTTTGAAATTCAATGATGTTGTCGCGAATCACTCGGACCGTTCGCAGGAACTCGGGATCAGCCTTTGCCGCAGCCTCCGCCAGTTCTGCTTGAGAGACTCGTACCGTGTCCGGCGTCAGCTCTTTTCGATCCAGTCGTGCGGTGTAGTGCAGAACCGCCTGAATCCCCTGGGAGCGGACATCGTCACAGATGCGCCGCACGACCTCTCTGGGGCTGAGTGGTGCCCCGAATAACTCGATGGTGCGTTGACGTCCCGCTTCGGAAACGACTTCCCCTCGGGGGCTCAGTTTGTCCCGCAACTCGCGAAACAACTCGCGTGCGTTGTCTCGCTGACAGTCAATAGTCGCTATACGTAACGGAACAGACATGGGAAGGAAATCCAACTCGGGACAGAAGGAATCGAAACCTGAGAACCAGCGGTTGCCAAGTGTCTGCGGGAATTGAAACCATACGGATGCGGAAGTACAGGTCTCCAAATCAAACTCACCGTGTTTTTCCACGAATTGGTAGATGCAGCTGCGAATTTGGCATTTTCCATTCTCAGTCAAAAAACAGAAACTGAAGATCGGGATTTTGTCTGCAGCGTTGTCTTCAGCGGGCTGGGACCTTATTCTGGTCAGGTATCGGCAGTGATTTGCGGGGTTATCCAGACCTGATTTCGCATCTCATTGCCTTTTTTAGTCCCTTCAGGCTCCGTTTCACGACAAAAAACAAGCTGTGAATGGGATTTGTGATGGGATTTTCCTGAGTGCCGTGCAGACTGATTGCCGGGCTCGTTTTGACAGGCGAGAGTGAGGAGAGAATAATGACACCTGCGCGACTAATGCTGTGTTTCCTGATGCTGACCAGTTTTGCAGCTGCTCAGGAACTTTCAGACGCCGACAAGGCTCTGGTACAAAAAATTCAGGAAGCTGGCGGGCAGGCCATGCCGCTGGCAAAGAATGATCCCCGCCTGACCGTGGCGTTTCACCTCGCTGACCGGGAAGTCAACGACGAAACGCTGACCATCCTGAAAGATTCCGCCAGCATTCATTCGCTCAACCTGCGTGGAACCAAAATCACAGACGCCGGACTTGCTCATCTCAGCGGCCTGCAAGGTCTGACCCGCCTGCATCTGGAAAAGACGGCCATCACCGATGCCGGGCTGGCACACATCGTGACCTTGCCGGCTCTTGAATATCTCAACCTTTACGAAACAAAAGTCACAGATGCCGGGCTGGCACAGCTGGCCAGCGTCAAAACATTGCGCCGCCTGTTTGTCTGGCAGACAACTGTCACAGAAGCCGGCGAAGAGGCACTCAAAGTTGCCATTCCAGAGATTCAGCTCGTGCCGGACTTCAAGAAAGATCGCGATCGCGAAATTGCAGAAGCCGGTCGCGCCGCAGAGGACGCTGGTAAGCTGGTCGAAGAACTTGCGGCCTCCACAGAAGCTCAGGCAAAGGTTGTGGCCGAAACTGCAGCTGCCAGCGAAGCCGCTGCAAAAGCCCACGCAGAAGCGCAGGGCGCTTTGGATGCCGCCAACAAGGCTGTGGAAGCGGCCAATGCAGCAAAGGCCGCTGCCGACAAGGCCCTCGCGGATCTTAAGGCTGACCCCAACTCACCGGCCGATGCTGTCACAGCCGCCGAAGCTGCCATCGCAGAGGCTCAGAAAACCGTGGAAACAGCCACCGCCGCTGTCGAGCCCCTGAAGAAGCCCGCCGAAGAAAAGAAAGCTGCCGCCGACGAAGCAAAAAAGAAGTCCGACGAAGCCGTGGCCAAGGCCAATGAGCTGAAGACCAAGTCGGAAGAAGCCGTCAAAAAGGCGACCGAGCTAAAAGCCAAATCCGAAGAACTTAAGGCCAAAGCCGCTGCCGCCGGAAAGTAGTGGCCGCCTCTTTTTACTGAATGGCTTCCGAAAAACCTTCAGCTTCGGTGCCATCAGGATGCCTTAACACGGGGTCTGCCGACACATCTGGTCCGCAGACCCCGTTTTCGTTTTTACCGGGGCCCAAATCCCAGTCAGCGACCGACGGGGCCTTGTCAGTGCCTGAAATTGCCGTTCAGACTTATCCGCCACAGTTTGATAGCCACAGTTTGAAACAGTCGCTCACGCGGTTCAGATGATCACGTCCTCGTGTTTTCGCTTCGACGGAATGCGTCCCGTGACCGGACCATGGATCCGGGATGTCTACCGGAAATCGGGCTGTGTTGAAGCTGCACCGGGCCGGTGGATTCGGCACTCAGAAAATCAACAGCCATTGGAAGACAAGTATGCAGTCACAGGCATTGCCACCGCAGTGGCGCGAACTTCAGATGTCTGCCCGACAGGTTCGTACGCTGGCATGGGCACCGTACTCCGGCTTTTTCGTGGGCGCGGCGCTACTGACAAAGTCGGGCGAGATCATTTCGGGCTGTAACGTGGAAAATGCCTCGTATGGGCTGACAATCTGTGCCGAGCGAACCGCGGTCTGTCGCGCGGTGGCGATGGGGATTCGCGAGTTTTCCGCCATCTGTGTGACTCTGGCAGGAAATCCTGTCCCCTGTGGCAGTTGCCGCCAGTTTTTGTGCGAGTTCAATCCTGAGATGCTGGTGCTGCTTGATTGCGCCGACCACGCCGAGGAGACGCCACCGGAATGCGTGCTGCTCTCCGACCTGCTGCCTCGCTCGTTCCAGCTGAAATCAGTCGATTTGCCTGCAAATCCCCGATGAGAAAATGCCGCCGGGCCTCCTGCCGTATTAACGGCATTAACGGCCTTTTGGCTTTTTGGGTGGCTTTCGCTGATCCGTTCGACGTGGCGGGCCTGACCGTGAACCGGGCCGCCGCCCTGCACTCTGATTCGAGCCTGTGCCTTCTTTTTCCAGTTGATCCAGAGCCTGTAACCTGCGATCCGCATTGAAGAGCGGAAGTGGCAGCGCCTCGACCATTCGTATCGCGGCTTCCGCATCGAGGTCAAGGCGGGCGGTGCCTTCCCCACGAAAAATCGGCAGTCCCCGCTGCCGGGCAATGATTTCGCGGCGGGTGAGTCCCTGCGAGGCGAATGGCCACGGTTCTGTTCGTGCCGTCCATTCAAAAAACAAAGGCAGAATTCTGAGCATGTACTTCCAGTAACCCGGATGATCGGTCTGCAGGACGAATCGTCCCCCCGGCTGAAGCGACTGATGCACCAAACGCAGAAACTCTGGCGTAATCAACCGCAAGGGCACCTGATCCCGCCGATACCATGGCTGAGGATGATAGCAGTGGATTTCGCTGATGCTGCCAGCTGCAACATGTTCGGCCAGCAGTTCACGCCCGCCAATCACGGCCCAGCGAGTATTGCTCAGACCACGCTGATTACCCCGGCGTGTTGCATAGCGAATCACGACCGGAAGAATATCAATCCCAAGGTAATCGCGGTCGCGATGCGCCACTGCACCGGTCAGCACAGAACGACCATTGCCGCAGCCAATATCGATGACGACCGGGGCCGTGCGACCAAACAACGCAGCCCAGTCGATGTGACCTTCCGGAACCTGCTTCAGGGCGGTACGGACCCATTGCTCTTCCGGCAGGATCGCTCCCGGAATCGGTATTCCAAATTCCCGTTCCACGGCACCAGGAGTTGCATTAAATCCGGTCATTCGGAGTCCCATTCATCTGGAAAGCTGCAGTGCTGCTGTCTTTTGAAACGCGGAGGACAGTCCTGCCAAATCGGAATCCGGACATCAGGCAACCTTTGTCACCTGATGATCGGCAATCACGAATACCTGATCACCGAGTGACACTGGCAGAACTTTCCCGTCGACAAAGGAACTGAAGGCAGGAAGAATCAAAGTGGACTTTCTTAACAGGAAACACGGAAGCCGGAGCGAATCACGCCCCGGTCCAGTCAGTCTAACCACGGGATGAAGATGCCCGGCCATGGAAAATCCGGTCCCCATCTCAGGTTTGTGACACAATGCAAATGGCCCCAAAGCGTATGGTTCCGGAAGACAGCGAATCCTCCACGCGGCCGGCGGATCTCCTGCCGATACGTCATGGTTGCCACGAATCAGCGTCCATGTCATGGCCGAGAACCGCTCACGCCAGTCCGCGATCTGTCGAAAGGTCTGTTCGCAACGCCCGCGCCGGGCATGAATCAGATCACCCAGGATCATCAGGTGCTCTGCGGCAGTTCTGGTCAGTACGGCCTCCAGCTTATGAAGGATTTGCAGAGTCTGATCCGGAACGGGAATGGAGGCCGCCCGAAAGGTGGCTTCTTTGCCGAAATGTGTATCGCTGATCAGCACCGTGGAACGCGATTTCCACCAGACTGCCCCCTCTGGCAGCAGTTCCAGTTGTTCGTCAGCAAGGCTGATCCTGGCTGTACGAAGATGCAATGGATCAGGGGCCTGTGTTTTTGAGGAGACAGCCAGAGGCTGCAGTTTGGTTCCGGATTCTATCACGCTTCCAGACTTTCGCGACACCCACGCAGGGAAGAGCAGGCCAAATGAATTGCCGGGATTTTCCGGGGAAACGACCGTTGCCCACGGGCTGTCAGTTCCGATCCGGATGAAAATCCAGATCCGCGAAGCAAACCTGGGGCACGCGCCGAATTTTTGATCCTGCTGAACAACGCGACAGCAGCCGACCGAAAACTTCCTGTACCGGCCACCGTTGCAAAAGGATAACCACAATTCAGCTGCAGAGCGAGCGTTGCTGACGTACAGACATTGGAAAGACGCTGAGTTCCTTGTGAAAAAAACTGCGCCATCCACACCACCGCAGCAGTGACTCACACACATCAGGGCTGATCAACGACAGAGCCTATGGTTCGCGGGGCTGGACCGCTGTCAAGATAAAAGATTGCCAGGCACCGAGTACCGTAGCTATCAGCGGACAGCTATCAGCGGACAGTACCGAAAACCGAAAACTGCATTATTTTGGACGAGCTCAAAGAATCCAAAAGACCACGGCCCCTTCGAATTCCATGCAAGAGCCCCTCGGTCGCTTCCCGCCTGGGGGATGCACAGAATTCCATTGATTGCGACGGATTCAGCCCGGGTTGTAAAGAGCCCTGCCGCAGTCGCGGCAACAGAGGAATTCTCCGGTTCGAATTCGTACCTGGTCCTGATTAGTGACGCGAGTACTGCACGCGCTGCAGAAATCGTCTTCCAGTTGCGAGAGAGCACCCGGACCGTGGGCTCCACGAAGGCGATGCCAGGTGGCGATGTGATTTCCGGGAATGACTTTTTCCGCTTCAGAAATCTGCTGCTGCAGCACCTGGATGCCAGACTCGAGGACGGGTTTTTCCTTTTCAAAGCTGGCCCTGGTGGACTGCAGTTGCTGTTTCCTTTTCTGCAAATCCGCGTCAAGTTCTTTCAGTTTTGCGTTGGCCACATCAACAGCTTCCAACCCCAGAAGCCCATTCTCTTCGAACTCTCCGCGGTCTCGTTTTGCCGTTGTGATCTGGTTTTTGATGATCTCGTATTCCTTATTGGAGGACGCGACATTGAGCTGCCCTTCCAGTTTCAGAATCTCTGATTCTTTGGTTTTCAGTTTCAGATTGATTTCATCTGAAGATTTTCGGGAGTCTTTGACAGCCAGCTTTTGTTTTTCGATCTGCTGTTCCACGGCGACAATCTGCCGCTCTGAAAGTCCAATCATGCGCGGACCCTCGGAAAGGCTGGATTCTGCTTCGGCAAGCTGCTGGAGCAGACCGTGGAGCGTCTTCAGGCCAGCGGAAATCTCAGAACCCATAGAACCACTCACTTTCCGAATGAATCTGCCGTGTTTTCCCCGATGGCTTTTGCCGGGATGTCAGAGGAATCGTGGTGATAACCTCTGTTCTGACGGGATTGAAAATCCACCCGTCGTCACAGAAGGTGATCAGAATCCACAATCCCCCGCTGCGGTATTATATCAGGTGGAAGCCATGAACGACATCCGATACCGGGAATATCAGCCTGCTGCGATACCCGTAAAGTACTCCGGCTCTGCTCCTGGTCGCCACTTGATGTTGCAGCCGATACTGGGACGCTGTTCCCCCGTAATTTCTCCACCAGCAAGAATCGTGTCACAGGCCGCTCGAAGATCAGCTCCGGTGACCGGCAGCCCATTGCCAGGGCGACTGGAGTCGAACTGGCCGCGATACACGAGGCTGTGGTCGGCATCGAACAGGAAGATATCAGGAGTGCATGCGGCCTTATAGGCCATCGCCACGGCCTGAGACTGGTCAAACAGATAGGGAAATGTGTAACCGGCTTTCCGAGCCTCTTCCTTCATCGCATCGGGACCGTCCTGCGGGTACAGGGTGACGTCATTGCTGCTAATTCCAACAATTGCCAGTCCCCGAGCCAGGTATTCATTCGCGAAAGCGGCGAGTGCTGAACGAATGTGAATCACAAACGGACAGTGATTGCACATGAAAATAACACAAAGCGGCTTGCCGAAGAACTGGGAACGACTGACGATGCTTCCATCCACATTGGGCAGGGGAAAATCCGGAGCCGTGGTGCCGAGTGGCAACATTGTGGAGGCAGTTTTGACCATGAGAACGAGCCTTTCAGGGCAACAATTGGAAATTGAGTCATGAGATGTGGGCATAGCCCGTTTCATGGGCGTACCCTGAACTGCGGTGTTTCAGGAAGCCATGTTTCAGGAGCGATCGCCCTGGTCCTGCAAGCGTCGAATCAGCGGGTCGATGATGGGGGCTGGAACAAAATCTTTCAATCGATCGCGTACACCTGCCCGAGCCATTCTTGCTATCTGCTTGATCAATGAACTGGAGATATGCGCGAATCGTTCAGCAGACATCAGAAAAACCGACTCGATCTCTTCATCGAGCACACGATTTGTCAGCGTCATCGAGAACTCCGCTTCCATATCCGACAAAGTTCGAACCCCCCTGAGCAGAATCCGGCTGTTGCACTGTCGGACAAATTCCACAGCCAGACCATCAAAAGTGCAGACTTCGACATTGGCCAGTCCACTAACTGACAGACGACAAAGCTCCACACGCTCGGTCGGCGTAAAGAGCGAGTTCTTGTCGGGATTGATGCCGATACCGACAGTGACGTGCCCAAAGATACGTGATGCACGGCGAATAATGTCCAGATGACCGAGTGTCATTGGATCAAAACTGCCTACGTAGCAGGCTGAGAAGGAATCTGAAGGCATAGCTGCTTCCCGCACGGGGATTTGTTATCCAGAAACGAAATTCGGCAAAAAGCCCGTGCAGATCTGAAGCAATCCGTGCGGGGAATCTTCCGGAAATAGCCCGAGTTACTGCTCGGGATCAACCAGAAGGATAGTGCGCACAGCATGTTTTTGCAGCGAAGAGCAGTCAGAACTTCAGGAAACCGGTGTACACACCAATTTCCGGGAAAACGACGGACGATCAGACGCAGTGGATTGCCATTTTTGACAGAAATCCTTGTCTCAATTGGACAGCATCTGCCCCATTGCCGGAAGGGATTCCGGATCGCCCGACAGTGTAAACTGCCGCCTGGAAATCTCCTGCCCCGAGCTTTTCAGGACGACCCAGTAGTTCCCTGGAACCAGCTTGTTCCCGGTTTGATAGGGAAAACTGGAGTACAACTGGTCTCGGGTAACAAATTGCCCCGCGACGTCGATGATGCGATTCTGATCATCCTCGATCACGCATTCCACCCAAAGGTCTTCATGGGGTGGATTGATATTGCACTGGGCAATGACCACATCGCCGTAGGAAAACTCCGTTTTTCGATTCGCCAGCTGCCCGGCCATCATCATGCTGCCAATGTCAAACGAAAAGAACTTGTCCTTCTCGCGAAGCGGGCGTTGTGAATTAATCAGAGTGCGTGCAACAGTGGCATCCATCTTCTTCAGTGGCAGTGGTCCATGGTTGCGGCGAATTCCATAGACATCCAGCCGATAATCGGCTTCCGCGGACAGCACCAGCACAATCATGGCCAGTGACAACCACAGAGCTGGCAGCGGTATTGCCGCAGGCCGAGCCTGAATCAGACGCGCGACCGCGAATCTGGGTACCCCAATCACACTCGTCGGGAACTTCCGGGCTCGCAGAAATTGTCGAATGGCGACAATGTCCTTTTCCATCAGAAATGCCAGATAACAGGCTGTGCAGATAAACGGAAAGATCAGTAGTCCCAGCTGAAAAATGGTCAGAAAATGAAAGATGGCTCCAATTCCCAACGCGAAATATCGCCCGATCGGACGCCATGCAAGAAAGGGAAAGGTAATCTCCCAAACGACAGTGATGTAACCGCTGATCAGCAGCACCGAGGTCCATGTGGCAAGAGTTTCTCCCAGAGGATTCGGGTAATTCCAGTTGCTGAACATCCAGTACCGCATCTGCTCGCCACTGAAAAACTCGGGCGTCTGAATTTTGGTAATGGCTGCTCCAAAGTAAATAAAACAAAACAGCAGCTGTAGCAGGCGCGCCGGCCAGACCGGGAATCGTGGAGGTATCGCGGTCGCCGCATCCCCCTCTCGCCATTTCCGCAAAATCGCATCAATCGACCAGACAGCACCACAGTTCGAAACTGCCAGAATCAGCAGGACATGTGACGCAATGACCGAGTACTTCGTCATGGTGCCGACGGCATCCAGCATGTTGAAGTAAATATACAGAGGTGTCGCGATCAGGAACGACATCCGTGTCCGAAAGCCAAAGATCCCACAGACCATTGCAAACAGCATCAGACCATACAGGGCTGATGCGAGCACGGGAGACAGTTCCGGCAGCGGAGTCCCATGCCCAAACAGTTCTGCCAGCTGCTGAGGCGCGCCGTCCGACGAAAAAATTTCCCTGACGCGGAAGAATCGGCGTGTCATCGGAATCAATGCCACGGCCGGAAGAAACATCCTGACCAGAGCCGTTCCGTACGGAACCTGCTCGTCAAAGAAGAATCCTTTCAGACCGGAAATCAGGGCCTGACGCTGGCTGCCTGCTGTTGATGTCATGTTTGCAACTCCGTTTGCAGAGGGAAACCCTGCTGACGACTCGTCTGAAATGGCCAGTGGCGAGAGACTCGTGCGGCGTTTGTCCGAGGATTCAGTTTGTGCTCAGTCCATTGTTCAAAGTGGACGAAAACACGGCTCCATTGCCTTCGCTGCGAGGATTAAAAAACGTGTTGTAGTAGGGCTGAGCACTCTGAGCCTGCTGCCGCAGTCGTGGGTTGTCAGCAATCGTGTTCAGTGTCTGTGCTGTGAACCAGTCCGGGTTCGTTTCAATCGGCATGCCATCCTCCGTGCAGACAGCTCGCAGATTGAAGTAAGACATCTTGTCCTTTGGTTCGCTGAAGCAGCAATTCCAAAGATGATCCGGGACGTTGTACTGCTTCGCCCAGATCTCCTGAACAACGTAGACGCGGTCCAAAGGTGGATGGTCGCTGTGCTTCAGAACGTTGCGGATGTGGCGAACTGCAAGGTAATTACTCACGTCGTAATTCACACGGTCGACGTTGCCAAAGGGCTGAAAAGCCCCCCACGGCTCACGTATTTCGTAGTAATTTCCCTGGGAATCCTCGCCAATAATATGGGTCCGATTATCGTAAGCCTGCCAGCCGCAAAACATGTCCCAGACAATAAAATATCCAAAAGCATTGGCAATGGATGGCATTTTCAGCGCATGGCCGACAATACCCCAGGACAAAAGTGAAATGTAAACGCACACAAACAAGCCGGAAACCCAGCGCGGGATTTTCATGGCGACTTTTCCTTCCATGGCAGCGGCAGACGGCGAACACTCATGCCACTCGCGAAGCATGAACCGCAGTCTTCAAGGGCTCCTGCCCTGCCTCAGACTCTGTTCATTTTGCAGATTTCGGTCAAGACCGGACTGAACGATTCAGGACCTTCCACGGCCATTCTTTAATATTTTCCCTAAAAAAGCGGGCCTTCCCCCAAAACTCATGCCCCGAATGAACCCCCGTCAGGCTGGCAAAATGACAAGGCGCACGCCGCTGAGTTTGATCCCGGGAAATCACAGGCGGGCATCAGGGTTTCGCGACTATGGCGAAATAGCAGACCCCGGTTCTTCCGCCTTTACGGCAGTCGTCACTTCAAAACTCCCGCAACACCAAAAGGTCCGCAGACGTTTCATAAATGCCATCCCAATGCTTTACCAGGTCCAATGCTTTACCAGGTGCCTGGTCCCGATACCATCGCCGATGACAAAACAATTAAAAGGAACAGCGATCACTCTGCGCGAAGGTTTGTTCGCTGTGTCCCGTCCAACGATTTCTGGCTGGCAATCTCACGAAGGACCAAACAGAAAACTGCGATTGAAATCCCACGAAACCTTGTGGAACATAATCACGGCTGTATCTCTCGCACTTTGCAGCCTGTTGAAAAACTCCGACTGGTTGTGACAGCCCCTGGCACGTCATTCCCACGCAGGCGGGAATCCAGTGATGTTTTAGAACACCGACCATGGATCGCCAACTGCGTCGGGATGACTATTGATTTTTAACAGTCTGTTAAACTTGAGCCCGCTGACGAAGACGCAGAAGGTTACTGCAAAGACCCTGAATAATTATTCCATACCCCTGTGATCATGCACCTTATTCGCCTTGACCGCAGGAAATCGTGATCACTCACAGGCCCTGTGTCTCAACAGTCAAAACCATGAAGAAGCACCGAATTTTCACCACCAGTGTTGCCAGCGTTTATCCCCATTATCTGGCGAAAGCAGAAAAGAAGGGACGCACTAAAGCTGAGGTGGACGAAATCATCTGCTGGCTGACTGGCTACAGTCTGGACGAACTGAAACACCAACTGGACAACAAAACCGATTTTGAAACGTTCTTTGCAAAGGCTCCGCAACTTAATCCAGCACGCAGTCTGATCAAAGGCGTCATCTGCGGCGTGCGAATTGAAGAAATCGAAGAACCGACCATGCGCGAAATTCGATACCTCGACAAACTGATCGACGAATTGGCCAAAGGGAAAGCAATGGTCAAAATACTCCGCGGACAGCCAGAAGCCTGATAGCCCAGCGCCGCTACCGGACTACACGGGAACTGTGGCGATCTGCCAACGCTGTACTCTGAAAGATGTGAACGCTCTACCGCACGAAATGCACTCGAGTTCATGGATTTTCGCATCGCACCGCCGTCCGTCGGAAGTTGAGGCATGCGGACAACTGAATGCATCGCAGGCATTTCACCGACGGCGATTGTCCTGTTCGGGGGACGCGGACACAAAACATGAGCGGAGGGCCCCGCAGGTCGCTTCCATTTCGATTCCCCGGAAGTTCAGGACGGCAACCCGCCGTCCAGCAAGCCACACCAGCATTTTCCTGGAAAAACTCAGATCACTCCAGCGAGATTTGCTATCATCTACGCGTGCAGGGATGAGTTTTCTGAAGGTTGGCGTCAGACATTCCCCTGCGCTTCACCTGGTACCCCTGCCCTTTTCCATGAGAACCGCGCACATCATCACCCGGCTGATAATTGGGGGGGCTCAAGAGAACACCCTTTTTAATGTGGATGATCAGCATCACTTGTTCGGCGACGAGGTCTGCCTGATCACCGGCCCAGGGCTGGGCCCCGAAGGAACCCTGGAACAAAAAGCCCGGGAACGCGGACTACACCTGAAAATTCTTCCCGATCTGTGCCGGCGTCTGCATCCTTTGCAGGACTGGAAGGCACTCCGCTCCATCCGCAAAGCCCTTCAGGAATTTGCTCCTGAAATCGTACACACTCATAGTTCCAAAGCCGGAATCCTCGGGCGACTGGCGGCTTTTCAACTGGGACTGCCCGCCGTTCATACAATTCACGGGGCCGCATTTCATTATGGACAGCATCCCGTCCTGCATCACGCATACCGCTATGCAGAATGTGTTGCCGCACGCTGGTGCGACCATTTCATCAGCGTGTGTGATGCCATGACCGAACAATACGTCTCGGCCGGCGTCGCTGCAGCAGACCGATTTACCACAGTCTACAGCGGCATGGATGTCGACCGGTTTCTTGGTCACTCCCGCCCGCCAGACGACATCCGCAGGGAACTTGGTCTGCAGAATTCCGATGTCGTCTTCGGAAAAGTCGCCCGTCTGTTTCACCTCAAGGGCCACAATCACCTGATTGAAGCGGCCCCGGCGGTCGTTTCCAGAATGCCCAACGCGCGATTTGTGCTTGTCGGTGACGGCGTACTTCGCGAACAGTACGAACGCCGGATTTCTGAACTGGGCCTGACGGATCATTTTCGCCTTGTCGGCCTCGTCAGCCCCGATGCGGTGTCCGATTACATTCATGCGATGGACGTTGTGGTTCATACCAGCGACTGGGAGGGACTGCCGCGAGTCGTTCCTCAGGGACTGCTTGCGGGCAAGCCCGTCGTCACGTTTCGACTGGATGGCTCTCCCGAAGTCTGCATCGATGGCGTGACGGGGTTCCTTGTGCCGCATCGCAATGTCGAGCAACTGGCGTCAGCAATGATTCGACTGGGAACCAATCCAGAACTCCGCAGACAGTTTGGTGAAGAAGGCCAGCGGAGATTCACAGAACAGTTTCGGCACGAATTTATGACCGCCAGAATTCGCGAAATCTATCAACAGGTTCTGAATCGTCGAGCCGCGCAAAAAACTGCGCGGTAAACGTCCGGCACTGCAGAGTGCTCACCGAAGTGGTTCCCGTCCAGAGCTCTCACGCGTGGTCAGGGCTCTCACGCGTGGTCAGGGCTTTCGCAGATGCTGCACCCATGCCGGCGGAATGTTGATCCAGACGCTGTCCCGATGAATACGCATGGCCCTGCAGTGATCGCTGAGGATACTGTCGATCGTCGTGATTCGCTGAAGTTCAGCTCCATGAGTCACTTTTTTTCGGACCGGCCGCACGTACATGTACTCGAAGTAGCTGAGTGTTCCGCCTGGTTTCAGCAGTCGAAAGTAGGCGTCCGTGATTGTCTTGACCAGATCCGCGGGGAAGTTGTTGAGAGGCAAACCGGAAATTACAAAGTCGTAAGGTTCTGTTGCCTGAAACGCCTGAATGGGAAGCCGATGAATCGTTGACTGCTGCCTGACCGCCGACCACGACGTTTCCTTCTGAAACCGCTGCTCAAGAATCTCAACAAACTCGTCATTCAGTTCAACAAGATCGAAGCGATCCCCGGGACGCAGCAAATTGACAATGCTATCAGTCACGGGTCCAGTCCCAGGACCAATCTCAAGCACACGCACTGGTGTTTCCGGGTCCCGCGCCGCCAGATAACGCGTCATGGCAGTGGCCAAAAACCGGCTGCTTGGGGCCACAGCGCCCGTTGTTTCAAACTTCTGGCGGAACTGTCTGAAGAATGCAAGATAATTCTGAATGGATTTTTGCATAAGTTCTCTGAAGGTCCGTAAAACAGCAGTCGGGCGCTGTTGCAAATCTGTCCGTGTAGTCGTGGAGCTGGCGCGACTGTTTGTGCCAAGTCGCGCGGAGCAGGCACTCAGGTTCCACGTCTTATAACGGATGCCAGCCCTAACGCACCGTCCACTGCTGGTTTATTTCCTGCGCGGGAAACATTCGCAAGCCCGGCTCGGTATGACTCCGCACAGATTCAGAAACCAAATCCCACGTATTTTGCCCTGCGGATGGTTGTTGACGAGAACGGAACCGGCAACAATTTCGGATCTGCCCAAAACGCGTCCTGCGACAGCATCAATTGCATCCATGACCTGAGCCGATGGACGATTGCGGCAGGTTCTGTGCATCATCCACGTGACGGCCCGATCTGCGAGCCATTTCGATTTCATTCTGCTCAAAATCCCCCTCGGCCACGTAAAAGGTTCAGACATGCAGGTTTTCGTACGCCGTCTTGTTTCCGGAGTTTTGGTTGCTGCCTGTGGGTTGTGCTGCGCCGCGCTGCCAGCCGACGAAAACTCGGTTTCCGTCCGCTGCGAGGCTGCCGAAAATCAGGAATTCCCCGGTGTCAGCAGTGTCTGGAACGGCTTTGAAAAGAAGGACTTTCAGATCAATGGCCGACCAGTGCTGGTCGTGATCCCCAAAGTCGTCGCGAAAGGTCGTCCATGGATCTGGCATGGTGAGTTTTTTGGACATCGGCCAAACCCCGATATCGCTCTGCTTGGCCGCGGCTTTCACCTTGTGTACACAAGCATCAGCGATCAGTTTGGTGGACCGGCAGCCGTAGCACACTGGGATGTTGTGTACAAAGAGATGACAGAGAAATTTGGTCTTGGACCAAAGCCCGCACTGGTGGGCACAAGCCGTGGTGGCCTTTACTGCTACAACTGGGCGGAGGCCAATCCGCAAAAAGTGTCCTGCATTTTTGGCGATGCTCCCGTCTGCGATATTCAGAGCTGGCCGATGGGACGTGGCAAAGGAAAACGCAGTGACGCCGAAGTGGCAAAGCTGCTGAAGGTCTATGATGTGCAAACAGAAGAGCAACTGCTTGAGAAAGTCCTGAACCCCGTGGATCACCTGGAACCTCTGGCCCGCGCTGGTATTCCACTGCTGCACGTCAGTGGCGATGCAGATGACATCGTGCCGCTGGAAGAAAATACACGAGTGATCGAAGAACGCTACAAAAAACTGGGCGGAAAAATGACGGTCATCGTCAAACCCGGAATCGCGCACGTCCATGGCCTCGACGATTCCACGCCCATCATCGAGTTCATCGATCAGCACGGCCGCTAACAGCCCCCTGCCCGTCACAAACGCCCCTACTCTATAATCCCTGCTCACTACTACATACCCTCTACTCTCTACTCTCTAATTTGGCGGTTTTCCTGATCGTCCAGCGCAGTTACCGGTGAGAAAATCTTCCGGAGTTCTGTGCGACGATCTGGCCGGGTGTCTATCGCCCAGTGTCGTCTCCACGTCGATGGGTTCGGTGTTCGACCATGGATTGTGGTTCGTGTTCATCCCGTGAAGAACGCGTTGGCCAGTCTCCCGTGCAGGGTCTTCCACACAGGAGCGGTGTCGTCGTATGAGTGACAGGAAACTGCTGTTTCGGGACGAGGCGCGTGCCAAACTTCTGCAGGGTACCAGAGCCCTGGCGGATGCTGTGCGGGTAACTCTTGGGCCTCGCGCGAAATGCGTGCTGATTCGAAAATCGTGGGGTCGCCCGCTGGCCTGTAATGATGGTGTTACGATTGCCAAAGAACTGGAGCTGCCAGATCCAGAGGAAAATCTTGGTGTCGCGATGCTTCGGGAAGCCGCCGAACGTACGGGGGAAGTCGTCGGGGATGGAACCAGTACGGCGACGATTCTGGCACATGAATTGTTTGCGGAGGGAGTGAAGAACATCGCAGCAGGGGCGAGCGGCGTCAACCTGCGACGTGGGCTGGATCGCGGCCTGAAGATCGCAGTGGCGGCCATTCGTGCAATATCACGCCCCGTTCAAAGCCGCCTGGAGAAAGCGCAGGTCGCCACCATCGCTGCCCATAATGATACGATACTCGGGGAGCTGGTGGCTGACGCGATGGAAAAAGTCGGACGGGATGGTGTGGTCTCCGTGGAGGATGCTCAGGGAATTGAGACCACGCTGCAGGTTGTGGATGGGATGCAGTTTGATCGCGGATTCCTCTCCCCTTACTTTGTGACGGATACCGAGAAGATGCAGGTGGTCCTGGAGAATCCTGCCATCCTTCTGTACGAAAAGAAAATCAGCAACCTCAAGGAGATGCTGCCATTACTAGAAAAATTTGTGCAGTCACAGCAGCCCTTTGTTGTGATTGCTGAGGACGTAGAAGGCGAGGCGCTGGCCACGATGGTGGTCAATCGGCTGCGGGGGATTCTGAAGTGTGCCGCCGTGCGATCACCAGGCTATGGGGATCGCCGAAAGCTGATGATGCAGGACATCGCGGTACTGACCGGGGGGCAATTTCTGGCAGAAGAACTGGGAATGGCCATCGACAAGCTCACGCCTGAAGATTTCGGCCGAGCTTCCAGAGTAGTAATCACCAAAGACACCACCACGCTGATTGGGGGCCAGGGCGATCGTAAGGCCATCGACGCCCGCGGGGAGGAAATTCGTAAACAGATTCAGGAAGCCACCTCCGACTATGACCGTGAGAAGCTGCAGGAACGCCTGGCAAGACTAACCAGCGGCGTGGCGGTTCTGCGAGTTGGTGCGTACACCGAGGCGGAAATGAAAAATCGCCGTGAGGCGCTCGACGACGCCATCAGTGCCACCAAAGCGGCGATGGCTGAGGGAATCGTTCCCGGAGGTGGCCTGACGCTGCTGCGGGCCATTCCGGATCTGGAAAAAGAGGAACAGCAGTGTGAAGGTGATGAACGAACGGGACTACGGATTCTGCGCCGTGCCCTCGAAGCTCCGGCAAGACAGATTGCGGCGAATTCGGACTTCGACGCAGGAATTATTGTGAGCCAGATGCGGTCCGGGACCGGCAACTATGGATTTGATGCTGCCACTGGCCAGTTTGTGGACCTGATGGCCGCAGGCATCATCGACCCGACCCGAGTCGTCCGGCTGGCGTTGGAAAACGCCGTATCAGTGGCTGGCATTCTGCTGATGACCGAAGCCACCATGACGGATGTACCGACCCCCAGAGACAGCAGTGACGCGTCGCGGGGAACTCCCCACGATCTGGAATAAATAAAGCACGCCGGCCCCCGTGCGTCTGGACGTGGCAGAGTATTCAAGGGGCGTTCCCCCTCGCTCTGGTAACTATGGCCGTTGGCCAAATGGATTGTTCGTCGTGTTCGGTGGCCAAATAATGTGTCCGTGATTTTTTCGCAAAGGCGATAGTCATCGTAGACTGAGGCAACGCCACATTTTTTCGCCAACGGCGATAGTCATCGTAGCCTGGGGAAACTCCCCAGGACATTGGATTCGTACCGTTGCCTTTTGGCCAACGGCCATAGTCAAGCCCCAATCCCAGACCTATGGTGACCTTCAGGTAGCTGGCAACGGGACAGGCACCGGTGACGCGGCTGCCCTGATTGCGATTCAGCCCAAAGGGCTGGCAGAAAATAGCCGGTGGCAAGCCCCCGCGCCGCCACCGGAACTTCCCCCACACGTGAACCAACCCTGAAAGGGTTGCAGACAAGTCGCAACACAACAAGCCCCGTATCGTCCCGCATTGCCCCCCGACACCCGACACCCGCGGGCGAACTCAGGTGCCAGGCACCTGAGGGCGAACTCAGGTGCCAGGCACAGCGAACTCAGGTGCCAGCTTTGGGCTTCGGGAAACGAAGAAGGCTCGGAAAACCGTCGTTGACGGCATTTCCGAGCCTTCCTTCCAAGGTGCGAGAGGGGGGAGTTGAACCCCCACGCCGTTTAAGGCACAGGATCCTAAATCCAGCGCGTCTGCCAGTTTCGCCACTCTCGCATCGGCTTTTTTCTGGCGTGTGCATTACGCACGCCGCCGAACGCAACGCTCGGGCACACATGGTATCCGGACAATAAAAAAATGCCAGCGGCAATGATGACGCATTTTTGCAGCGCGGGCGAACTTCAGGCTTTCACCGTGTTTTTTGATGTGGAGACTGGTGAAAAAATCCCACAAAGGCAAACCAGGCACGAAGATCCGGATGGCAGAGTCCGACAATCCCGATTTTCCGGCCTCACCCCTGACCCCCGCAGTCTCGACACCGATCTGTCGATGCAGCGCCCTGAGCATGATGAGATTCCGGGAACAGGGCAGAACCAAAAACCGTAAAACCGGAGATGACGAACTGTCGGCAGTGAAACATCAGGTAACATCTCCGGACTGGGACCGACAAGCCGGATCAATTCAGGCGACACAGACCTTATTCCTCACCAGAACCAGACTCTTTCTTTACCCAGTCGTTGATGTCATCCACAAGACGATTTGCAAGGCTGAGTCCGGGAGTTTTTCGAGTCAGCAGGACCACACCGTCAATCAATGAGACATCACGGATGCATTTTACAGGATCCTGAAGATTCAGTTTGTCTGCCAATGTCTGAATTTCCACCCTCTCAGCTTCTCGCAGCAGGTGTCGAATAACGGCCGCACACTGCTCGACATTCAGCACCTGAATTTCCTGCAGTCGCTGACGTGTAAACCACGCCGCGCTGACAAGTCGCTGTGGCATACAGAGAATTGCAATCAGTCGCTCCTGCCACGACTGATCCGTTTCCAGACTTCCAAACGCGTACATCCAGACTGCCGAAAGCGGTTGCGCAGTGCAGTATTCGCTGTCGGATTGTTCACTGACGGACTTGATCGCCCGGATGTCTGCGAGGTTTTTGAAAACCCGAGAAATTGTCAGGTACTGAACCGCCCCGAGGATCCCCGCAGCCACCAGAAATGCGAGAGGCAGATTGGAGACGAAACCAATCCTGACAATCAGGGTGACGATCGCCAGTTCAATCCCCCACGCGACAAGCCCCAGTCCAGCCATGCCACCAATTGACCAGAGTGTGATTTTTTCCTGAGCCTTCATTTTTTCTGTCAACCAGCGTCGAGCCTGATCTTTTTTCATGCCTGTCTCCGGATTCTTATTCCCCTGGGGCCCTTCGGGATTTCTGCCAATGAACCGTGGCCCCGGAAATCCTGTCGTTTTCGGTAGCGTAGCATGTTCACAAAAAAAATGTGGCCAACCGCGGCACCGGATTTTTTTGAACGTGGCTGGCCCTGCGATCGAGGTGGTCAGTCATTTCGCCCATGACGCCATCGGGAATACCCGGCGAGCCCCTGCCCTGCCCTCTGGCCCGGCCAGAGAGGACGGTCCCATTGTCCCGCCCCAGGATCTGATCTGTCAGACGGATAGATTACAGGAATTCCGTCATCGACAGGCTCTGCACCGGGATCTGCGGCCCGAAATCCAAGCAGCTTTCGCACGATCTGACTCAGGTGCAACGACACAAACAGCATCACAAACATGAACAGTCCCATCAGCAGCACGAAGGGGCCCATGTCAAAAATTCGCTCGGCAAACGGCCAGATCGTTTTCCAGGCAGCCAGCAGCAGAAATGTCGCAAGGCTAAGCCACGGGCCATAGGGAATTTCATCCCGGCGGCGAAAAATCAGCGATAATACGGCAACGCTGATGGCCGGTATCGGAGCGAGAAAGAACACCACAAGAACGGGTTGCCAGCCAATGACACTTCCCACCATCGCCATCAGGACGACGTCCCCAAATCCCATGGCCTCACGCTTAAGCACCCATGCTCCAAGGATCCTGACAACCCATACGACTCCGCCACCCACAATCAGTCCTGCAGCACTCACCAAAAACCCGTGCAGGTGCGGGAAGGCAATGGCGAACGGAAGACTATCCCACGAGAACAGCAGCACCTTCATCCAGTCCGGTGCGAGACTTCGCAGGGTGGAAACAACGCTGGCATCCTGGAACCAGACCGGGACAATCCATGCCTGACCAAACGTGCCCGCGACAAGCAACGCTAACAGCATCATCGGAACGGTACTGCCGTCCGGAATAATCCACAATTCAAGGTCGATAAACGTGGCCACAATCAGGCAGCAAATCATGGCAATGTGCAGGGCGTAACGTACGTGCAGCCAGACTGGTGCCGGCCAGAATGTCGTCAGATTCTGCGGCCCATCGGGGGTATAGAGCCCGCCGGGATCGACGGTCCCCCAGAAATTCGAAGGCATTTCCAGCTGAAACAGGGCAACGAACAGAATTCCAGTGAGCAGTTCCACAAGGGGGTAGCGGGGGG
This sequence comes from uncultured Planctomycetaceae bacterium, assembly GCA_903871805.1. Taxonomy (GTDB): domain Bacteria; phylum Planctomycetota; class Planctomycetia; order Planctomycetales; family Planctomycetaceae; genus SXXK01. Next base: position 14,822 of record CAIQIE010000142.1, on the reverse strand, counting down.
AAATCGGGAGGCGACAATTTCGACAGCGGCCGCGCAGCAGCAGCCATCCGAAGAGAGGCACATTGTCGTACCACCGTATGGCGACGGAGCATTTCGGGCAGCCCGATCCGTGGCTGTTCAGACTTTTTAACTGATCGATGAGTCTGTGCCGGGACGGAAAACGATGAATACAGACGTTGAGAAAACTGCCGATGCAACACCCGATTATAAACAGGCATGGCAGCACAAAAAATCGTGGCAGGTCGACCAGTATCATTGTGGGGGCTCCTGCCTGACAGATTCTGCCAGATGCCGATGAATTCGTTTAGCGACCTGCTCTGCCGGTTCGCCGTCAGAGTGAATAATCAGGGAGGCCGTCTGGCGATACAGGGGTTCCCGAACCGCCAGCACCTCGGCCACTTCCTCATCAATCGGCTTGCCCGTGAGGCTGGGACGAGCAGACCCGCCGAGTCTGTCGGGTTTCAGTCGTCTGACAAGAGTTTCGACGGTGGCGTGCAGCCAGACGACCGGGCCGGCGTCTTTCATTCGCTGCCGATTTTCAGCGGACAGGATCGCTCCACCACCACTGGCAATCACCTGATGCGGCTGCTGAAGCAGGTCAGCAAGAGCCTCCGATTCCCGTTTTCTGAATCCGGCTTCCCCTTCGTTTTCGAAGATTCGGGCGATGGGGCAGCCGGCACGCTGTTCAATCACGCGATCGCAGTCCACCCACGTCCAGCCAAGTCGTTTGGCAAGCCGGGGAGCGACACTGGATTTTCCACTGGCGCGATAACCGATCAGAGTGATGACCATGCCCGTAACTGTCTGCGTTTTGAAATGCTGTTGCCTGAGAAGTCGTTGGAGAAGGGACCGCTGGAGTGCCCGAATTAGTCGTCGTCCGCCGAGGCCTCGGTTTTGGGTGGCGCTTCTGTGTTGACAATGGTCCGAGCAGCAGAATTCGCCCGACGCAGTGTTTCTGCCATGTATTCGCGAGGGGCTTTGACACCGGTAAATAGTTCAAACTGCAGTGCCGCCTGACCGACGAACATGTCCATTCCGCCAAGCGCAGGACACCCGCGTTCTCGCGCCTGCTTCAGCAGCAACGTCTGCTCGGGATTGTAGATTGTGTCGAACACCAGCGTGTTGTCGCTTAGCCAGTGCTGCTCAAACGGAGTTTCGTCGAGATTGGGGTGCATTCCGACGGAAGTGCAGTTGATCAGCACCTCACAGGATTCTGAGCCCCGATTTTCCCATGATGTGAACTGACATCCCAGTTCTGCCGCCAATTCGCGACCTCGATCCCGAGATCGATTGGTCAGAGTCACCGCGGCCCCGTCACGGATCAGTGAATGTCCAATCGCCCGTGCAACACCGCCGGAACCAAGAATCAGAACTTTGCGTCCGACAAGATCCGACAGGCCACCTGCTTTTTGAAGCGCATTCCTGATGGATTCTATGGCGGCCGGAGCATCTGTGTTGGTGGCCTGCCACTGCCCTTCCCTGCGAACCAGGGTGTTTGCGGCGCCCATAGCGTCCGTGTCTTCATCGATCCGGGACGCAAACTGCAACACCGCCTCCTTGTGCGGGATCGTCACACTGAATCCTTCGATGCCCAGTCGCTCCAGTTCCTTCAGCGATTCCATCAGCATATCGGCCGGGATTCGGAGAGGAATGTAAACGGCGTTCAAACCCAGTTTTCGATAGGCCGCGTTGTGAATCAAAGGGCTTTTGCTCTGAGCAATCGGATCCCCAATGACACCAAAAATCCGGGTATCACGATCAATTTTATTGAATCGGTACAGATTACGGACTTCCGCAAAGGACAACTGCCCCGGAGCCATTTCCCGTTCGCGGCTGAAGCTGGCGTAGGTGAACGGAGATCCGAAGCGACCACAGAGAATTCGACTGACAGTCCCCATCTCGCCCATACAGAACCCCACAGTCGGGATCTGCGAAGCACTGACCATCTCCAGCATCCGCACGTTGTCCGCGGGGGAATTGGCCATCGTTACGATCTTGATAATATCCGGATCGCATTGCGACATTCTGCGATGAATGTCGTAAAGTTCGAAAGGGGTTTCATCAAAGTTGTGATAGCTGATAATCCGTTTGGTCTTGCCATATCGGCGAATAGACTTCGCGACATCTTCTTCAAGATCCACGTATTCTGCACCGCCAATGATGGCTTCGCGCAGCAGGGTTAGTCGCTGTTCTTCTGTCCCGAACCAGCGACCGCGATCCGTTTTTCGTCTGCAGGTGACCAGGACAGGCGTTGGTCGATCTTTCAGAAGTCGCCCGATATCCGGACGCTTCCGCATAAAGTCGACGCGAAGTTCGATCAGTTCGGCACCATTTTTGGCGAGGGCTTGATGTTCTTCCATCATGGACGAATGACGAGTTCGCCCGAGGCTGACGCAGATCATGGTTCAGGGATCCGGATGTAATTTTGGACGTGCTGCCTGTCTGACGCTGTGAAAACAGACGCCAAACGACCGTCAATTCTACTTCAGAACACAGGCTCGCGTCAGCCTGGCAGTGCCGACTTGCCGGAAAATTCCCCTGATGATGTCGACAGTGCGGTCGCCATCAAAACAGGGGTTCTGAGAGAATTTGTGGAAATGCGGCAACGCAATCACGTCAGCCTTCGGTTTGCAGGATATCTCGTTATTTCAGCAACCCAGCCATGCAGAAACAGGCCGCTTAACAGGGAAGCATGCCGGTCCGCTGGTCCAGTCCGAGCATCAGGTTCATATTCTGAACCGCGACACCACTGGCGCCCTTGATCAGGTTGTCAATCGCCGCGAAAACCACCAACTGGTCACGATTGAAACGAACCGTGATATCACAGAAGTTGGTATGCGAAACGTCCCTGGTGGCAGGCATATGGTCAACAACCCGGACAAAAGGTTTTCCGGCGTAGAAACTTCGAAAGACGTTCAGCAGTTCATTCTGCGAACTGGCTTTGCGAAGTCGCGGATAAATTGAGCAGAAAATGCCGCGGTCCATCGGCATCAAATGGGGATTGAAGGCCACCTGCACGGTGGAACGACCGACATCCGAAAGCACCTGCTCAATTTCCGGCGTGTGTCGGTGTTTGCCGATGCTGTACGCCGTGACACTTTCGTTGCACTCAGAAAACAGATTGGACATTTTAGGCGTCCGACCAGCTCCGCTGATTCCGCTTTTGGCATCGATAATGATCCCCGATGGCTCAATCAGATCAGTAGCCAGCAACGGTGCCAGTGCGAGGATGGATGTGCTGGTGTAGCAGCCCGGGTTGGCGACAAGAGTGGCGCCGGGAATTCGCGATTCATAAATCTCCGGAAGTCCGTAGACCGCGGTGGTCAGTCGAGTCGGATCGGTATGCACATGCTCGTACCACTGCTCATACACGCCTGGATCGCTGAGTCGATAATCGGCACTCAGATCGACGACACGACAACCGGCATCCAGCAATTGAGGCACGGCTTCCATGCTGGCGGTATGGGGCAGACAGCAGAATGCGATATCACAGCCTTTCCCAACTTCTTCCGGAGTCAGATTTTCGCATCGCAGATCGTACAGGCCTGTCAGGGACGGATGAATGGCCGAGATGAGGGGTCGGCTGTCCTGACGCGTCGTCGCAGCCACCACTTTGGCATGTGGATGCATGGCAAGGATTCTTAAAAGTTCCAGCGCGGTGTAGCCAGTGGCGCCAAGAATTGCGATGCGTGCCATGAATGCTGCCTGTCCTGTCTGCGTGGCGGCTGACGATGGCCACCTGAATCTGAGTTTTTGAATCTGAAGCTGGTGCGGCAATGCTGTCGGACCATTCCCCGCCTCGCCAGTATAAGCGACCCGCCTGTTCGCTCAACACGCTCGATACGGCCCCGCAAAAGTTCTCAGGGATTGACATCCTCAGACCATTACCTCAGACCATTACGGCCTCGACTCACGACCACCACTTCCTGCCCACAAAAGCCTGCCACACACACCATCAGCGACATCGACTTCGGTCGGCGTCTACCAAAAATGAATACGACAGAATGCCCCGACCACTTGCGATTTTCCATTTGCGAGGTAAAACCCGGATGATCGTCCCGGATCTACAGGGGATTTGTCGTGCAGAGAATGCGCATGGGCCGTTGCTGATTTGTGCAACGTCTGAAATTTCCGAATACCGGCCTGGGAATTCTTTTTGTTGAGTGGGGGCTGAAATGTTCCGGCATGTGTCTGCTGCAGTAGTGCTAAGTTTGTTCTGTACCGCGGTCGTTGCGGACGACAGTGCGTTGCAGAACGCGTTGCAGCAGGCTGGCCCAAATCGACCGCAGCTTGAACTGGCCTTAAAACAAGTCCCGGAAGAGCAGCAGGCCGGAATCCGCTTTCTGATTGAAAATATGCCCGAACGCGACCTGACTTCGCTGTCAGCCGAGTTTCTCATCGAAAACAGTCAACTGACGTGGAAAGCGCTTCAGGCCTCGCCCTGGGCCGGCACGATTCCCGAAGACGTCCTGTTTGATGCCCTGCTGCCCTATGCCAGCGTTAATGAGCGACGCGATCAATGGCGCACAGAATTCTACGAAAAATTTGCGCCACTGGTGAAAGACGCAAAGACACCCGCCGAAGCCGCCTCCCTGCTGAATCAAAAAGTCTTCCCCATGGTCAACGTCAGGTACTCTACCGGACGCAAAAAGGCAGACCAGAGCCCTCTGGAAAGTATGGAATCCGGACTCGCTTCCTGCACCGGACTGTCCATCCTGCTGGTCGATGCCTGTCGTGCCGTTGGCGTTCCCGCAAGAGTCGTCGGGACGCCGCTCTGGTCAGACAAAAGCGGCAATCACACGTGGGTCGAAATCTGGGACAACGGCTGGCACTTCACCGGAGCCTGTGAACCGACCGGAAATACACTGGACCAGGGCTGGTTCATTGATCGCGCCTCCAAAGCACAGCGGGACCATCGGATGCACGCCATTTATGCGGTCACGTTCCGCAAAAATGGGCAGCCTTTTCCCATGGTGTGGGCCCGCGATGTCAACGATGTGTTTGCCGTCAACGTCACGGATCGTTACACCGCAATTGCTTCGCCTTTTCCCGCAGGACATGTGGCCCTGCGCATTCGCGTCGTCAACGGGCAGGGGCAGCGGGTGACCGCTGATGTCCGCGTTCAGGATACATCCGGGAAGGAACTTGCCACAGGCAAATCACGGGATGATCGATTTGATTCTAACGACCACCTGACAGTTCCTGTTCCCGAGGGCACCTCGGTGACTGTGCAGCTCGCCAACACAGATGTCTCAACATCGGTGACAGTTTCCGGGCGTGAGATGCTGGTTGAACTGATCGCGAAGTAACCTGCGAACAGTCGGTCCCTGAATACGCCTGAATGGGAATAATCCGGTAGCCTGCCCGGCCGCCCGGAAACTCTCTGCGCTATCTCCTCGGGACCTGTCGTTGTTCATCCGATACCTATTGTGCCAAAATTACCCATTTCCAGGGCGGTACGGGCAGTAACACGTATCTTTTCTTATGGCACTGGGGTAGTAACCCCCCTTTTCTTCGTCTTCCATGAGTGAATTGCCTGATCAGTAAAACCTACTCAGTAACGTCTGGCATTAAATTTACTCAGAACAGAATGTATTCACTCACTCATTATAGAAAACCATCGATGCTGCGTGGGAATGCCGTCCCAGGAGGCTACATTCACCGTGGCAATGTAGATTCCTGATAGAAACATGGTGCTGATTCTGTGGAGTCTGAACTATATCACCCGAAGAACTGAGTATGCGGAAGACGCGGGTGTGTCTTCCATACCAGAGACGGTATCCTGCGGGTCAAAGCTGCGGGTGAATTTCGGGAGAGCCCAAGATGATTCAGATCGTGTCACCGATTTCTCAGTATGGTGCCAATGGCGAATTCATGCCTGCGACCCCAGGGATGTTTCCAGCGTCCGGAGGCGATGAGATGGCCTACCGCAACTGGATGACTCGACGAGACGCAGCGCGTCAGCAGATTCGTCGATTGTCCCGCCGGGAACTGCAGGTCGTGCAGCTGGTCTCTTCGGGGTTTGCAAATAAAAGCATCGCACTGGAACTGCAGATCAGTGTGAAAACCATTGAAAAGCACCGTGCCAATGCAGCCCGCAAACTGGGTGTCAGCAGCACTGCTGAAATGGTTCGTTTGACCGTCCTCGCGGATCACGAAACGGCGCAGCAGGAACGCCCGGTGCGGGAAGAATTGTTTGTGCGTCGCAGCAGCATGGAAAACCGCGAACTGTAGAGTTTCGAAGGCGAATTCCATTACTTCGCTCTGCACTGAGGAACAGGTGGTTTTCCATGACGGTGGCGAGCCGCGGGTTCAGACCGGAATTTGGGTGACCAGCGAATTCGACTGGTCTTTTCAACGTCGGTTTCCGCGGGTAAGGCCTTGTGACCAGACGGGCTCAGTTTCTGATCAACTGACCCGTCGGCCATGGCAAATGCTCGCCGGACGCAGCGAAGTCGCAAATCTGCCGCTGAAAATATCTGGAAGACTGTTCAATAAGGAGCCCTTTTGTAAACTACCACCGTCAGTCAGCAGATCCCTCCTTCTGGCGGAGCATTAGAATCCAGCCAAAAAAGATCTTCTGAGACGCTTGGTCGGCTGAGTTGTGCGCGGGTGCTGCTGTGACTCCGGATTCACACGTTGCCCTGGAAACAGATTCAGACGACTGATTTTGGTATTTGATCAGGTGGACCTGCGTGTTTCTCAGAGTGCAATTCGATGACGTCACCCCCGATAGTGCAATATGCTTCGCGCACTGATGTGGGGATGCGGCGCGCAGCGAACCAGGATTCGCTGGCCGTTCGAATGTGTTCCGAGTTTCACGAATGGAGCCAGTGCGGTCACCTGTTCGTCGTCGCGGACGGTATGGGTGGGCATGCCGTTGGTGACCTTGCCAGTCGTATTACAGTAGAAACTTTGCCGCACGCCTATTTCAAGCAGGATGCTGTCTCGGTAGAGACTCGTTTGCGCCAGTCCATCTTCGCCACGAATAAAGCAATTAACGACAGAGCCCGGGAGAATCGAGAGTTTGAAGGCATGGGCACAACCTGCAGTGTGCTCAGTCTTTCAGATCGTGGCGCCGTCGTGGGCCATGTGGGTGACAGCCGGGTGTATCGTGTCCGCAAAGGACTAATGCAGCAACTGACATTTGACCACAGTCTGCAATGGGAAATGATTCGGCTGGGGCGGGCTACTGCAGAAAATGTGGAATTGTTTCACCCCCGCAATGTGATTACCCGGTGCCTGGGCCCTGATCTCAGCGTCCCCGTTGATGTGGAAGGACCATTTTCCGTCGAGGCCGGGGATGTTTTTCTGCTGTGTTCCGACGGTCTGACAAATCACGTGACTGACGAGGTCGCAGGCGGCATTCTTGCATCCCTGCCGCCTGCCGACTCCTCAAGATTGCTGATCAACCTCGCAAATTGTCGCGGTGGAACAGACAACTCCACCGCAATTGTCATTCATGTGGAAAGTTACCCGCAATGCAGCCCCGTCCCGCGGGATGCCACAGCGTTTGCTGACGTGCAGCCATCAGCAACGCGACTTTCAGGCAGGGGCTTTTTTGCCGTCCTCTTTGCAGCACTCGCGATAACCTGTTTAACTCTTGGCGGAATTGCCGCCGCCTTCGGAAATCTGCTCGTTGCCACCTCCTGCGGGATTGCCTCCGGGATCAGTCTGCTGCTCAGCCTCCGTTTTCGCCCCAAAGCCGTTCCTCTGCCAGTCCCCGCACTCAGTCTCGCGAACATGGACATGGTTTCAGACGTCCAAAAAGACGGCAGTGCTCTGAGATCTTCTTTCAGGACCACGTCCCCCTATCGTACTGTCGACTGCAGAGACATGGGTGCCTTGCTGTCGATCCTGGACGAAGTTCAAAGTGAACTTGTGCAGGCGGCCCGCGATGGGGACTGGAAGGTCGATTTTGACGAACTGACACAACTGAACCGACAGGCTCTGATGTCACAGCAGGCTCAAAAGCCAGAACGGGCAATACGAGCATGGGGGCGCGTGATCGATCTGCTGATGAAGGAAATTTACCAGCGGACGCGACATAACCCAGCTAGCTAACATCCGGCATCCGGATCAAGCCCGCGCTCTGAATGCCGGTTTGCAGGCAGTCAGGCCAGCTGAGTCGCCAACTGGCAACGCGGCGACAGGCCATCCCGGATTAACGAAGTCTCAAACCGCAGCGAAAAAGCACCCAATGCAGCGGCGAGTGGTTCGCTGAATCTCTGACACATCTCCGCCAGATCAAAGTACCGGAGCATTGAGATTATCAGCCGCAAGGCCCACCCCGTTCGGTTCAGAATCGTGGGCCGGTGCCCAGCGGCTGATGCGGCTAACCCCCAGTTTCTGCCGTCACAAAGCACTTGTCAGGAACTTCGCTGGCTGCTGAGCCGAACCCCATCAGCCAGCGTGCGAAAGACAACACAGTAGCGTTCTGTCAGTTGCAGAAGTTTTGCGACAGTGTCGTCGGCAGCATCTGTATCAAGGTGAACAGCGATCTGGATTTCGGTAATTCCAACCGGGACTGTTCGATCAACCCCCATCGTCCCACGGAAATCCATCAATCCACTTGCCGCCAGGCTGGCGCTGCGGATGGGCAGCTCCATCGCCGTCGCCACGGCGGCAAGGGTTGTGCCGGCGCAGGACACCAGAGCCTGCAGCAGCAGTTCGCCAGAGCACGCCATGGTGCCATTTCCCCCAGCCGCAGGGTGAAGTCCCGCCAGAATCGATTGACCATCATGAACCGGCAGGCTGATACGGCAGCCGATGCGTTCAAAATCAACTTCGCCTGTGACCTTCAGACGCACCTCAGCAGATTGGGGACCTTCGACATACCGCTGTTTCACTGGCGTCTGAATGGATCGGAGCAGGTCTTTATTCATGGAAACATTCCGCACAGAGGGGAAAAATTTGCGTTTCATTGGCCCGGAAGTGTGCCGCCGGAGGTTAGATTACGAATTTCCTGCTGATCAAACACGGTTTGGGATTGCAGCAGATTTTGCATCGTACAGCAGTGATTGATTCAGGCAACTGGTTCAGTCGGTAGCGGAATTCTGCTACATTGCACGGTGGTACAGAACGAACTGAATTGAAAGACATGACCCGGGCGTTGCTGAGCACATCGCATCGCACGGCAATTCCTGCAGGCTCAAACTGAAGACAAGTGCGGAATATGAGCGAAGTTCCCGAGAAACGCAAATTCTGGATTGGGTTCGATCTTGGTGGTACCAAGATGCTGGCCGTTGTCTTTGATGAGCGTCTTCGGATGGTGTCAAAAAAACGCCGGAAGACCAGGTCGGGTGATGGCGAGGTGGTCAATCCGGATCGTATTTCCGAAACGATTCTGATGGCGCTGGAAGAAGCAGGAGCGGGACCGGATGCCATCGCCGGTATTGGGGCGGGAGTTCCCGGGCCTTTGGACCTTCAAAAGGGCTTGATTCTGGAAGCGCCCAATCTGGGTTGGAAGAACGTGGCGTTGCAGGAGTATCTGTCGAAGAAATTCAAATGTCCGGCTGTTATCTGCAATGATGTGGATGGCGGGGTATTTGGAGAATACGCGATGGGAGCTGGGCAGGGATGTCGTTCCGTTCTTGGAGTCTTTCCGGGAACAGGTATTGGTGGAGGATTTGTTTACGAGGGAAAGATCTTCCGGGGAACTCACGCCTCTTGTATGGAGGTCGGGTATCTGCAGGTAGCAAGTGAAGGGCCCATGGCAGGAGCCGGACCACCGGGCACACTGGAAGGCATGGCAAGTCGACTGGCCATTTCGGCAGAGGCAGCGAAAGCGGTCTACCGGGGGCAGGCACCACACCTCAAAGAACTCTCAGGAACCGATATTTCACGAATTCGCAGTTCAAGTCTCGCGAAATCCATTGACATGGGTGATAAGGTCATCGAGCAGATTGTTACTCGTGCGGCCGAGCAGGTCGGGCGCGGGATTGGCAGTTTGGTGAATATTCTGGCACCGGATGTGGTTGTTCTGGGGGGAGGTCTGGTAGAAGCCATGCCAAAGCTCTATCTGGACGGCGTCAATCAGGGAATCAGGAAGACCGTCCTTCCGTCACTTGCCGACTGTGCCCGGATCAAGGTCAGCGAACTGGGAGACTATGCCGGAGCAACAGGAGCAGCCGCTCTTGTGCGTCAGGAAGTTCAGGAAGGTCGTCGTCAAAAACAGGGGACGAATGATTCGAAGATGGCAAAGTAATCGTCATCCGCATTTGTGGCCCCAGGTAACGGCCACGATCAAAGTTTGATGTTCTGTTTTTTCGTTGATTTTCTGAAGTGTGTTTATGACCCCTGGACAAGAAAATGTTCGCCCGGACACAGTAAGTCGGGGTGAGTCCGGCGCAGAAGCAGCCAGACTGAAGCGCGTATTTCCTCTGGCAGTCATCGAACTGGGAACATCGGCCATTCGTATGGCGATCGGAGAAAGCGATGGCAGTCCGGACGTGCGAGTCCTGGAGCAATTGGTGCGAGGGGTCAGCCTTGGCAAAGACACCTTCACGACCGGAGAAATTCAGCGCAAGACGCTGCAGGAATGCATTCGCGTTCTCAAAAGCTATCGGCGGAAGCTGCGGGAGTACCAGTGCACGGAAACCAGGTACATTCGCGTAATCGCGACAAGTGCCGTTCGAGAAGCCATCAACCGTCTGGATGTCCTCGACCGCATCTACATCGCGACCGGACTGGCCGTGGAATTGATTGACGACGCCGAAATTTCCCGAGTGACCTATCTCGGCGTTCGACCATTGCTTCGTGATGAGGCCATCGCAACCGGGGCCACGACGGTCGTCGTGGAAGTCGGCGGCGGGAACACAGAGGTTCTGGTACTCAAGGGCAAGGACATCATGCATGCCCAGCCCTACCGCCTTGGGTCGCTGCGTCTGCAGCAATTGCTGCTGCAGTCTGAAACGTCCCGATGGGATGCCGAACACATTATGACGGGGCAGATTGACCGGACGCTCGAACCATTACTGGACCTGATTCCGACCGGTAAGTCTCCTGAGATCGTTGCACTTGGCGGAGATATGCGATTTGCCGCAAAGCTGCTGCATCTTGACCCACAACAGGAAAAACTGACTCGGCTTCCGGTCGCCCAGCTGCGAGCCTTGACGGAAAAGCTGCTGCCAATGTCCGTTGATGGAATTATGCAGAAGTATCATATCGAGCTGTCTCAGGCGGAGACCCTGGTGCCGGCACTTCTGGCCAATCTGCGACTGGCGGAACTGCTGAAAGCGGACTACCTGCTGGTGACCCGGTTTAATCTTCGCGACGCCCTGCTGCAGGGCATGATTCGCACCAACGACTGGTCTTCCGATTTTCGTGAGCAGATTCTGAATTCCGCCCTGGAACTCGCTCGCAAATATCAGGTGGACCTGCCACACGCAAAGCACGTGGCAGAGCTGGCACGAAAACTGTTTCTGTCACTGCAGTCAGAACATCGGATGGATGCCCGCTGCGAAACTCTGCTTTACACGTCGGCACTCTTGTATGAAACCGGTTTGTTTGTAGGACTGTCTGGCTACCACAAACATTCCTTCTACCTGATCATGAACAGTGAACTGTTCGGATTGAACTCACTGGATCACCAGCTTGTCGCGCTGATTGCTCGCTATCATCGACGAGCAGCTCCCAAACCCACTCATGAATTCTTTGCGCGTCTGGATCGCGACAGTCGAGTGATTGTTTCAAGGCTGGCCGCGATCCTTCGAGTGGCTGTGGCGCTGGACCATACCGGGACGCAGCGTATCGGCGAAATTGAATGTACCATCGAGAAGAATCGCATGGTGCTCACGGCGACAAAGGTGGCCGGCGACCTGTCACTTGAACGGATGGAACTTCGCCAGAAGACGTCCCTTTTTGAAGATACCTTCGGAATGGGCGTTCTGCTGAGAGAGCCGTCCAGGTAGGAATAAAAACAAGCCTGGAGCAACATTGGCCAGGCAGTGTCCGGAAATGGCGTCCGGAAATTGCGTCGGGAAATCTGATTAAGTATCTTTGTTCAGGCCTGAAAACAGCAGGATGTTCAGGGGCCGTGAACCCGGAAGAATGATATGTCATCACTGTCTGATGTTTTTACAAATCGTGAGCTGAGCTGGCTGGAATTCAATCAGCGCGTGCTGGATGAAGTCTGCGATACCAGCGTACCGCTGCTGGAGCGTCTGAGGTTTCTGGCAATCACCGCCTCGAACCTGGATGAGTTTTTCATGGTGCGAGTGGGCAGTCTGCTGATGTCCATTCGTTCCGGAGAAACAGCGCCCGATTGCTCCGGAATGTCGCCACTGGAGCAACTGAATGCCATCAGCCTGCGCGCTCAGAAAATGGCAGCAGAACAGTTCCGCGTGTTTCTGGAACAGATGGAGCCAGCCCTGGCGGAAGCCGGAATTCGCAGGCGACATGCCGGGCAGCTGAACGATCGGCAGATGGAATTTCTGGAATCGGTCTTTCATGAACAGCTGCAGGCTGTACTGACGCCGGTTGCCGTGCACGATCCCTCCCGATTTCCTCTGCTGTTTGGGCGAACAGTCAATGTCGCTGTGCAGCTGCGTGGGCATTCCGAGACAGAGCCTTTTCGATTCGCTGTAATTCCGTTCGGACGATTTGATCTCCGCTGCATCACGCTTCCGGGCACCGGCAGTGGCTACGAATTTATGCTGACCGAAGACGTGATTGAGATGATGGCCGGACGGTTCTTCCCGGGACAGGAAGTCGTAGCCACAGTTCCGTTTCGAGTGACCAGGAACGCTGACGTCAGCGTGAGTGACGACGATGGGGCCGATCTGCTGGCCGAGATGGAAGATGTCCTGGAAGACCGGAAGGACAGCTTCTGTACGCGACTGGAAATCTCAGACCGAGTAACACGACCGCTGCTGGAATTCCTGAAGGTCCTGCTTCGTGTCGGTGAACGTGACATTTACCCGGCTCCGGGACCTGTCGGACTGAGCGATCTGATGCAGTTAACAAACCTCAGTGGTTTTGACAGATTGCTGTATACAGCATGGACCCCCTGCCCTTCTCCCAAAGTAGATCCCTCCGAGTCAATTTTCGACACGATGAAGTCCCAGGACGTTCTGCTGTTGCATCCGTATGAATCGTTTGAACCGGTCATGCGGTTGCTGTCAGAGGCTGCTGACGATCGGGATGTCGTGGCGATCAAGCAGACGCTGTACCGTACCAGCCGCAACAGTCCGATTGTGAAGTCACTGATGCGTGCGGCGGAAAATGGCAAGAACGTCACTGTGATTGTGGAGCTGAAAGCGCGCTTTGATGAAGCTCGGAATATCGAGTGGGCGCGACAGCTGGAATACAGTGGAGTGCAGGTGATTTATGGGGTGCGTGGACTGAAGACCCATGCCAAAGCCTGCATCGTGGTTCGCCGCGAACCGCAGGGATTTCAGCGCTACTGTCATTTTGGAACCGGAAACTACAACGAAATCACGTCGCGATTTTATACAGACATCAGCCTGCTCACCTGTCACAGAGATCTGGGCAACGATGCGATTGCCTGGTTTAATGCGGTGACGGGATCCTCCCAGATTCAGCAGTTCTCGCAGATCGAATCAGCGCCGATTGGTCTTCGTGAAAAACTGCTGCAGATGATCCGTGTGGAAGCCGAGCGAGCCCGGAACGGGGACAAGGGCCACATCATGGTCAAGCTCAACTCGCTTGCTGACCCCATCATGATTGAAGCGCTGTGTGAGGCCTCGCAGGCGGGTGTGGAGATTGACCTCAACATCCGCGGAATCTGCTGCCTGCGTCCGGGGGTACCTGGGCGCAGCGAGAACATTCGGATTGTCAGTATTATTGACCGCTTCCTTGAGCATGCGCGGATCCTGTACTTCCATCATGGCGGCGACGAACGCGTCTTCATTTCCAGTGCGGACTGGATGCCACGCAACCTGGATCGGCGTGTGGAACTGCTGATTCCGGTACTGGATGAAACCTGCAAGCGTCGCACCATTCAAATTCTGCGCACCTGCCTGCGTGACAACGTGAAAGGCCGAATTCTGACGCCGGATGGCTCGTACCAGCCACCAACGGGTGCGGAATCCGAAAAAATCAAAGCCACTCGCGGTCGAGGAAAACGCAAACCCGCTGATGCAACTCAGATAGACCCCGCGCTCAGAAGCGGTCGCTGTCAGCAGGAATTTCAGCGCCGCGCCCGAGAAGCTGCCGAGAATGCCTTTGAACGAAACCGCACCACCTTCGTCCCGATTGAACCCACACACTGATCAAACACCCCGGCGTTTCTTCGTCGCAAAAACAACGGGCCAGCCCCCACTGTGCACCTCCGCGCAGACGACATTGACGCGCCATAAAAGCGGAACGGCGCAAGCCGTCCGGTCCGGACAATCACCCCTCAATTCGTGTCCATTCGTGCCCATTCGTGGTTCAAAAAAACACACCACACCGGCGTGAAACAATTCGCCGATCGTCGCGGCCGGACAGATTCGCATTTTCGCTCGCCCCCCTCGCCGCGTTTCCCTGGCCAGGGAAACAGACCGACGGACTCACCGGAGGTCTGGCGCCCTGCCGCTCCTATAACTTCCCAGTGCCCTCGCCATAAAAGCGGAACGGCGCAAGCCGTCCGGTCCCGCCACTCACCCCTCTATTCGTGTCAATTCGTGCCCATTCGTGGTTCAAAAAAACACACCAAACCAGCGTGAAACAATTCGCCAATCGTCGCGGCCGGACAGATTCGCATTATCGCTCGCCCCCCTCGCCGCGTTTCCCTGGCCAGGGAAACAGACCGACGGACTCACCGGAGGTCTGGCGCCCTGCCGCTCCTATAACTTCCCAGTGCCCTCTCCATAAACGCG
>CAIQIE010000141.1 GCA_903871805.1 uncultured Planctomycetaceae bacterium | reverse complement strand
CAGCTTTGCCTGCGGGGAGAGGGTGAAGCTGGACTCAACGGTGGCCCGCGCGGCGATCTGTACGTCAATATTGAGGTTCGCAGGCATCAGCTGTTTCAGCGAGATGGGCAGGATCTGATGTACCAGCTTCCGATCACCTTTGCTCAGGCGGCGCTGGGAGCTGAGATAGAGATTCCGACGCTGAAGGGCAGAGAGACGCTGAAGATTCGACCGGGCACCCAACCGGGCGAAGTCAACAGGCTCCGTGGATTCGGGATGCCTGATCCTCGTGGAGGCACATCAAAACCTGGCGACCTGTTGGTGGAAATCCAGGTGGAAGTACCAAGAAAGCTCTCCTCAGATCAGGAAGAACTTCTGCGGAAGCTGGCAGATTTGGATCACAAGAACGTGATGCCCCAGCGAAAGTCGTTCTTTGAACAGGTTAAGGCCTTCTTTTCGGGTGAAGCAGAAGATGTTGACGAATAAATCCGGATCGTCAAAAGGTGGCTTCCGTAAGGAAGTCCTGATTCCTTTCCGGGGATGAGACAATGGCATTTCAAAGTGGCTGCCGCTTTGGACGTACCCCAAAGACTGAGTGATCACTCCAGGATATGGCAGATTTGCAGGAACTCGGGACGAGGAATTTACAATGAATGACAATCAGAACGATCCTGCCGCAGCAGCGGCAGATGCTGTATCCGGAGCGGTACAGCACGACCCGACGTCACCTGTGCCGGAGGTCGCTCAACTTCAGTCAAAGCTTGAAGAGACGCAGAACAGGTTGTTGAGGTCTCTGGCGGAATTTGAAAACTATCGCCGACGTGTGCAGAAGGATCAGGACGACGCCAGAAAATTTGAATCGTTACGGCTTGTTCGCGATCTGCTTCCGGGCCTTGACGGGCTGCAGCGTGCGATACTCAGTGCCGAACAGACGGGCGACAAACAGGTGTTGCTGGACGGTATTCGCATGGTGTCTCAGCAGTTTCGGGACATCCTGAAAATGCACGCCACGGAGCCGATCGATGCACTTGGCAAACCATTTGACCCAAACGTGCATGAAGCCCTGACACAGATTCCATCGGCGGATCATGAGCCGATGACAGTGCTTCAGGTGATTGAAAATGGTTACCGAATGCATGACAGAGTTGTTCGGCCGGCGCGAGTCATCGTTTCCAGTGCGCCGCCGTCGCCCTGAAGAAACGAAGTCGAAGAGGATCAGCGGAGCGTCCAGTTGTTGAAAAGCACAGTCAAGTGCATATTTTGGGCAGTTTTCATCGGGGAGCCCTGTCTGCGGGGGCTGTCTTAGTAGTATTCCGAGGTTTTGTGATGCCGACTTACGAATATCGTTGTAGTGCCTGTGAACACCGTTGGGAAGAGTTTCAGTCTATCAAGGCAGATCCTTCAAAAAAGTGTCCATCCTGTAAGAAGCAGAAGGCGCAGCGAATCATCAGTGCGGGTGGAGGAATCATTTTCCGTGGGTCCGGCTTTTACCAGACGGACTACCGGAGTGAATCCTACAAGAAGGGAGCGGAAGCAGCGAAAAAATCGTCTGAGAGCAGCTCCTCCGGGTCCACTGCGTCTTCTGACACGAAGAAAACGGACACCAAGCCCTCCAGTGGCGAATGATCTCGATGAGCACCTCACAAGTAAACGTTCGCAGTGACGTGCCGCGACGTGATTGCTGGTGACGCCGGACCTGGAATTATCCCCGAGAATTGGAGAGTCGTGCAGTGACAGCCCCGGACGAATTGTTCTCGGTTCAGGATCAGGTGGTCCTTGTGACGGGTGGAAGTCGCGGCATTGGCCGGGCGATCGCTGAAGGCTTTTGTCGTTGTGGTGCTGACGTATTTATCTGCAGCCAGAGCGCACAGTCTGTCGAGACGGCGGTGTCGGAAATGCGGACCGCAGAGCTGCGGGTGGAAGGATTGGTTTGCGACGTCAGTCAGCCGGACCAGATCACAGCCACTGTGGATGCGATACTGAAGGCCCGTGGTCGGATTGATACGCTGATCAACGTCGCCGGAGTGAATCGTCGCAAGCGGGCTGAGACAGTCACGATTGAGGACTATGACTTCATTCTGGACACCAATCTGCGGGGTGCATTTCTGATGGCACAGCAGGTGGGCCGGCACATGATTGAACGTGGTGCAGGTGTTCAGATCAATGTAGAATCGTTGAACACCTGGATGCCATTGAAAGGTGTGCTGCCATACGCGATGAGTAAGTTTGGAATGCAGGGGATGACTCGTGGCTTGGCGTTGGAGTGGGGGCGTCACGGCATTCGGGTCAACAGTCTGGCCCCGGGTTTCATTCTGACGGACCTCACGCGAAAACT
>CAIQIE010000140.1 GCA_903871805.1 uncultured Planctomycetaceae bacterium | reverse complement strand
GACCGTTCTGTCAGTGTGACCGTTCTGTCAGTGTGACCGTTCTGTCAGTGTGACCGTTCTGTCAGGGGGTGTGGGGGACGTCTGTCTGATTCAGCCAGTCTGTGCCAATGGTCACGTCAACGTCCAGAGGCACATTCAGCGTCATGGCATTCTGCATGCAGTCTCTAAGTTTGGGGATCAGCAGTGCAGTTTCAGAGGCGGGGCATTCCAGCACCAGTTCGTCGTGGATTTGAAGCAGCAGTCGGGCCTTGATTCCCGTTGCATTCAGCATAGCATCCACATTCAGCATGGCCTTCTTGATCAGATCAGCCGCGGTGCCCTGCAGAACGGTGTTGATCGCCGTTCGCTCGGGCATGTTGCGGTTGATACCT
Organism: uncultured Planctomycetaceae bacterium; assembly: GCA_903871805.1. Lineage (GTDB taxonomy): Bacteria > Planctomycetota > Planctomycetia > Planctomycetales > Planctomycetaceae > SXXK01. Next base: position 4,521 of record CAIQIE010000140.1, on the reverse strand, counting down.
GTGGTGCGGCGGATCCCGGAGATTTCTCTTCGACGATTCAGGATGGTTCTGGCAAATCCGGTGCGAACGGTTTCCTTCAGCACAGTTTCACAGAACGTCGCTACGCCGGAATACTTCTGGAAGTAGTGGTCAATGAAAATTGCCGCTGCACCTTTATCAATTCCCAGTGCCGCCGCCAGCCCCCACGGCGTCTGGCCGTAGATCACACCGAAATTTACGGCCTTGGCAATCCGTCGCTGGTCAGAGGTCACGCTTTCAAGAGGAACGCTGAAGACTTCTGAGGCGACGGCTGCGTGAATATCCTGTCCGGACTGAAAGGCCTCACACAAGGCTGCATCGCCGCTGAAATGCGCGAGCACTCGCAGTTCGATCTGCGAGTAGTCCGCACAGACCAGTATCCAGTCGGGTTCTCCGGAACGAAAAGCCGCGCGCACCTTGCGGCCTTCGGGCGTTCGGATCGGAATGTTCTGCAGATTTGGATCACTGGAACTGAGCCGGCCCGTTGCGGCCACTGTCTGATGAAATGTGGCGTGGATACGGCCTGTCGCAGGAGACACCAGGGCCGGCAGTGCATCGAGGTAGGTGCCCCGCAGCTTAATCAGGTGACGACGCTCCAGAATCAATCGCGGCAACGGATGCAGACTGGCCAGCTCCTCAAGGACTTCCTGGTCCGTACTGGCTCCGGTCTGTGTTTTCTTGAGCACCGGCAACTGCAGGTCTGTAAACAGGATGACGGACAGCTGCTTCGGCGAATCGATATTGAAGGTTTTGCCGGCAGACTGAAAGATCTCGGCCGTCAGTCGATCGATCACTGTTCCGGCGGCAATGCTCTGACGCTTCAGCTCTTCCACGTCCACCCGGATTCCGACATGCTCCATTTTTGCCAGCACATGAATCAGTGGTTCTTCAAGGTCCCGGTAAAGGGAGTTAAGATTGTCGGTTTCGAGCGCATTTCGCAGCTTACCGCTGAGCGACAGCACCTGTCTGACGGCACGCGTCGCCTGGGCATATTTCAGGGCGATTGCGGGGCTATTGTCATCGGCTTCGTCGTCAAACATGGTTTTCTGACGCGCCTTTGAAGCAGACACGGTGGCTATGGCCGTGTCTGCCCCGGCTGCACTGCCATAGCGCTCTGCGATGTCGGCAAGCTCATGACCGCGCGCTCCGGCATCCAGCAGATAGTCGGCAATGGAGGCATCAAAGAAACGCTGCGGCAGGGTGTAACCGGAATTCAGCAGCGCATGGCAGAATGATTTGGCGGTGGAGATCAGCACATCCCCGGAAAATGCGGCAAGCCAGTTGAGAAATGTGCTGGCCAGTTCTGTGTCTGCGGCACGCGCAAGGTCGATGACGAAGACCTTCTGTCCGTCCGACAGGACAACACCGGAAACTCGGCGATCAGTGACAGTGGTTCCGGAAAGAATCGGTTCCACGGCCAGCTGAGTTGAGTCCTTCAGCGTTGCAAGCAGTGCCGTCAGCTGCAGAGACTCTGTGACAGGGATAACGGAGTCTGTGGAGGCATCTCGTGATGCGGCTGTTGGCCTATCCCCCGAAAAAATTCCCGTTGGGGACTCGGCCACCGCGGAGGCCGCGTGTCCTGCTCCGTCGGAAGACTCAGCAGCGGTTGAGGTGCCAGACAGTGAGTTACCAGACGGTGCGGCCCCTGTATGTTCCCGCATCTGTGCGGCATAGCGTCGAAAGCCCATGTCGTTGAAGAAAGTCAGCAGTGTGGTGTAATCGGGGTCACAAACGCGCGCTGCGTCCATGTCCAGTGTGATGGGCAGATCCTGACGCAGGCGCACCAGCTCGCGACTCATAAATGCCTGATCAGCGAACTCGGTCAGATTCTCCTGGACCTTTTTTCCCGGGGCTTTTGAAGCGTTGGCAAGGATGTTTTCCAGAGTCCCAAACTGCTCGATCAGGGTTTTTGCGGTTTTCGGACCGATTTTGGGGACTCCCGGCACATTATCAACGGAATCGCCGACCAGCGACTGGAAATCCACCACCTGATCCGGACGGACTCCCCAATCCGCCATCAATGACTCTTCGTTGTAGAATTCGTTTTTCCGGCAGTTGAGCATGCGGACGTTTGGCCCGAGCAACTGGCGAGCATCTTTGTCGGTTGAGACAATGACGACGTCAAGGCCCTGTTCAACCGCCTGTCGGGTCATTGTGGCGATCACATCGTCCGCCTCCCACGCGGGGCATTCAATCCCCGGGATTCGGAAGCCTTCCAGCAATTGCTTGATTAGTGGGATTTGTGGACGCAGGTCCTCGGGAATTTCGGCACGATTGGACTTGTAACGGTCGAAAATTTCGTCCCGCTTCCCTGGTCCCGGGGAATCGAGGGCACAGACGAGGTAAGCCGGTTTTCGATCCAGAATGGCAAAGATATCCCGTGTGAAACCGAAGACGGCATTCGTCGGCTGGCCCCGGGTGCCTGTCATGGAGGGGATGGCATGGAAGACCTGAAACATCAGAGAAAATGTGTCGATTATGTAAATGCAGTCGCGAGCCATCGCTGATTTTCGCCGATAATTTTCTGATGAAATTCAGGGAAACCGAAAAAAAGCCGTGAATTCACGGTTCTCGGTCCATAGGGTCGGTGGTCAAACCGCGCCGAACCATTTATAACGTCGAAACTGACAGGTTTTGTGACAGATGGCAATTGAAGGTCGTCTGCAATTTGCAATTCCTGTGGCGTTTGGTAAACTTTCAGTCCAATTCCCGCGAAATCTGTTCATTTGTTCACTTGCTCCGTAGGAGGGTATTTGTGGTTAAGTTGCGTTTGCGAGATAACGAGAGTGTCAACGAAGCAGTGCGTAGGTTCCGTAAGTTGGTTGAGCATGCTGGCGTGAAGAAAGAAATGCGCAAGCGAGAATTCTACGAGAAGCCAAGTGACATTCGTCGTCGCGATCGTCGCCGTGCCGAAATGCGAGCACGTCGTGCGAATCAGCCGCCTGAACTGGAAGTTCAGTAGTTTGCAGGCATAGAGCCGCGTATGACGTGGGCTCTGCCAAAACAAACGTGGCCGGCACTGACTTGATCAGACAGCCCGGTAAGAGTGCTCTGGCGATCCTGAAAAGCCAGTGTTCTCTTTCCGGGCTGAATGTGTTTGCAGATGGGTGTGTTCGCGGTGGGGCGTGGTCCGTGGGGAGTTTTGTTTTCAGGTGCGACTCCTGAAAGGCTGGCCATCACGGGCTGACTGTAGCGTTCGCTGGATCTGGCACGGTTTGCGTGTTCGTGACTTGACGGGTTGGCAGGGAAACCCGATAGACACTGTGATCCCAGTTCGGTGTGCTGCATTTTGGAGATCGTGGCCGCATTTTGAGAAGAGGCCTGCCTGGCATTCTGAGTCCTTCAAATGTGCACGCACAAGCGACTGCGGGAATCGAAAATCGCGATGATTGATGATGGGCGCAACAGAGGGCCGGCCGATTGTTCGCAGAGCATTTGTGGCTGAGTGGTTTTGAGCCCGTCGCACGTGTTCGACGAGTTGTGTCCTTGAGTTGTGTCCTTTTCGGGAGACAGAGCATGCGAAGCATTTCGGTTGTGGATTCGCACACGGGTGGCGAGCCGACTCGGATTATAGTGCAGGACGGCCCGGCACTGGGCACGGGACCATTGTCGGAGCGACTGGCAATTTTTCGCGACCGGTTTGACGAGATTCGGGCGGCCGTCATTAACGAACCTCGCGGGTCGGACGTGCTGGTGGGCGGACTGTTATGCGAGCCGTATGATAAGTCGTGTCAGGCTGGCATTATCTTTTTCAACAACACTGGCTACCTGCATATGTGTGGGCATGGGACCATTGGGTTGATGGTCACTCTGTTGTGGATGAAAAAAGTGACGCCGGGTGTTTGGCGCATTGAGACGCCGGTTGGGATTGTGGAAGCAACACTCCTGGACGAGCAGCGTGTTTCACTGCGGAATGTGCCATCGTGGCGTTATCGCAAGGCTGTGGCAGTGGACGTGCCAGGTCATGGACGAGTGACGGGCGATATTGCGTGGGGGGGCAACTGGTTTTATCTGGTCAACGATCACGGGCGTGATCTGAATCTGGCGGACTGGAAGAGTCTGACGGAGTTGACGTTGGACATTCGTGCTGCATTGGAGCGTGAGGGGATTACGGGGGCCGGTGGGGGCGAGATCGACCATATCGAATTGTTTGGGCCGGGCACTGTCGGGGTTTCTGACAGCCGCAACTTTGTCCTGTGTCCTGGTGGGGCCTACGATCGCTCGCCGTGTGGGACGGGGACCAGTGCCAAACTGGCGTGTCTGGCCGCCGACGGCAAGCTGGCAGCAGGCGCTGTTTGGCGACAGGAGAGCATTGTCGGAAGCGTGTTTGAGGGCAGTTGGCAGCCTGCAGCGGAAACGGTGGCGGAGTCTGCCGGGCCGGTGATTGTGCCGACGATCACAGGGAGTGCGTGGGTCACGGGTGAATCGCGGCTTGTTTTGCAGGAATCCGATCCATTCCGCACGGGAATTCGGGCAAACTGACACCGGATTGGTCCCGAAGTG
>CAIQIE010000139.1 GCA_903871805.1 uncultured Planctomycetaceae bacterium | reverse complement strand
TTTGTGGCCGAATCCGACGGGCAGATCGTGGGATTTGCGGCGCTGGAAATCTATTCCGCCAAGCTGGCTGAGATTCGCAGTCTGGCGGTACACCAGGCACACCACGGCAAGGGCATCGGCCGCCGGCTGGTGCAAAGCTGTGTGGATCTTGCCGTCCAGAGAAACGTGCTGGAAGTGATGGCGATCACATCAACCGATGGGTTTTTCAAGGCCTGCGGCTTTGACTTCACACTTCCGGGTGAGAAGAAGGCGCTGTTCATCCAGACGCGAGACGAATACTGATCAGCCTTGCTCAGGAGAGTGCCGGAATTCAGCGGGCGGGTAGACGGTGAAGAGTTGCAGCGGGCAGAATTCAGGGCGGCCGTCCGCGTGAATCGTTCGGCAATTATTCAGAATCTGTCGGTTCTGGTTTTCGCCCGAACACCAACTCCAGTTCCTGCTCTTCCTTCAGTTTTCGGGATCGCACCGTGATGACATCCCGGACCAACTGCGCTCCTCCGGGCACGCGGATGATGATCTGCACGCGATTGCGGACTACATCCAGTACCGTTTTACTGTCCAGTCGCTTGATCGCGCCGCCTTCAACCGGGTAGCCGGATGCACCGGCAGCGCGTGAGTCCCACGGCAGTTTCTGGGTGTAGCCATCAGTGCCAACGACTTTTCCGCTGAGGTCAGAAACACGATAGACCTTGTCGCTACTGGGCAGGCGGATTTCGATGACGATGGAATACGCCTGTCGGGGCTGTGGTTGGGCAGGAATGGTGAAGGCCGTGAAGCTGCCTTTGGTCACCGCCAAACCGGACTCTGGAATCTTCAACAGAATACCGCCTCCGGACGCATCTTCGTCAGAGGCATTTGTATCTACGAGGCTGCGGAAGGCGTCATCCATGGACGATTGCAGCCAACCGGAATCGGACTGCTGCAGCTGGGCCGCCAGCTGTTCGAGGTTGGTGGGGGACTGAGGAGCATCGGATTCAGGATCTGCGATGACTTCGAAAAGTGCGGCATCATCGGCAAAGTTTTCTTCCCCGAGGGCGGCCTGCAGCGGTCGCTGGTCCACGACAAGGTTTTCGATCCAGTCGAATCCCAGCAGTGGGAGCAGCACGAGGGCGAGTGACCAGAGGAACAGGTGAAAGGTGACCGACGACATGACACTGACCGCGGTGGCTGACGCGAGGACATCGACAACGGACCCCGGTCCCTGAGATTCAGGTTGTTGTGCCGACGGTTCCGTTTTCAGGGGCCGAGGCGTGAAGACAGCTGGGTCATGCGATCCGGAATCCTGCGGCGAAACGGGGGGTGCGGTATCGCGTACAACCAGCGCGGGCTGTTGTTTTGAAGTTGCGGGAGCCAATTTGCCATCCGGAGCAGACATCAACCGCCTCGACAATTCCAAAAGTCCATTTCGGCCATCCAGAGACGTCACTTCCCGAGTTGATCGTGAATTATACAGGATACCGTCGCGTTTTCCAAAACCCAATCGCAGCGAGGGGTCGGGGAATTTCTGAGGCGTGCCGCTGCAGGCCCGTCAGGGTGTGTTTCCGGAAACGCGTTCAGCACACGAAGACCGGCGGGGCCATGGGAACGCCGCTGGCCCGATCACGCGAATCAGATCCAGCCTTTGCGGCGAAAAAACCAGAGCAGCGTCCCGGCAACAGACATCATGCAGACGATGGCAAAGGGGTAGCCCCAGGGCCACCCCAATTCCGGCATGTACTGAAAGTTCATGCCATAGAAACCGGCGATGAAACTGAGCGGCATGAACAGCGTCGCGATAACGGTCAGCGTCTTCATGACTTCGCCACTGCGGTAATTGATATCAGCCACGTAGAAATCGCGAAGGTCCGCGCAGAGTTCACGATAGGTTTCGATGACATCCATTAACTGAATCGTGTGGTCATAGCAGTCTCGCAGCCATGTGCGTGTGCTGCCGGCGATGAGTGGACAATCATCGCGCAGAAGCAGCGAGATGGCATCGCGTTGTGGCCAGATGGTTTTTCGCAGCAACAGCAGATCAGCCCGAACATGTCGCAGCTCAAGACGCTGCTGTCCAGTCGCCCCCTGTTCAAGATAATCGTCGATGCGATTCAGGCGATCACCGAGGTCCTCGACGACCGGGAAGTAGTTGTCGATGACGGTATCAAGAATGGTGTAGGCCAGGTAGTCGGCGCGGAGTTCCCGGATGCGACCGCGGGCATTGAGGATACGTTCGCGAACCGAGTCCAGAGCCGGAGCACCTTCGTGGATGGAAAGCACAAAGTCTTCACCGACGAACAGACTCACTTGCTCGGTGGTCAGGCTGCCATCGGATTCACTGACCGGGAGACGCGTCACGACGAAGAGATGATCACCGTATTCTTCGACCTTGCAACGCTGGTGAGAATTGATGACATCTTCCATCGCGAGTGGGTGCAGGTCGAAGGCTTCGCCAAGCTGGGACAGTGTCTCAGTATCCACCGTGCCTTCAACACGGAACCAGTAGACGCGATTGGCGGGAACTTCTTCATTGAGTTCACCGACGGTATCAATCAATTCTTCTTCTGCGGATGTGCTGTTGTAAGAAATGCGGTTGATTCGACAACGTTCGGAGATGGGTTGCAGGCCGCGGTCGAGCGTTCCTGGTGTGGCACCGATTCCGGAGGATCTGCGGAAAGCACGGAACACACCGGTTTTCTGGCTGTGCGACATACGGGACTCCGTGATGTGAAACGGCGGGAACAGCTGGGGGCCCGGCAACGGACGGCCCCGATGCCCCAAACTGTAGCAGGAACCTCACCGCCGGTCATGACCGAGAGCACCGTCCCCTGAGTCCCATCCGTGCCCTCAGTCCCCTCCGTCCCATCAACACCCCACCAGACTTTTCGCCGCCTGGGTGGGCAAAAACGAATTTGTCTGCTATTTTTCCCGAATAAGAAATATTCGCAGTTTTCAGAGAATCCCGGGCGAATTTTTGTGGTTTAACGGCAGTGAGGTTGATCCACACAGCGTCGTGGCCATGCGGACGACCTGGGGTTTCGACCAAATCCTGACCATTCTGTTCGGGGCCTACCCCTGTTTTCTCACGGAGACATCCATGGTGTTTGGAAAATTGATGCGAGCAGCTTGTGTATTCAGCCTGCTGGCCGTGGCGTTTTCTGCGGCTGTTGAAGCACAGCAACCAGGCAACGGCGAACAGCCTCCACAGGAGGGTGGTCGTGGTGGACGGGGTGGATTTGGTGGCCCGGGTGGCGGCCGAGGTGGTTTCGGGTTCGGTGGACCTGGTGGCGGTCCGGGCGGTTTTCGCGTTGATCGCGCCATGCTGCTGGGGATTGATCAGATTCGAACGGAATTGAAGATTGAGGAATCTCAAGCCGCCGTGATTGAAGCGGCTCTGGAAGCCTATCGGGAAGAGCGTAACAGCGGGACTCGGCCTGACCGCGATGCATTCCAGCAGATGTCCGAAGAAGAGCGGACAAAGGTCTTCGCGGAAATGCAGAAGCAGCGTGAAGAGCTGAGTCAGAAGACCGACGAAGTGTTGAATGCTCTGCTGGAAGTGCCACAGAAAGAGCGTCTGGACCAGATCTCCCTGCAGATGCGGCTGAACATGTCTGCCGTGCAGACACTGAAGAGCGACGAGATGAAGGCGGCTCTGATGATTTCTGACGACCAGACCACCAAGCTGGACGCAGCCGAGGCAGCCAACCAGGAAGAGATGCGGAAGATGATGGAAGAGATGCGTGCCAGCTTCCAGGGTGGCAATGCACCGGGCGCCCCCGGCGC
>CAIQIE010000138.1 GCA_903871805.1 uncultured Planctomycetaceae bacterium | reverse complement strand
TGCCGACTCTGGCAGCAATCTTCGACATCACAAAATTAATCGCCTGATCCACCAACTGAAACACGCTGCCTTTGTATGCCTGGTAGAACGGTATCGGTTTGGCAACTTCAGTGCCGTGGAAATGAGCACACTTGATTTCCGCAGTCGGAAAAAACTTCTGTGGCTTTTTTCCAAACAACATCACGGCGGCGTTTGTCGGGTGGCCAGCCTCCAGTAAGTCCAGGTGGGAGAGCAAATCTGCCACTGAAGTGGATTCAGGTAAGGGGAAATTCCGAGCGTGACGCGCCTGCCGAATAAACGACTGCATGGCCTGCGGATCCAGATCCTCCAGCTTCGCCTTCAGGCATGGAGCAGCATCCCAGGGACCGACACCAATCAGTTGGTGTTCGACGAGATAATCAACCAGCGATGCATAAACGGACGTCCTGAGCATCGGCAGATCGTCGAAGCGACGGCGGATCAATTCATTTCCCGCACGACCAATCAGTTTCCGCATCTTCGCATGTTTTCCAGTGTCCTTCGCCCCCTTGACGTAAATCAGTCGTGGAACACCCAGTTCGGTCGCCAGATTGAACTCACGCTCCACTGGAGATAGCCCGTTGTCATTTTCCCAGCCGTACTCGTTTCCCAGCAGACCGAGATAAATATCGCAGTTAGCGACCTCCCGCAAATAGACATCGTCAGCCCGTCGGTCGGCGGCTGGCAGAGTCTCGAACAGGAAAACATCAAAGAACTGTTTCAGCAGCGGGTCAGCACGCAAGTACTCGCGCAAGCCGGCCCGCTCGGCCGAAAACTCCTTCTGCACGCTGCTGATAAAAATACGCTTCATGGGAAATGGAGACCGGTGTGGAAAATGAGTCAGATCAGGGCCTTACACCATATCATATCCGCAGAATACGTGGAATCTGGCAGGCCGGCGAGGAACGTCAACCAACCCAGCCAACGGGTGTCGACGTGCTGCTGGTCGCGACGAAGCCGGGGGCATCAAAAACAATAGCCACCCGGCCAGAACGCATTCCCGCCACTCCATCTAAGTCGCGGGAATTCACTCGTCATTCCGACCACAGATGTCGCCGCATCCATGGACTCCAGGACGAGACACCGTCCATGGTTTTAAGCTGGAAAGACCAGGAGCTTGACAGCATTCACGGGAGTCACCGTCGTGAGCGTCCCGAGGAAGTCCGTAAAGTAGAATTTTCCGTTAATGCGATTCTGCACCTCGACTCCAATTTGACTATGGCCGTTGGCCAAAAGGGTGTTGTGGGGTTCGTGTTCCAGGGGCGTTGCCCCTGGCTATGATGACCATGGCCGTTGGCCAAAATGGGGCGTTCGTTGTGTTCGGTGGCCAAATGGTGTGTCCGTGATTGTTTCGCCAACGGCGATATTCATCGTAGCCTGGGGCAACGCCCCAGGACATTGGTTTCGTTCCGTTGCCTTTTGGCCAACGGCCATAGTCAAACGTCATCCGTCCCAGACCCATGGTGACGTTCAGGTGGCCGACACCGGTGACGCGGCTGCCCTCGCGGCTGCCTTTTTGCGATTCAGCCCAAAGGGCTGGCAGAAAATAGCCGGTGGCAAGCCGAGCGCCGCCACCGGAACCTCCCC
>CAIQIE010000137.1 GCA_903871805.1 uncultured Planctomycetaceae bacterium | reverse complement strand
GATCGAGGAAGGGACGTGGGTGAGGTTAGTTGGCGAATTTGGTCGATTGTTCTACTTGATGGCAGGCAAACCGGAGCGGATTGATTCGCATCGTTCTCCCGACGGAAATCGGCGTTTTCGTACCTCCCCTGCTGCCCGAGATCTGCTGGCCACTGCCTGACGCGACTCGTTAAAGATCGCTGCTCCCTTATTACGAACACAACATCTGCCGAGACGCGATTGAGCAAAGTGATCTCGCCTTTGTTGCAGAAAGCGATGCGCCCGCTTTCCAGGGACGACTCTGCAGACAGTCCTGCCTTTGTCTGCGGTATGCGAGTGGCCCGGTATTGCATACCGTTTCAGCAGACTTGACTTGCTGGGTGGTGCGAATGTCGCTGCGATCCCCGGATTCGTGCCCCGAATCCCCCCCGTGTTGGTTCACTGTGCCCTGCGGTTGGAAGTTTGCCAGCAGCTGCCTTCAGCAACGCGATACTCGCAGCAGTGATGTGCCGCTCCACCGAACAGGACATCCCGCGAGGCCGTAGTCCGCAAAGAGTCCCTGGGATTTCCGTTGAAAACCATACACGCATGTTCACGTGGACGTGTTCCAGGATCCTCCTCGTATCGTCTACGTCCTGCATTCTCTGCAGATCTCCGCCGGCGCGGGTATGTCGGGGATACATAAAGTCCTGCGTCCCAGCATTTGTGATTTCTTCCATCTTTCAAGTGCTGTGTCCCCAAGCCCCCGTGTGTCCCCAGGTTCCCCACCTCAAGTAGTGTGTCCCCGGGTTCCGAAAGTTGCGTTTTCTGCCCCTCCTATTCGGCGTGGAGGCCCATTTTTGATGTTTTTCGGCAGCGGCACGATGTTGGCCGCCGGCTATGTTCTGCCAGCCATTCGGGCTGAATTGCAGGCCATGCGCCGCAAATTGCCAGAAAGCCCTGACATCTTCCTCTGATTCCTGAGTGCGGAATCGTCGACTTGTGTTGGCTCTGTCACAGAGAGTAAACTTCGCGGCAGTCTGGATTTCGAGTCGCGAGGGAGATTGCCTGTGGTTGTTCTCTCTGTCGCCGACATGACGAATCTCTGCTGCTCCCTGAAAAAAGGAATTTCCAGGTGTTGTGGATCGCGGCTGTTGGATCAACGCTTATCCTTTACTGGATCTATGACGGTTACGGTCGTTTTCTGCAATTGATCAGTGGAGTCTGGTCAGGTGGCGGCGGGCCTGCGGTGTCTGAAGCGGGTGCGTCGCTGCCCACGGTGACGGTGTTGCTGACGGTGCACAATGAAGAGCGGGTTGTCAGGCGTCGGATCGAAAATCTGCTGGCCTGTGACTATCCGGCTGATCGGTTCGAGGTGCTGGTAGCCTCGGATGGTTCTACAGATGCCACGAACGAGATTGTGCGATCCTTCGGGGAATCTCGTGTGCGATTGCTGGAGAGTCCGGGCCTTGGCAAAACGGCGACTCAGAATCTGGCGATGAAGCAGATTGCCTCTGAGCTTGTGGTGTTTACGGACGCGGATGTTGAGTTTGAATTGCAATGGGTTCGACGGGTGGTGCGGTGTTTCCAGGACACTCGCGTGGGCGCGGTGGATGGGCGGCTGTACTACGGTCGTCCGACGACAGCGGATGTGCAGGCCTGTGAGGGGTATTACTGGCGGTACGAGATGAAGCTGCGGGATCTTGAGTCGCGTCTGGGGATTCTGGCGGTTTTGTCCGGATGCTGCTTTGCGATGCGAAGGGCATTGTTTGTGGAAATGGATCCGGCGATTGGTGAGGACTGCATTGTTCCGCTGGACATCGTCTGTGGTCGTCATTTGGTGGTGCATGAGCCGTCCGCTCTTGTTTACGATGAGTTCGGCAATGATTCGGCCGTCACCCTGCGTCGTCGCATTCGCATGACATTGCGAAACTGGCAGGGCACATGGACTCGCAGTCACTTGCTGAATCCGTTCCGGCATCCAGGTTATGCATTTGCGTTGTGGTCACACAAGATTCTGCGGTGGTTATCACCTGTGTTTCTGTTGACAGCGACACTGACGTCTGCAGCCCTGCTGGTTGTTCAGCCGAGTCTGGCCAGTTTGGCCATGTTTGGGCCATTTGCCGGATTGTTTCTGCTGGCCGGTTGTCACTGGCTGGCGGATGGTCGTCGTCGTATTTTGCCAGGATCCGGGACGGCCTATAGTTTCGTTCTGGCGAATCTGGCGTTTATCATAGGGGTTTGGCGAGCCGTGACTGGCCAGCAGATTCGTGCTTATCGAAACAGCTGACAGACGCGGTGGGGAATTCGGGTTCCCTGCGGATCGTTGATGTTTGCGGATTTCAGCCCTGGAATCCCGTTTTTTTAAGGAATGCGGCCCATGACTGGCCCTTCAGAATCGCCGTTTTTCCGCCGCCGCCTAATTGTGCGAACGGCACCTTTGTTTCTTCTGCCGCTGTTCTGTGGTGTTTCTCTGGATTCTGTAATGAGCAATGATCCTGTGAGTACTGGTTCTGCCGTAGAGTTGTCGGCGGACAATCCTTTTGCAAAACCCAGCCCGTTGCTTTATCAGTCGCCACAGTTTGATCGGATTCGTGAGGAGCATTTCCGTCCGGCGTTTCTGGAAGGAATGCGGCTGCAGCTTCTGGAAATGGATGCAATCACTGCACAGAGCGAGTTAGCGACATTTGGAAACACGATTGTGGCGATCGAAAACTCGGGGGCGTTGCTGACACGAGTTCGCAATGTTTTTTCGAACCTGACGTCATCGCACAAGAATGATGCGTTGCAGAAGATCGAAACAGAACTGGCTCCGCTGCAGGCGGCGCATTCCGACAACATCCTGCTGAACAAGACGTTGTTTTCCCGTGTGGACGCCTTGTGGAATCAGCGAGCGGAATTGAAGCTGACAACGGAGCAGTCCGAGGTATTAAAGCAGCATTACGAAAGTTTCGTGCGTGCCGGCGCAAGGCTGACGGACGCGCAGCAGACGCGTATTCGAGCGATGAACGAAGAGATTTCGAAGCTGGAAACGCAGTTTGAGGAGAATTTGCTGGCACTGACGAAAGAGCGAGTCGTCGTTGTCGATAGTGTGTCTGAGCTGGACGGTTTGTCTGCCGGGGACATTGCCGCCGCTGCGGAGGCTGCGAAAGAGCGGGGCCTTGAAGACAAGTATGTGCTGGAAATCACCAATACCACGCGGGTACCTCAGCTGGCATCGCTGAACAATCGTGAGCTGCGTAAGCGGCTTTGGGAAGCGTCAGCGGAACGCGGGCTTGGTCGCAGCGGAGGTCTGGACAATCGACCGTTGATTCTGCAGCTGGCGAAGCTGAGGGCGGAGCGGGCGAAGTTGCTGGGCTACGGCAGTCATTCGGCTTTCAAGCTACAGAACCAGATGGCCCAGACCCCCGCAGCCGCGCAGAAAATGCTGACGGATCTGGTGCCGGGTGTGGTGGCCCGTGTGCGTCAGGAAGCGAAGGATCTGGAAGACGTGATTCGTGCCTCCGGCGCTGGGCACGAGCTGGCACCATGGGATTGGGAGTATTATGCGGAGAAACTCCGAAAGACCCGATTTGAAGTCGACGAGTCACTGGTGAAACCGTTTTTCGAACTGGACAGTGTGTTAAAGAATGGTGTGTTCTACACGATGAACCGCCTGCATGGTGTGGAGTTTCGTGAGCGAACAGACCTGCCGGTGTTTCATCCGGACGTACGAGTGTTTGATGTGCTTGAAAAAGACGGGGCTCAGATCGGCCTGTTCTTCTTTGATCCGTTTCGACGCGAGACCAAGCGAGGTGGGGCGTGGATGAGTTCCTTTGTGGATCAATCGGGACTTCTGAAGGAACATCCGGTTGTTGTCAACACGCTGAATATTCCAAGGCCCGCCGCTGGTGAGCCGGCCCTTGTAAGTTTTGACAACGTGACGACCTTGTTTCATGAAATGGGGCATGGGCTGCACGGATTATTTTCGAATGTGACTTATCCCTCGGTCGCAGGAACGAATACGCCGCGGGACTTCGTGGAATTTCCATCCACGTTTCAGGAAGACTGGGCAATTCAGCCGGAGATTCTGGCCAACTACGCGCGGCACTATAAAACCGGGGAAGCGATTCCAAAGGAGTTGCTGGATAAGGTCGTGAAAGCCAGTCGGTTTAATCAGGGGTTTGATACGCTGGAATATCTTTCTGCAGCCATTCTGGACCTTGAGTGGCACAGTCTGGCTCCGGATCAGGTTCCGTCTGATGTGGAAGCCTTTGAAGCGGCCACATTAAAAAAGTACGGGATTGATATAGCGGCCGTACCGCCGCGTTATCGTTCAGCGTATTTTGCCCATATCTGGTCGGGCGGATATTCTTCCAGTTACTATGCGTATATTTGGAGTGAAGTTCTGGCGGCCGATGCGTTTGCGCACATGATTGCGACCGGGGGGTGCACCGCAGAAAATGGGGCTCGTTTCCGAGCAGAAGTTCTGTCACGCGGCAACAGCCGTGATCCGATGGAATCGTACAAGGCCTTCAGGGGCAGCGCGCCCACGGTCGATGGGTTGCTGATTCGCCGGGGGCTGAAGTAGGGTGCTTTTGTGCTAATTACTACGCAGTATAGCAAGGATTTCCAATTCCTGACGGGCGATGGCGAGTAACACGGGATCAGAAATCGCTGATCCCGGGGAAAAGGAAGTTCCGGAGATTACCCAAAGCGTCGTGTCAGGCAACCGTCCTGTCGTTATCTGAATCAGCTGCAGGACCTGGATCAGCCCAAAACCGTGAGTGGCCCGCATAGAGCAGTCATCTGAGTCGGGCAGGTTGTTCTGTAGACGTCCTGTTGGCGTTTCGGTGAGGTGAAACAGTCGGATGCTTCCTGCAGGAGCATCCGACTGACAGGCATCGCACAGAATCAGTTCATCGACATTTTCCAGCCAGTGCAGCAGGTCGAGGGGGACAACGGCTTTTTTCACGCAGCAGGACAGGTCAGGGCGGTGTAACTGCATCAGCGACAGTTGCAAAGCGTCTGCGACAAGCCAGCCAGCCTGATCATCACCATGCGGGCTGCCGATGCCGACGATCAGAATCTGGCGTGGGGTGTTCATCAGGCAGTGGTCCGAGGCAACGCGTGTTCTATTCGCAGTCGCAGGAAGTGTGTGGAGCAGCTGATGCAGGGATCGTAGGAACGAATGAGGCGTTCGCAGTCATCGGCGACCTGTTGTTCGTCATCGCTGAGAATGGAGGGAATCCAGCGGATCAGGTCGAGTTCGATTTGTCGCTGATTCTGGGAAGTGGGCGGTATGATTTCTGCGGACGCAATTTTCCCGAGTTGATCCACTTCGTAGCGATGGAAGATGAGTCCTCGCGGGGCTTCTGTTGCGGCGCAACCGGAACCGGGCTGATGGTGGAAAGCGATGCGGGGTGGTTGGAGAGTCTCGTATGTTCGCAGGATCTGGAGGCCTTCTTCGAAGGCGTGAATCAGTTCCAGGCCACGGGCGATGATGGCCTTGAAGGGATTGTAGCAGGGAGTTTCAAACTGAATTTCGTCTGCCGTGCGGCGGGCGGCTTCGCTGAGGTGGTCGCGATTGAGGCTGACGCGGGCGAGTGGACCGACGTAGTAGCTGGACTGATCGGCGATTTTAAGCGAGTGCAGGGCTGTGCTGTGTGCAACGTGGTGTTCTTTGAAGGTCTGTGAGAACTGTTCCACGGGAATGTGCAGCCCGTGTGAGCTGACGACGTCGCCTTCGTTCATGGGGTATTCATCGGGATGCCGCAGGGCAACGAGTTCGCGTTCATGTGTGAAATCCGGAAAGTCAAATCCGGCGACCCAGCGTGTGGCGTCGATGGCCGCCTGAAGTCCCCATTCGAAGCTGGGAATCAGTTTTTGCAGGGCATCTCGGCTGGGGGCGCGGTAGAAGCCGCCGACGGCCACATTGACGGGATGGATGGCTCGGCCACCGAGGATTTCCAGCAGGGTGTTTCCGTGTTTTTTCAGAGTGAGTCCGCGGGTGACTTCGGCGGGGAATTTGCCGGCGAGTTCCATTCCGCTGGCGACTCCAAAAAAATCCGGGGCTTGCAGCAGATGCACATGCAGGGCGTGGCTTTCGATCCATTCGCCGCAGTAGAGGAGCCTGCGGAGCTGGCGGATTTCCGGAGTGATGGTGATGCCCAGGATTTTTTCGAGGGCGTGGACTGTGGTCATTTGATAGGCGACCGGGCAGATTCCGCAGATACGGGCGGTGATGTCGGGAACTTCTTCGAGGGGACGTCCGCGCAGAAAGCCTTCAAAGAAACGCGGTGGTTCGTAGATTGTGAGTTGGACATCTTCGACGGTGTTGCCGTTGAGCCGAACGACCAGTCCACCTTCCCCCTCAACTCGCGTCAGAGCCTCAACGCGGATGGTTCTGGTATCGCTCATGGAATTGGCATTCTGAAGTAGAGGATGTCACAGGTGTGATGAAGTATGGCCGGGCACACGCTGGAATTTGTTCAGGGACAACCCGCAATTCTGTCGGGATTTTAGCGGCCGCGGAGTGGTCCGACTATAGGTGAGACACTCCCTGAGCTTTGGTTTTTGTCACTATGGGCAGACGTGAGGCGTCTGGACGCGGACTGGAATTGCGGATGAGCGGAGAGCGACGCGGATTGTTGGAATTTTCGATCTTGGCGCGGGTTGTTTTGTTTTTTTGAAAGTTGATCGAAGGTTGATAGTCTGTGTTGGGTGCAGTCGTGGACTCAGTGGCGGGGTGCCGCAGGAAATAATTTTTGGACGAGCAGCGGCGGTGCGGGGAGAATGGTATTATGGAGCTCCCTGCGGTTTGGTAAGGGGTTACCGAGGGTCGGTGGCGTGCTGGGTATGGAGTGATTCGGATCTGTTACGTTTGTTGAATTGGGTGGGCAACGGATGATTGAATATGACAGGTATGGGTGGTGGAAGACGACGTTTTCATTTCGTGGGACGGCACTGCCGTTGTCGTTGAGTCGCGTCGTAATTTTTCTGCTGTATTCCATCATGATTCAGGCGATTTATGAGCTGGGTCTGGATACCGGGGTATTTACGGACAAGCATTTTCTGGGGATTGATCCGGCGGGACATGCGGTGCTGGGATCGCTGATTGGATTTTTGATTGTGTTCCGCATTAACGCGTCCAATGCGCGTTACTGGGAGGGACGATCCCATTGGGGATCGCTGATTAACACGAGTCGTAATCTGGTGCGTTTTGCCAGTCAGTACACGTCGAGTGCAGCGGAGTTGGCGAATCTTGTCACGGGTTATGTGATCTGTCTGCGTCGTCTGCTTCAGGGGCAGCGGGATTTGGAAGAGTCAGAGATTTATCTGCCGGAATACGTCTGTCGCAGGGCGGTGAAGTTTGGCAATCCTGCGACGGGAGTGTCGCTGGCGATATCGGAATGGGTCCACACGAACTTCAGGAACGGGACACTGGATTCGACGATGGTGCGGCACATGGAGGACCTTGTCTGTCGTCTGGTGGATGCTCAGGGCGGGTGTGAGAAGATTCAGAAGACTCCGCTGCCGTTTGTGTATGTTTCCATGGTGAAGCAGTTAATTCTGATTTATTTGACAACGCTTCCAGTGGTACTTTGTGAACGATGTGGCTGGTGGTCCCCGGTACTGATGGCCGCAATTTCCATGGGGATGTTTGGTCTGGAAGAGGCCAGTGTGGAGATTGAAGACCCTTTTGGAACGGAAGACAATTGCCTGGACCTGCTGGCCTGCACGATGACGATTGCGCGGGACACGGCCCAGTTGGCGTCAGGACATGTTGGCCGTGAATCAGTGTCTTCCTGATTGATCGACGGATATGGGTGTTCGGCAGCAGGCGGGCCTGCTGCCGAGCGTTGCTCTTTTTCGTTTTTCGGAGGACAACAGAATCGTGGAGCATTCGAAGCTGAAGATTGACGACGTGGAGGGGGTGACTGTTGTGACGTTTCCTGATCTGCAGATCACGTCCGCTGACAGTATCACCGGTGTTTGGGATGTGATTTCTCGTCTGATTCTGCCAGGTGGAGGTATACGGCTGGTGCTGGATTGCAGTCAGGTGCGTTTTCTGTCGAGCACTGCGCTGGGAGGACTGATGCGAATTGCCCGGAAGGTCCGTTCTTCTGGCGGCGAGCTGCGGCTTTGCAGTGTTACCCCGGCAGTCCTGGATGTTTTAAAGCTGACGCGAATGGATAAGGTGATTGAGATCTGTACCAGCAGGGAGGAAGCACTGCGGGGACTGTGATGTGCCTTTGGACAACTGTTCGCACAGGGTTGGGTTCTGCAGTTGGGCCTGGTGATGGAAAGAAGACGTCGACAACGTTCAGATTTTTTGCTGTGGGACGTCGGTCGCAGGCCGGACAGAATGCCTGATTGACCGGAATGAGCGTGAAGCGAAGTGGAATTCGCGTGGCCGGCGTCTTTATTTTTTTGTGACAGCGTTCACCGGGAAGGTGGTGAATGTGAGAGTTTCCACGCTGGATTTGTCTCCGGTTTCATAGAGGACACCGATGCGTCCATCCTGCAGTTGTGTGAGGCAGGAATAGGCACAGGGGCGGCCATCGATCAGCAGACCGCTGTTCCATGTTTTGCCGTTGTCGCTGCTGTATCGGACCGTCAGAGCCGTGCGTTGTTTTGCCGAATTTGGATTGCACAACAGCAGGCCACCGTCAGGCAGGCTCAGGAGGCTTGCCATGCATGTGGGATCGGGAACGGTTGACCAGTGCTGAGACCATGTTCCGTCGGTATGGTTTTGATTCCATTCAAACCTTGCCCATGCTCTCTGGCCGCTGCGGGATTCGTCTCGCATGGTCAGCAGCAGGTGACCGTCGGTCAGTTCGGCCACCTGAGATTCGCTGGTGGGCGGTGTTCCCGGGATAGCGGGAGCGGAAACGGTCCATGTTGTCCCCGCATCGCGGCTGAAAATCAGGCAGGAATGGGGCACACCGGAAGCTTCGCGGTACTGAGCAGCGAACACGAGTGTTCCGTCGCGTAAAGCGATACCACGTCCTGGACCATTGAAGAATAGTCGCCAGTCGGACTGTCTGCCCCTGACCGTGGCGGAGATGTTGATGGGGGCAGACCACGTGACGCCATCATCGTCACTGACAGTGAGAACGAGCTGGCCGGTTTCTGTGGGAAGGAGTCCTGGTCCGGATCCATTCCAGCCGCGATTTCCGTTGGACCAGAGTGCGGCGACGAAGATTTTTCCGGTCCGGGGATCTGCAAGGATGGCAGGATCGCCCACTCCATTGCCAGAGGAACCTGGTTCCTTGTGATCAAAGTTGAGGATGGTCTGCATGGGGGTCCATGTGGCACCGTGATCGGTACTGCGTATGAGTCCGACATCGATGTTTCCCGGGAGGTCTCTGGAATTTTCGAGGCGGAGATCAAAGACGGCCAGGAGTGTGCCCTGTCTGGATGTTGTCAGTCCAGGAATTCGATACGTATGGACTCCGTCATCCCCTTGTTTTCGGATGACCGTGCGAGTCTGAACGGTGCTGGCTGCAGGCTGGTCTGTGAAGCAGGCACGGGCTGCTGTCGGCGCGAGGACAGAGAAAAGCAGGGCGAGGAAGATGGGCGAGCGATGGTGGGCAGGCTGTTGCATGGGATGTCTCCGAGCAGGCAGTGCAGCGAAAGAAGACAGGAGAAGATCGTGTTGAAAATTAGGGTGAGGATGTTATCCGGAGCGGAGATTTTGGGACAGTGACCAGTTGGTTTCAGCCGGAAAAACGTTCGGACCAGTCCTGCGTTAGTTCGGCGATGCCTTCATTCTGAAGTCCCTGACGGACTCGCATTAACTGGACCTGAATTTGTCGCGTCGGGGGATTTTCGGGAGGAGTGTTTGAGATTGGGATGCGAGTTGAGCCTGTTTCAGCGGGGAGCAGATGATGGGTGTGGTGCTGACTGGAGTTGGTGTGAAAGGGGAGGGCGCTGACTTTGAGTCGGAGGTCTGCGAACGAGGGTTGTTTCAGTGCCGTGGCAGGTCGCACCAGCATAATGGTGACACCGCTGTGTTCGACCGCCAGTTGCAGGCGTCGCACCACGGCGGACGTGCAGCGATCCAGCCAGCCAAGAACAACGCGGACACCGCGGCAGCGAGCTGTCTGTTCGAGGGCCCAGAGTGCTTCGCTGTGAATTTCTGCTGTGGACGAGGGGGGCTGATTACGTGATCGTCCGCGGTGATTTGCTGTTTTGCCGGGGTGTGTGCGAGAACCCGGGGGAACCTGAACCAGCAGGATTCGGGACAGGGGGACCTCCAGGGTTGGAACGACTGCCGGGAAGAAATCCCGACCTTCGTCGATCACGGCCATACAACCCGGTCTTTGCAGCAGTGCTGCAGCTGATCGGATGGCAAGTGATGTGGCGGCGTGGCCTGGAGTTTCGCTGATCCACTCCATCACAGCTCCGACGGGGATCCCACCACCGGGCAGCAAACGATCCAGTGCCGAAAGTCCGGTGGGCTGATAACTTCGCTGATCGCCATTGGCCTGTGAGCTGCGAATCTGCCTGCGGAGCAGTTCGA
This sequence comes from uncultured Planctomycetaceae bacterium, assembly GCA_903871805.1. Classification (GTDB taxonomy): domain Bacteria; phylum Planctomycetota; class Planctomycetia; order Planctomycetales; family Planctomycetaceae; genus SXXK01. The sequence goes on along the minus strand of CAIQIE010000137.1, from coordinate 13,014 downwards.
TCGCCTGAGCTTTATTTATGGAAAGCGGTACTGACATGGGAAACGCATCCGGAAGGAATGCATCTGTGGAACGGTGTTTCCGGGGGCATGCCGGACTGGATACACCAATCGCAGATACAACAAAAGGACGGTTTCCCTACCAATCACACAGAATTTGTTCCCACTGAGCGGACCGTATCAGGACGGCACAACGGGAAGGGTGTGACAGGAATCGATTGCAAGGAGCTTTGTCCGCCTCCCCGATCATCGGTTCACGAACGACGATCAGGTTAAGGCACCTTCCCGGGGCTGTCAACATCAGGAAGATGGCACTCGGGATTCTGTGGGAATCGGCGGAAAAATGTCGCAGCAAGCGACTAAATCTGTGAAATACGGGAGTAAATCGACTGGAAACGCCCAATTTTCCTGAACGAGTAGCATTCCATTGATCCAATCCATGACTCGCCGGGAATTCCACGTTACAATGCGTTTCTCTTTCTCGCAGGTGGTCTGGCTGAATTCCACGGAATTTGCCACAGAGCCTGTTTCAGACGGTTTGTTCCCGGATCGGGCAGGGAGCAGACATTTGCATTCCAGCCCGGATTTCTGACTGAACATCTGATCCATGTCTGACAAACGCAATCTGTTTAACAAGGTCTGGGATCTGCACACCGTTCGGACGCTTTCCGGCGGCCAGACTCAATTGTTTATTGGCCTGCATCTGATTCACGAAGTGACCAGCCCGCAGGCATTCGGGATTCTTCGTGATCGTCAACTGAAAGTGGCGTTTCCGGAGCGAACGATCGCCACGGTGGATCACATTGTACCGACATCCAGTCAGGCCCGTCCGTTTCTGGATGATCTGGCAGAGCAGATGATGTCTGCAATCGAAAAAAACTGTGCGGAATTTGGAGTGACATTGCTGAACCTGTCTGACGAGCGACAGGGCATCGTGCACGTTGTCGGCCCTGAGCAGGGACTGACTCAGCCCGGTATGACAATCGTCTGCGGCGACAGCCATACAAGTACTCATGGTGCCTTTGGCAGCATTGCCATTGGAATTGGGACCAGCAATGTTGCGGAAGTGCTGGCAACGCAGACCATGTTTCTGACTCGTCCGAAAGTCCGTCAGATTGTGGTCAACGGACCGCTTCCTCAAGGGGTTTATGCCAAAGACGTGATTCTTTACATCATTCAGCGTCTGGGTGTTCAGGGCGGAGTGGGCTATGCCTATGAGTTCGCCGGCAGCACATTCGATGCCATGTCGATGGAAGAGCGAATGACCGTCTGCAACATGAGCATCGAGGGTGGGGCCCGCTGCGGTTACATCAATCCGGACCAGAAGACGGTGGACTATCTGCGTGGTCGTCCATTTGCTCCACAGGGAGAAGACTTTGAGCGGGCCTCCAAGTGGTGGCTCAGCATTGCATCTCCTCAGGATGCAGAGTTCGACGATGTGGTTGTGTTCAATGCCGCAGAAATTGAGCCGACTGTGACATGGGGGATTACACCTGCTCAGTCAGTCGGGGTTAGCCGACCGCTGCCTGTACTTTCTGAAGTACCTGCAGAAGAGCAGAAGCTGATCCGTGAAGCTCTGGAATTTATGGGACTTGCAGAGGGCCAGGCGATACAGGGCACCAAAATCGATGTTGCCTTTATCGGTTCATGCACCAATTCCCGAATTTCTGACCTGCGTGAAGCTGCGCGTGTGGTTCGCGGGCACAAAGTGGCTGCTCACGTGAAGGCGATCGTCGTTCCCGGTTCGCAACTGGTTCGACGTCAGGCAATGGAAGAAGGCCTGGATAAGATCTTCGAGGCGGCGGGCTTTGAATGGCGAGCCGCTGGATGTTCAATGTGTCTTGCGATGAACCCGGACAAGCTGAAGGGCCGGGAAGTCTGCGCCTCGTCCAGCAACCGCAACTTCAAAGGCCGTCAGGGCAGTCCGACTGGCCGCACGTTGCTGATGAGTCCGGCGATGGTGGCAGCGGCAGCGGTTCAGGGGCACGTCAGTGACATTCGTCAGTTTGCCGCAGCAACGACGGTTTAAAGGCGTGTCAGCGAGGGCCGACTGGTAACGGGCATTCAATGAAGCAGCCGCCAGGGGAACTGGCGGCTGCATGGCAATTGGGCGTTAAAATGTGACTGTTCAGTTCGCTGATCGCGTGTGCCTATTCAATCCGCTGAGACAGTCGAGCGGATGGAGGTGAACCGGCGCCGGCCTTTCGTCGAACTTCTTCCATCTGGCTCTGGCGAAGTTCTGTGGCCGCCTTCAGGCGGCGACGCAGATTATCCACCTCTGCCTGAACGGCATTTCGTTCTTCTTCCTGATTTTTCAGGGCCGTTACCAGTCCCAGACGGTACTCGGAATGTTCGGCAATCTCCGGGCCATTCGGGTCACCGGTTAATTCTCGCTTGCGAACATTCAAGCCTTCTTCGGCAGCCGCATTCAGTCGTTTCTGATCTTCAATGTGAATGTCAGTCAGGCTGGCCTGCTGGAAAGATCGCAGGATCGTCTGATTGAGCCCGGAGAAGGAATTGCGGGGACCGGGAGGGATCTGAGAGCGGATTCGTGCACCGCGACTGAAGTCCCATCCGGTAAGTTCCTGTGGCGTGGGCACCCATGTTGGTTCCAGCATGCAGTTGGTATCCTGCAGTTGATCAAGGCGAGCAGAAAATTCGCCAATGTAAACCACCTGATTCTGATCGTTCAGCGTGAACACGTGAGCGATTGGCGGAAACTGATCGGTGGTCCCGGGTTTGGTCACAGGGACAAGTCCGTTACCTTTGCCAAGACCGTTCACATTGAGTGACGTGCCGCGGACGACGGAGACTGAACCAATGTTGCCACCCGCGGGAAATTCCCATTCGTAGCCCCAGCCCAATTTCGCGGACACCAGTTCTGACTTCGCGGTGGTCAGTGCGGTTGCTGCATCCACTTCGGCTTTGATCGCTTTTTGACTTTCGACGACCGCTTTGGCAAAGGCGGTTTCGATGTTAAAGCGACGCTTCAGGACCCGACCGGCAAAGTAAAACTCGGTGCCAAGTCCGGCCAGTACCAGAAAGAACAGCGTGCCTCGTAGATACTTATTCATCATCGCACTCCGGAACAGGTTGCTAAATCACCTGTCGGCTGTACAGAAACGGGAAGCAGAAAGCGCAATACCGGCGTCATTCAGAATCGGCGGTTCAGACCGCGGACTTCGCTACGGTCTGAATTCAGACATTGCTTCAGGCAGATTCTCTGCACCCACACTGCCTGAATGCAACCAGATTCACGAATTGGCACAGATTCCGCACATTATGGCACCGGAATTCTCGTGCTAAACGACAGAAATTGTCAGTTCAGCGAAGAAAAAACAAATGTTGTGCTCAACTTGCTGGGACCAGGGGGCCTTTCGGATGCGGGTCTGCCCAGTCTTTAGCAGGGATGATACTCGGCCAAATCAGTCGCAACAGCGGTAAGATGCCAGAGTTTTTTCGATGATTTCGAGGTTTTTTTGATTCGAAGACCAGGAAAGTTTGCAGGGATCGAGTGAGATGTGGTGAAAATAACGGGACCGGGGGGCAGGTCCTGTGTCGGAACTGCCTATTGGGGGCTGTTAACCGGAAGAAAGCGGGGGTTCGGGGCCAGACCAGCAACCCGGCAGGATCGATTGCGATGTGGGCATTCCCGCCTGCGGGGGCAGGCTGAAGCGGAACTCAGATCTTATCAAATCAGATCAGATTCCCGGACCTCCGGAAATCCGCTGACATTGTGAAGCGTCCGGGCATTATGGTTTCACCCGGATTCGCTATAATTCGCGAATGATCCAAAGTTTGGTCAATGGTTACGGTCCCCCCAAAGATGGGAATGGCGTTGTAAACTTGAGATTTGGGGGTTTTATCGTGGAACGGATATCCTGTCACCATGGCACTGCCTCCGCTGTTTAATGATCCCAGGGACCCGGATTGCCAAAATGGATGGAAGGATCAGCGAAACGCTGAAATGGGCTAGTGCTTTGTCAAATCCTGGTTTTGGGGTTACGTCATTCCCGCGCAGGCGGGAATCCAATGCCGCGATCTGGATTGCCGCCTGCGCGGGAATGACGGTGAACCGCAATTTCATGACGGTGAACCCCAATTTCGGGCTTTGACAAAGCACTAGGTTTAAACGACAGGCCCTGGAAAATGCGGGAAGATGGGGCGTTGAGTTCCGAAACAACTGGAAAATGCATCCTGCACTGTGTTGACTGATAATGGAATTGACTCTGCTGGCTCAACAGCGGGTTGCCCGGCGGATAACGTTTTGATGTGAGGCAGATTGAAAACATGACCAGGCGAATCTGGAATTTTTCCGCAGGTCCGGCAGTACTACCGGAAAGTGTGCTCGAAGAAGCGCGAGAGAATCTATTGTCCCTTGGCACAACGGGAATCGGCATTTGTGAGCATTCGCACCGTGGCAAGCCGTTTATGGCGGTGGCTGCGGAAGGAGAGGCTTTATGTCGAGAGTTGGCGGGCATCCCGGACGACTACGCTGTCTTGTTTTTGCAGGGCGGCGCGTCGCTGCAGTTTTCCATGGTGCCAATGAACTTTCTGACGCCCGAACGGACTGCCGACTACCTGGTGACCGGAATGTGGTCCGAGAAAGCACTGAAGGAAGCGAAGCTTTTTGGAAAAGTGCACTCGGCCTGTTCCAGCAAGGATCAGAATTTTTCGTACATTCCGGAAGGTGCTGCGTACAGTGATTCTCCGGTGTATGTGCATTTCACTTCGAACAACACAATTTTCGGAACACAGTTTCGTTCTGAGCCGGTGGGAATTCCGAACGACGCGTTCCTTGTCTGTGACGCCAGCAGCGACATTTTCAGCCGACCGATTGATATTCGCAAATACGGACTGATTTACGCGGGGGCTCAGAAAAACCTGGGGCCCAGTGGAGTGACTCTGGTGATTGTGCGGAAGGACCTTGTGGAAGCCGGCAGTAAGTCTCCGGCGACCATGCTGCAGTACCGAACGCATGCCGAAAACGAGTCGATGTATAACACTCCGCCGACGTTTGGCATCTACCTGATGATGCTTGTTTTTCGGTGGATTCGTCAGCATGGCGGCCTGCAGGGGATGGAGACTCGCAATCAGGCCAAGGCGAAAGTGCTGTATGATTATCTTGAGCAGAGTTCGTTGTTTCGTGCGACGGCACGATCGGACAGCCGATCACTGATGAATGTGACGTTTGTGACCGGCGATGAAGAGCGGGACAACGCGTTTGTCAAAAAGGCAGAAGCGGCTGGGTTCAGCGGATTGAAAGGGCACCGCAGTGTTGGTGGAATGCGCGCCAGCATTTACAATGCGTTTCCGCCAGCAGGCGTAGAGGCTCTGGTTCAATTCCTGAAGGACTTTGAGGCCGCCGTTTAAGCTCCGGGAGAAACACAACTGTGAACTCGTCACAGGACAAGCCCTCAGACAGATCATCTGCGGATGTGGCTATCGTCTGTATTCACAAAGGCGAGGTCAGACCTTTTTTGAAGCGACTGGATCGTCAGAAGAGCTACACAGAACGCTCGCTGACGGTTCGGGGCGGCTTCATCGGTGAAACGACTCGCGTTATCGTGGCGGAAGCCGGCACCGGTTTTGCTCGCCAGCGTGCAGCGGCTCACTGGTTAGTGGAAACACATCAACCCAAATGGATGCTGTCAGTCGGTTACAGTTCGTCGCTGTCAGGTAATGTGCATGCGGGTGATCTGGTCCTGGCCGATGAGATCCGTGATACGCACGGCAATGTCATGCCTGTTCGCTGTACGCTGAAGCCTGGAAAAAGGATTCATGTGGGCCGGATGATTGTGGCTGATGAACATCCGACAACTCCGGAAGCCCGCAAAAAGCTGTGTGAATCTGTGGATGCACTGGCGGTTGACACAACTAGTCTGGCGGTCGCACAGATCTGTTACGAACGCAATGTTCGATTTCTGGCTATTCGTGGAATCATCGACGAACTGCAGGAAGCGATTCCGGATACCGCAGCTGGTATGATGTTGCGGGCCGATAGTCGATCGGTAGGTTCTGCGATCGGAAATCTCTTTAAAGGCTTCGCTGCTGCGGGCGAATTGAAGAGCTGGCGGAATCGGACCGTAGCAGCCAGCGACAACCTGGACCGCTTTCTTGCGGGTGTGATAGAACAGATTGCAGATTTGCTGGAACGGCAAAAGCTGGAGTCTTCCGACTGAGACCGCAGATGGACGAAAGATAAGTTTTTCGTGCGTTTGCGGGTTGGCAGTGCAGTGCTGTCAGGGAAATTTCGGACGGTCGGTTTTTGTGTTTTCGGAACGTGTGCAGACTCGAACCCAGAACAAAGGTCAGATTCGGATGAAAGTGCTGCTTGCCAATCCTCGGGGGTTTTGTGCCGGGGTGAACATGGCCATCGAGTGCCTTGATGAAGCCATTCGTCGCGTGGGCCCGGGAATTTACGTCTATCACGAAATCGTGCACAATCGATATGTCGTCGACCGGTTCACTCAGCAGGGAGTACGGTTTGTCGATTCGCTCGAGGAAGTGCCGCATGGGTCGATACTGCTGTTCAGTGCACACGGCGTTAGTCCCGAAATACGGCGGATAGCGAGAGATCGGAAACTGCAGACGGTGGATGCCACCTGTCCGTTAGTGACCAAGGTGCATCTGGAAGCCATTCGGTACGCTAATCAGGGGTATCACATTCTGCTGATTGGCCATGAAGGGCATGATGAGGTGATTGGAACGATGGGCGAGGCACCAGAAAGTATTACGCTCGTCGAGACACCGGAAGAGGTGGATTCGCTGTCGTTTCTGCAGACGGACAAGCTGGCCTACCTGACTCAGACCACACTCAGCGTGGATGAAGCAAATGCCGTGATTCAGGCGCTGCGACGACGTTATCCTTCGATTGAATGTCCAAAGAAGGAGGATATCTGTTACGCGACGACAAATCGGCAGGAAGCGGTCAAGTCGCTTGTCGCGAAGGTTGACCTGCTGATTGTGCTGGGAAGCCAAAACAGCTCCAACAGCCGCCGCCTGATGGAAATCGGGGCCCAGCGCGGAGTTCCCTCGTATCTGATTGATGGGGCGTCAGAGATCCAGTCGCAATGGTTTCAGGACGTGGAAACAGTGCTGGTGACCGCAGGAGCCAGTGCCCCGGAGGTGGTTGTTCAGGACTGTATTTCCCATATGCAGAATCAATTCCACGCGGAAGTGACGGAAGTGACACTGCGGGAAGAACATGTTCATTTCGCGCTACCCAAAGAGCTACTGGAACTGACGGCGCCTGTGACGTAGTTTTTTGGGTGAATGTCCTGCAATTGGACGTGATCTTTTCCTGCTTGTTCGCCACTCGTGCGAGCGCTGCGTTTTGGGATTGCATTTTGCTCATTCGGGCGATGGTTGACTGGTTTAACCTCATTGCAACCAGTATTTCCGCCAAAAAACGTTCACCGAACGCGAAGATACTGAACCCTGCGGATCAGACTGTGTCTGATTGAAGTCAGCACACGGTGGGTGCCGATAGCGGACGGGCGGAGCTTGGGGCCGTCTGATGAGGTTTTTTCAGGCTTTTTTCGAAGGGTATCGTCCCGAAGACAGAAATAGCCGTTCTTCGGTGCTTCGATACTTGAACGAAATGAATTCCCTGGTTAGCATCTCCGCGTTGTTTGGTGGTTATAGCTCAGTTGGTTAGAGCGCCAGATTGTGGTTCTGGAGGCCGCCGGTTCAAGTCCGGTTAGCCACCCTTCGTCGGGAACATCCTGACACACAACAAAACAGGGCCGATACTCGTTATGGGTGTCGGCTCTTTTTTTTCGCACCGACACATGCGGCGCGAAGACGTAGCGACATCGTTTTCTCGGGCCTGCAAGCCGCAGCAAATCAGCCTCGTAGATCGCTCTGGTTAACTGAACCCACGCGGCAACTCGGGCTTTCGCAGAGCTTGAAATGGGGGTTCAGGCGTGGCAGATCCTGGCGGCTGGTCCATCGTTTTGACCGGGCGCCAACGCGTTCTGATCGATCATGACAATCGATGATGTTTCATTGGACCGAATACCGAAGGTGTCCGGGCAAATGCACTGAACCGCGGTCAGCCCTCGGTGCGCTGAAAGTCCAGGTCGCCAGACTTCAGGTCATAAACAAGGCCAATCAGCCGCAAGTTTCCATCCGAGATCGCTTCGCGGAAGCACGCGCTGTTCGCCAACAGCGTATCAACGGTGTGGCAGACGTTACATCGGACTGCATTATCCAGCAGATCGCCATTCTGAGTTCTTGCTTTGGCGACGGCGGGGAAGATTTCCTGCAATAGTTTCCCGATGGCGCCAGGGACTTCCTGTTGACCAAGTGCCGCTTTCACGGCACCACAATGCTCGTGCCCCATGACGATGATCAGTTTGACGCCCAGATTCTGGACTGCGTATTCAAGACTGGCCTGCTCGTAATCTCCCGCCACATTACCGGCAACACGGACGACAAACAGGTCTCCCTGGCCCTGATCGAAGATCACCTCCGGCGATACTCGGGAATCCGCACAACCCAGAATCGCAGCAAACGGATACTGTCCCTGGGCATGTCGCTGACGGTCTTCCTGCGTTGTCTGAATACTCTGCCGCTCGTTCTGAAGATAACGCCAGTGACCATCCAGAATTCGCCTGAAGGCTTCTTCTCTGGTCAATCCCTGCCCTGGAACATCCATATTTTCTGGTGGGTTGTCTGAGGAATCTGCCGCGTCCGCCATATCACATGTCTTTCCGAAATTTGCGATTACTGATTCAGGACTCTATTCTGACACTGTCTGCCAGAGTCAGTACATTCAGCGAATGTCACCCCGTTGGTCCGTCTGCCTTTTGCTGCCGACTTTTGAACACAGACCGAACCGCTGAGCTAAAGGATGTGTGGATTTGCGGAAGGCATGGTGATTCAGGAACGGTCTCAGGACTTGCAGAAAGTTCTACCGTGGAGACTCAGGCTTTCACAAGGGCCGCAATCGCTTCTTCGGTGCCGGGGAACGTTCGAGATATTTGTGTGAGTCCCGAGATCTGAAGAACCTGAAGCACATTTTCGCATGGCCCACAGAACACAACACTCCCGTCTCGTTTTTTGAAGAAATCCGCAGCAATAATCAGGTATCGAATACCGGCACTGGAAATGAAAGTCACTGCTGACAGGTCCAGTAAAAGATGTTTGACGTGAGTGGCTGAAGAGAAATCCTCAGTCAGCTTTGCCACGAGGGAGTCCGCGTTGAAGCCGTCGAGACGCGCAGGAATGCTGACAATGACGTGATTCACAAAATACTGCCTTAACCCCTGGATGTCAGAGGAGTGGAAGTTTGGGGACAACAGCGAGAGTCTCTGCGGGGACTGCGCACATCTGATGCAGACCAGGGACTGGCGTGTGGTGCTGTCTAAGGGATGAGGAACTAAGCGAGGTGTTTGCGCAGTTGTGGGGTGAACCACTATTCGAGGGTTGGGCCCTCTTCAGGATCTTTCTGAGGCGGTTCGCTCTTGTCCCACTTCGCGGCCTTTTCTTCTTCGGAGGGCTCTGTGAGTGGCCTGACAACGCGGAAGCCAACGCCCAACGCATCGGTGAAATACCAGATACTTTGGGGGATCTGGGGATCCTGCTGTTTCCAATCGAGGCTGGAACCCTCCCGGACGGCGCTACGCAGCATGTTTGGCGGATCGTCCCACCCGCCTCCGCGAACGATTCGAGGATACTCAGTCAGCGGAATAACAAGAGGATCAACGGATTTGCCCTCTGATTTGGCGTAAGAATCCGCCGCGTACTGATCCAGAACCCATTCTGCAACGTTGCCATGCATGTCAAAAAGCCCCCATGGATTGGCGGTTTTCTTTCCAACAGGGTGATACTTGCCGTCACTGTTGTCGGCGAACCAGGCATGATCGCCAAGCATGGATGAATCATCGCCGAAGGACCATGCTGTTGTGGTTCCTGCCCGACAGGCGTACTCCCATTCTGCCTCAGTTGGCAATCGATAATAGCGTCCAGTTTTGGCACTGAGCCATACGCAGTACATTCTTGCTGCGTGCTGCGTCATGCAGATGGCGGGATTACTTTCCCGACCCATCCCAAAGCTCATGTCAGTGTAGGGGGGCGTAGGTCGAGTCACAGAGTCGGCGACTTTGTCACGTGACGTTGCAGGCTTGTTGTAGGCGGCCCGACGGAGTGCGTCGACTTTTTCTCCCCAGACCTCATATTGATTCCATGTGACTTCGTACTTGCTCATCCAAAACGGCGAAATTTCCACTTCATGCTGAGGCCCTTCGTCCTCGCCACGGTCAGGTTCCGAAGCCGGACTGCCCATCACGAATTTTCCGCCGGGAATTGGTACCATTTCAAGTCGGTAACTGGTGTGCTCCAGCGGCTCCGTATAGTTTTTCATCTCTGCAGCACTGGCTGCAATAGCGTCCGGGACCTTGATGGGTTCTGGCTTTGCCAGCTGAGCGAACACGGAGGATTGGATAGTCAGCACCACCAGACAAAGGCCTGCAATGTGACGCCCCGGAGTATGCTGTAACACCATGACATGGTCTCAGAATCAAAAACACTTGGAAAACACTGAAAAGCCGGTAACACGACCAGTTTACACGGCGGCGACACATCAAGCTTCACGGATTTTGCTGCATCCGTCAACATTCTCTGATTGTTACCCCTGACATTCCGGGCGATGACAGTCAGCCTCCGTGAAGGCGATGTTGCAGCAGGAGCCGGATTGAATGGATCACTACAGAACCGACAATTGCAGTTCCTGTCCACAACAGGGCTTTTGCCAGCCACGGCCGAACCCGCCAGACGACGTTGGCAATCACAACCACCAGCAGTGACATCGCCGCTTTGAACAACGCCATGCCAGACAGTCCCCAGTGACCGATCACCCAGCGCGCCAGAGGATTGCTTTCCACAAAACCGGCACTGGTCTGACCGGTTGCACTGAGATGCAGCACAATATGCGTCATGACAACATCCAGGGCACTCGCCAGCAGAAACCAGCTGACGGCATTTTCCAGTGGCCACCTTCGCTGTTTCATATTTGCGTGTCCAAAGTAGAGTCTGCCCCTCGAGTGAAGATAACACACCACTTCTGATCGGCCAATGGCGGCCTGCCTGTGGCTCTACCGCGTTCACTTTGCAGCAGCAGGCGTCGGAACTGGAGAACTGATCACCACAGTCAGGCTTTTGTCCTGTCCCAGGGAAAAAATTGTGCGAATATGAGGGTCTGCAATCAGTAATTTGTCTCCGCTGACACACAAACCGACTGGACGATCCAGCGGCGCACCTTCCACAAACTTTTCCGGCTTACCGTCCGAGCCAATTTTCCAGACACAGTGTTCATAGTTGTCTGTCACAAACAAGGTCCCATCAGCCAGCCGAACAATGTTATGGGGCAGGTTGAAAGGATGGTCCTTGATCACCGGTGAAATCCTGCCGTCTGCAGAAACCTTTTGAATCTGTCCATCCTTACTGGACGTGGAAAGCACCCACAAATTTCCTTCGGAATCGAGTGTCAGCCCGCGAGGCGAATTAATCACGGCAAACTCGTCTGGCTTTGCACTTCCCCCGGCCGGCATCTTCCAGATCCGATGTAGTTCGAGGTCAGCCGTATAAATTGTGCCGTCCGGTGCGACAGCGATAGACATCGGGATACCAATCCAGCCCTGTGTCAACGCGGTGGGTTGCCCGTTTTCGTCGAAGCGGTAAACATCGCGTGTCGCCGAGTCCCCAGCCAGCAACTTGCCATCCGGATCGATCGCCAGACACCGAACGGCATTCAGGGGTGTCCGGAACTTTTTTGATGCCTGAAAGAAAACTGACTTCTGACCGTTTTCTACCTTCCAGATCCCGGGCAGATTGCGGTCTGCAACAAAGATCACTCCGTCAGGACGAGCCACCACGGCCAACGGGTACTGAAAGTCCGCAGGCGCTGGCACAGCATCCTGAGCCCTGACCAGACCTGCCACCAGACTCAAAATCACAAACACTGTTACCTTCACTGGAATACTCCCGCCAAACGCGAAATCCACAAGACCCCGGATCTATCCTGACCGCTCAAAACACTCTGAATACGTCAGGCTGGTTTCCAAATCTGCAAACGTCCACACGACGATCTCCGCGAGAAAAACCGCTCAGAGCATTTGCCAAACGGCTAAGAACCCAGCCTGCACCTGATGTACGGAATCGTTTTGGTCATATTGTGCTGCATCAAATGAAAGGACTCAATCCAGCCGGCAATGGAATCATTCGAAACATTTAATACTCATTAAAATGAAGACCAAGATATCTTCACCTTTTGTGGTTTCATCGCCCCCCGGGGGCAGCCAACTCATCTGGGGCTATCCAATGGCAAATGAACCGCTGGTGCCTGAATCCATGGTGAACCCGTGGTGCCATGGTTAAGGTTAACCCGTGGTGCCATGCACCTCAGGTTCTAAGCCAAAGCGCAGAAGTGACTTGTGACGCATCTGTTGCTCAGCTTTTGTGGTTGGCCGTGCGGCAGTCTCGGCGAAGTGTACTGACCCGTGAGAGCGCCTCTGGACACCCCGCTTCCGTGCGGAATCGGCGACGGAAGTTCCGCACAAGGTCCAGCCAGGATTCTACGGTGCAATCCAGTCGCTCCAGGATCGGCTTCAGATCGCCGGAAATTGCTCCCGCCTTGTCCCGTCGCAATTGACGCCCCGTCCAGTCCAGCAACTGCAGGTACTGATCCAGTGACATAAACAGACAGCCCTTTTTGCTGGCTCGCCTTGTTGCCTGCTTTTCGCGAGTCTTCTTTTGCTTTGGCTCCAGCTCCACAGGTGCCAGCCACCCGGCATGTGGGCCGTGTTCCGTGTTCACAGCCTGCGTTTCGGCCGTGCAATTGGACTGCGCCTCGTGGCGATCCTGAATACGCGCCTGAGCACTAGTAAAATCACTGGTTTCAGGAGCCTCCGCGATACCGGCTCGAATAGGATTCAGGTCCACATACGCCATGCAGGCCGCAATGGCCATTTCATCCAGCAGCGGTTGAGCCTTGTAGCGGGATTCCCAGAAGTG
>CAIQIE010000136.1 GCA_903871805.1 uncultured Planctomycetaceae bacterium | reverse complement strand
TTCGTGCGGGTCGCGGGATCCTCAGACGAACTAAGAGGGGCGGAGTTGCAGATTCTGGAGAATGGTCAGCAGACGCATACAGAAACGCTGGAGGTCTCGAAGGATGATGCGGAACGCCTGGTCTTTCCGGTGAGTGCCGGCAATGCGACGCTGCTGGAAGCGAGACTTGTGCCGAGTGGTTTTGATGCGATGGAAACGGACAACAGTGTTTGGTTATCTTTGCCGGCGACGCGGCCATTGAAAGTTCTTGTTTCCGGCGAGCTGGCGACATGGAAGAGGGCTGTGGAGATCGTTCCGAATGTGGAACTGGAGCAGCTGGGGGGAACCGGACCGGCCGGAAGTGACTACGACCTGATCATCTCTAACGGAACCCCGATTAACGGCGTGACGGCGCCGGTGCAGATTTTTGTCGGCGTGATTCCGGAGGATTTGAAGGAACGAGTGCTGATGAAGGAAGACATCAGCAGAGTGATTGACTGGAATCGAACGACACCGTTGCTGCGACATGTGCAGATGGCGGACGTGCAGATTGGGCAGCAGCCGGCGTATGCCGAGGGCGTCACGGTTCGCGACCTTGAATCGCGTGGCTACGAGGTTTTGGTGGACGGTAATGCGGGACCACTGTTGTTGCAGAAGCGTGAGGGATTGCAGACGGCGTGGTGGTTTACGTTTCAGACGGACAAATCCACGTTGCCATTTCGAGTGGGATTTCCGATTCTGGCAGCGAATGCCGTGGAAGCGGCGATGAAGCAGGCGGCATTGTCGGAGGTTTCAGCGGCGCCGACGGGTGTGTTACCGGCGATCAGCCTGGACGCGGATCGTGACTATGTTGTCACAACGCCTCGGGGAGAGAAGCTGAGTGGGCGCAGTGGGGCCACGGGATTGCTGACGGGGATCCCGGCCGCGCGAGTGGGGCGATATGAAGTGCAGGAGGGTCAGGACACGGTGGCAATTGTTGGCACGGGGTTATTGAGCGTGACAGAGACGGCGCTGTTACCGGTCGAGGAGCTGAGGTTTACCGAGGCGGCTGTGGCGATGGAGTCTGCGGAGACGCTGGGCACGGACCGTCCGCTGTGGTGGACGCTCGCGGCGCTGGCTTTTGGTGTGTTGATGTTTGAGTGGTGGTATTTTCAGCGAGCGCGAGGAGCGGTGGAATGACCACAATGAATGCAACATGGAGTACTGGGATGCGGGGATGTTTGATCCCTTGTCTGTTGATTGCCATGTCGCTGGTAGCGGAAGCGCAGCCTCGGGTGCGAATGAAGATGGACCTCGTTTCCATCCGCAATCGATCTGCGGCGCCAATAGCGGTGCGGGTGCGGCTGGAGTACAACGACCCGCAGTACCTTGAGGGGGCACTGGAGCTGCAGATTTACGATGCCCTTGAGATGGTCTCTGAGTCCGACAGGATTGCCACGATTCGGCGGGAAGGGATTGTTCTGGCGGGGCAGGACTATGAGTTTCAGATGTTGCTGCCACCGTTAAAAACATCCAGTCTGCGTAACTGGGCCATACGGGCGGCGTTTGTCACGGAGAATGAACGTATCCCATTAAGTTCCATAGCGGATCGGATCAATCCGCCGGAGCCCTATGATTTGCTGATGACCAGTTCGCGGGAACGTGGATTTCTGATGTGCAGTGCCTCGGATGATCCTCGCAATCGCCCAGCGTCTGTAAATCGGAAGTTGCTGGAGGAGAAGCTGCTGCTTCAGGAATTGCTGCCGACAGAGGAAAAGTCTGATCAAAATTCAGAAGCGTCGGCGGATGTTTCCGGAATGCCGTCGGGCCAGGGAATGCCGGGAGACCCTGCGATGACGGCAATTCATCATACGGGCGAATGGGACATCAGTGACTTGCCGGAGGACCCGCTGGGGTACTGTGCCTTTGATGTTGTCCTTTTAAGTGATGGCGGACTGGCGCGGATGTCGGAGGAGCAGTTGCGGGGGCTGGGAATCTGGTTGCGTGCGGGCGGAAGTCTGTGTGTGCTGGCGGCGGAGCCCTTGCAGGGAATCCATTTGAGTTTTCTCAGAACAGCGCTAAAGCAGGGCCTTGGAAGTGAGAGTGATCTGACGCTGGATACGGACGGTCGGCTGCTGAGCATTGATGACGATCCGCAGCGGATTGTGATGAGTCACTATGGGCTGGGGCGCGCTGTGTTGCTGCCGAATCAGGAGGATTTGACGGGGCTGTTGAGTCAGCGAGCGACCATCGGCAATCTGGTCAGTTTTCTCTGGAAAGTTCGTCAGGATAGTGCACTGAGGAATGCAGACAAGGCCGATTTTTTCTCTGATCTCAATGCTGTCAGGGCGTGGTTTCCTCAGGCGAAGCAGGACGAGTTTGGGATCTTTTTGGAGCAGAGGCCCGCGATGAACTACATCGAGGGACTGGGTTATTACGTATTAACCGAAAGGGACGGTCGTTTTTATCTGGATCGGCAGTGGGTTCATCAGAACGCGTATCAGGGATTACAGCTAAATCCTCAGGCCGACGCGTCACTGCAGCAGATTGAGAATGCGTTGTTGCCATCGGACGTGGAGATGGTACCGACGGCCGTGATTTCTCTGATTCTGATCGGCTATGTGTTGATGATTGGGCCTGTGGATTATTTTGTGCTGGGGTGGTTGCAGATGCGGAAATACACGTGGTTCGTGTTTCCTGTTGTGACCGCGTGTTTTACGTTTCTGACAATTGCGGTGGCGCATGCGTATATGAGCAGTGACGAGGCCGGTAGTCGTTTGGTGATTACGGATCTGGATTCGGATAACACGCCTGTGCGTCAGACGACGCTGGAATCTCTGTTTTATAATCGTCAGGATGAAGTGACCCAGGACCATCGCCGGGCGTTTCATGTGCAGATGAACACGTCTTTCAGCAATAGTTCCTATGGTCAGGTTGTGTTGCCTGATGACAAGCCATTGACCTATCAGGGGAATTTTCCGCAGGCTTACACCACGGTCCAGGAGGTTCAGCAGTGGTCGCCTGTAACGCTGCGATCGATGACGCTGGAACCGGAGTCGGTGGACCTGCCGAAGATTGCGTGGGACGACGTTTCGCCGACAACGCCGGAAATCAGCTGGGCAGGTGTGGCTGCAGCATTGAACCAGATGTCCTCGGCGAGTGAAGGGCAGTATGCTGCGTATGTTGTTCACCGGGGTGTTTTGCGAAGACTGTACGACACGCGTGTTATGGCCGGTGTTCAGGCGGTCGATTGGACTCCGAGCGGCAGTATTGATTCTGAGGTGGCGCTGATGAGTGCGATTGAGAGCATTCCGACACAGAATACCTCGTCGAAGGGGATTTTTGGGATGCTGAGTCAGTTGTCGCCGCAGGGATCGACATTCCCTGAAGATCTGGCGATGTCGGACGGCACGAATCCGCGGGAGCACGTGTTGGTGGTGGTCAGGATTCGTCAGGGGTTGATTGAGGTGTTTCGTCGTCGTTATTTTTTGGAAGCGGGCGTCGACGGGAGCGAGGCGTTGCCTGGTCTGGGACAGTAAAAGTGGCCGATCAATAGCGGGACTGCCCCAGGGTTGCAGGCAGGTGTCAGCAGTTGTGGGTCGGCAGTTGTGGTGAAGGATCGCCCGGTGGGTGGGGTCGTGGTGTGCGGCAGACGATGATTTTTCAACAGTATGCTTGACGAATTCAGCCGGTGGTGGTTAGCAAACCGGCGCGGGTTTCTGGGATGGAGACAAGAGATGAAGACGGGCGAACAGGCGGTGGCTGGGGCTGTGGGATCACAGAAGCCAATGGCGATCAGTCTGCGCAACCTGCGGGTCACATATGGGAAATTCGAAGCAGTGAAGGGGATTTCGCTCGACATTCCTCAGGGAGAAGTGTTTGGGTTTATCGGCCCGAACGGAGCGGGCAAGTCCTCTACGTTTCGGGTGCTGGCCACGTTGCAGCCAAAGTTTCTGGGGCAGGCCCTGGTGTGTGGGCTGGATGTGCTGAGGCAGCCGCAGAAGGTTCGTGACATTATGGGGTTTGTTCCGGACTTTTTTGGGGTGTACGAGGACCTGACATCGCTGGAGTATCTGCATTTTTTTGCTGCGGCCTATCGGATTCCGATGGAGAAGCGGAAGTCGACCATTGATGACGTGCTGACGCTGACGGACATGAGTCACAAAGCGCATTCTCCGGTGGACGGTTTATCGCGGGGGATGAAGCAGCGACTGGCGCTGGCGCGAGTGTTGCTGCACGACCCGAAAGTGTTGCTGCTGGATGAGCCATCGAGTGGATTGGATCCGCGGGCGCGGATTGAAATGCGTGAGTTATTAAAAGCGCTGCGAGAAATGGGAAAGACCATTCTGATCAGCAGTCACATTCTTTCGGAGCTGAGTCAGCTGTGCACGAGAATTGGCATTATCGAGCTGGGTAAGATGGTTGCTCAGGGATCGCTGGAAGACATTTACCGGCAGTTGCAGGTGATGCGTGTGGTGCATATTCGGGTGGAGAATGCCAGCCCGGAGTTGTATGAGCGGGTGAAGCAGATTCCGGGGGTTCATGAAGTGGAGCAGCAGGTGGATCGCTGGGCGATTCGGTTGCAGGAGCACGACGCTTCGATTGCGGATCTGCATGAATCCCTTGTGGCCGCGAAGGCTCGACTGACCATGTTTCAGCCGGAAGCGATGGACATGGAAACGGCCTTTATGAAGCTGACGGAAGGAAAAACGGTATGATTCTGTGGAGACTCATTCCGGAACTTCCACTGCTGAAGCGGGAACTGACTGAGCTTGCTGCCAGGCGCAGGACGTATGTTGTCCGGACAGTGGGAGCGGTTGTGATCCTCAGTCTGGCGGTGTACTTCGTGGGTGATGCTCTGGCCAGTTTTGTGGGTAATGCATTTCCCGGCGAGCGGAACACAACGTTGAAACTTCTGGGGGCCGGGGCGATTGCCTTTCCGCGGTTGGTCTGGCTGTTGTTTCCGGCGATCCAGATCCTGATGCCATCCATGACCTGCGGCTCGATCACGATCGAAAAAGAGCGGAACACGATTGGCACGCTGTTTGTGACGCGACTGTCGCCGATGACGATTGTTTTGGAAAAGCTGGGCAGCCGACTGATCCCGATGCTGAGTGTTTTGATTCTGACCTTCCCGATGCTGGCCTTTGTGTACTCACTGGGGGGAGTCGATCAAACGTTGTTGAAAGCGACGATCTGGCTGGTCCTGTGGGAATGCCTGCTGTACGCGTCCATTGGGTTACTGTGCAGTGCCTGGTATTCCACGACAGTGGGGGCCTTTGTGGCGTCGTATGTGCTGACCGGAGTCTTGTTTACAGTGACAGTGATCCTGGACTTTGGGATTCCTACGCCGTTCCGCTTGTGGGTTGAGTACAGCCGGGGAATGACGATGGGCGGCGGCAGGGGTGGATTTTTGCAGACCCTGGCAACGATGGGATACCCGCTCTGGGGCGTGTTTCTGGCAACGATACCGGTGATGCTGTTTGTGGTCTGTGCTTTGCTGTTGACTCGTTTTCTGCTGTTTCGCAGGGCGTTTGTCAGTCAATCGTCGCTGCTGTTGAAGATCTTTCGCCGGGTAGACTTCTTTTTCCACAACCTGAATCAGCAGGCGGGTGGGGTGATCGTTTTTGCTGACCGGGAGTCATTTCCTGAGAGTGATCCGGTGGCGTGGCGGGAGCGTGAAAAGAAATCACTGGGAAAGGCTCGGTATCTGGTTCGAATTCTGATGGTGCTTGAGTTACCGGTTCTGTTTATTTGTCTGTGGGCTGCGATCGACAGTTCAGGCCTGCCGACGCGGGGACTTTCGCAGCTGTTGCTGGTGATTTGGTCGGTTGTGGCAATGATTGTAACGATGAAGGCATCCACTCTGTTGTCGTCTGAGCGTGCTCGCGAAACCATGGAAGCCCTGCTGTCGACGCCCATGACGGGGGCTTCAATTCTTCGGCAGAAAATTATGGGGATGCATCGGCTGATGATGGTTCTGGCCGCGCCGTTGTTGAGTGTGCATCTGACACTGATCCTGATGTATATGAATTTCTCCCTGTCGTTCACTTCGGGAATGTTGTTTCAGCTCTTTCTGCTGTTGATGTACGGTGGAATTAGCGTTCTGTCTACCTGGATGCTGATGAATACGATTGCGTGGGTCTCAGTGCTTTGCGGTGCCCGGTGCACCACACAGGCTCGATCTGTAATGACGGCCATGGTTGTTGTTGGCAGCTGGATTTGTTTGTCGTGGACAGTCTTTGCGATTCAGAGAAATCCGCTGGTATACGATCAGTATTCAGGAGCGAACCTTGTGGGCGTTTACGGCAGGAATTACGACCCTGCCGAGATAGGTCTTGCTGGAAGATCGTTTTTGCGAATGTTGCGAATTGATGGGGCGATTCAGGCGAACGATGAGTTGTTGACGTCAATCACCTCCGCTGCGTTCCGAACCGAGAGCGGTCGTTACTTTCGTGAAGCGGTGGAAAATCCTGTCTCAGAGATTCTGTTTTCGCTTCTGGTTGTCGTTTGGCATGTGGGACTTTGTTGGGGCGTTCGATGGATTGCGCTCCGGCGGAGCAGCAGGCTGCTGGGGCGTAACGACGAGAACCTGTCCACTGAGGAGTTGTTTGGGGCGGGTCTTCAGACGGGTTGAGAGGAGTGGGAGACGAAGCGGCGTGGCAGGCAGAGGGCGAAAGTTTGACTGAGTAATTCGAGCCGTGTTCAAACACCAGCATGGGTCATGCGAATTTGCCTCCTGCCGGGAGAAATTGACGTATTTTTCAGTGACGGTGCCTGACGTGTGCGGTGCGTTCCGGGATGTTCGCGCGTGTGATTTCGTAAGATTTCAGGAACAGGTGCTGCGACGAATGGACAGCATGAAACATCTTCTGCAAATCCTTGTGCTCCTGTTGTCGGGGCTGCCAATGGTCTCTGCACAGCAGGCAGCACCAGTGCGGATTGTGGAAACCTACTGGGGATTTGACGGCAGAGTGACTGAGGGAGAGTTTCAGCCATTTTCGCTGCTGCTGGACAACAGGAGTGACCAGCCGGTTGAGGGCACGGTATCGATTCAGAAGGTTTCGGGATTGATTCGAACGGTGGGAGCCAGGCATGAGGTGCCGGTTTTTCTTGGACCGGCATCGCGGCGATGGGTTCAGTTTTACCCTCTTATTTCTGGAAATCTGAACACCTGGGAAGTTCGCCTGCAAACGGAGTCGGGGCTGTTCGACCTTGGCAGCAAGGACCAGCCGGGCCTGGTTGAAGCAGAGCGACTGCTGAAAGGCAATGAAGAGATTCGGCTTGTCACTGTATTGCTGGATCCGGCGGAGAGTTTACAGCGAGTTCCGACGTCGATCAGGCACATGCCGGATGATGTGTTTCCTCCTTATTCAACTGCGACGCATGGTCTGCATGCGTTGTACATGGACCATGTTCCTGACTGGGAAGAGCCGCGGCAATCCGCGATGTTGTCCTGGTTGCAGCGGGGTGGGAAGTTACACCTGTTGCTCGACAGCAATCGCCAGCAGTTGCGATTTTCCGGATTGCTGGCGGCATTGAATGAGCCTTTTCCGGAATTTGCGGTGGGGGCAGGCACAGTGGTCCGGCAGGACATCCAGCGGAATGAGTTGACCGAAGAGATGGTGAATGCTGTCGCGGTCAGAAAACGCATGCAGGGCGAAGAGAATCTCACGGCGATGTCCCAACCGGGGTGGAACTATGCGCGCAAGCTGTCGGATGATGACGAACTCTTTCAGATCCTTGCCCAGTTGGTTGAACCGAAACACTCGTGGTTTTTGATAGCGTTGTTGTGCATAACGTATGTTGGACTGCTCTATCCGGGAGGCTGGTGGTTTTCCCGGCGAGAGGGCAACCGCCACTATCATTCGATCGCCTATGTTCTGGGAACTGTCGTTTTCTTCAGTGTGTTGTTTATTTTCCTTGGTCAGCGAGGATACGGGGAATCCACTTCGTTCCGAACACTGATGATAGCACTTGCTGAAGACAGCACTCACTGGAGTTGCCTGCAGTTTAGTCAGGTCTTTGTGACGGAGGGAGCCGACTGCAGAATTGAAGACGACTCACGGCAGACGCTGCTGGCCTCTGCCCTGACGGAAGAAAGTGTGGATGCCACGATCATTTCGGGAAACACGGCCTCCTTTTCAAGCCGCATCCCGCCATTTAGTCGAGAGCCCCTGGTGGCGAGAAGTCAGATCGTGCTGCCTGACTGGGAAATGAAGGTGGCGGGTTTCACAGTGAACGGAACGGAGTTGTCATCCCTTGCCCTTCAGGTCGGTCGTCGTTTTCCTTTTGGGAAAAACACGCGGGTGTGGATGATTTACAGAGACCGTATCTGGCCTGCGGAAGTGGACGAGGGTTCAGGCAGCATTCGTCCGGGGAATGGAAGGCGTACGATCGCAGAGTTTTTGGGCCAGGACGTAGACACCCTCGGTTTTCTTCCGGTGGGTACACCCGCATTGAAAGATCCTGACGCAGCGAATCTGCAGCATCTTGAAGTTCAGATGATTCGCAGGGCGTTATCAAACAGTCGGCAATTTTATTCCGGGGACATTGACATTCCTGCCGATCGCATTCTGTTGCTGGTTAAGACGGACATGCCGGCGTCATGCAATTTTGTGGTATCGCCAGAGATGCAGCAGACGGGCCAGATTCTGTACCTGAAAGAAGTGCCTTTGGCAGAGGGGCAATAACCGCGAGGGAAAGTCTGCAGAAGATACGGAAGGAATTCGTTGAAACAGCGTGATTTTCCATGGACTACGTGCCGGATGCATTTTCGAACAACGCAAATTCGGTTATTCTCCGAATCCGATTGGGCAACTGCGTACAGCAGTGCCTGTTAACCCTCCGTTTTTGGCCTTCCCCGGAGACCTCTCAACATGATCCGAACGCCATCACTGGCAGCAATTGCCGCTGCGTTCCTGATGCTTACCTCATCCGCCATCCCTGCTGCCGAGCCACCTGAAGGCTTTCGGGCAATCTTCAATGGCAAGGATCTTGAAGGGTGGCACGGAATGCCCCACTTTGACCCTCGGGATCTCGCCAGGATGCCCGAAGAAATGCGAAAAAAGCAGATCACTGAATGGACCGATGATGCGAAAAAGCACTGGTCTGTAGAGAACAGCGAACTGGTAAACGACGGGCACGGCGCCTACCTGGTCACGGACGAAGAGTACACCGATTATGAACTGCTGATTGACTACAAGACGGTACCGCTGGCAGACAGCGGCATCTATCTGAAGGCCAATCCTCAGGTTCAGATTTGGGACTTCACAGAAGAATCAAAGTTCAAACTGGGTGCTGACAAGGGCAGTGGTGGGTTGTGGAACAACAGTGCCGGAGCGGCGGGAAAAGATCCGTTTGTTCGCGCCGATCACGCGTTTGGTGAGTGGAACAGCTTCAAGATTCGTCAAATTGGTGCTCGCACCAGCGTCTGGCTGAACGGTCAGATGGTGGTGGACAACGCCATCATGGAAAACTATTGGGATCGTGAAAGTCCGCTGTTCCGAAAAGGCCCCGTATGTCTTCAGACCCATGGTGGCGAGATTCGATGGCGAAACATCTTTGTTCGCGAAATTCCGGCTGAAGAGGCGAATTCGATTCTGTCTGCACGCGAGACTGAAGGATTTGCATCGATCTTCAACGGCAAAGACCTGAGCGGTTGGGGCGGCGCAGCGGACAACTACGAGGTGGTTGATGGGACAATTCGTTGCAAAGAAGGCAAGGGCGGGATTCTGCACACCAACGAGGAATACGCCAACTTTGTTGTTCGTCTTGAGTTTATGACGCCTCCATCCGGCAATAATGGGCTGGCAATTCGAACGGATGGCAAGGGTGACCCGGCCTATGACGCGATGTGTGAACTGCAGGTACTTGACAACGAACATGCCAACTATGCGGCATTGGATGCTCGTCAGTACCACGGGTCTGCCTACGGTATGGCGGCTGCAAAACGCGGATTTCTGCGCTCCGCCGGAACGTGGAACTACCAGGAAGTGACAGTGGATGGCACCACCATTCGCGTCGAACTGAATGGCAACGTGATTCTGAATGCCGATCTCAGCAAGGTCACCGAACTTCTCGGTGGTCGGCCGCATCCCGGCAAGGATCGAAAAACGGGATACTTTGGCTTCGCCGGGCATGGCGATGCTGTGGGCTTCCGCAACGTCAGCATCAAGCGACTTCCGGAATAGATCGACCAATTGACAGGTCGAACAGGAAAAACAGCAGCCCGGTGGTTATCAGCCGGGCTGTTTGCTTTTCTGCCTGCAGTCTGCAGATGGCCATTGTGACATTCACCTGCTGTTTGCTGGCACGCGGGATTTTATTTGGGCCGACGTCTTGTGATCTGAAAGAAAGTTCCCCGGGAGGATTTTCCGTTGAGAGTACGAGTTTTTTCTGCGGTGTGTTTGTTACTGACTGCCGTGCATTCAGTTGTTGTCGCCGATGAAATTCCTCTGAGTTTTTCGACGGTTTCTGACCAGCCGATTTTTGTGGCCCAGCCCGGGGCCTGGGATGCAAAGATTCGGGAGCGGGGCTGGATCATGCGAGACGGAGAGCTCTGGAAACTGTGGTACACCGGGTATGATCCGGAGCAGCAACCTGTGACCATGAAGCTCGGCTACGCCACGTCGAAGGATGGAATTCAGTGGACTCGTGCAGAAATGAATCCGCTGGTCTCCGACTACTGGGTCGAAGACATGATGGTCGTGAAGCACGACGACACCTATTACATGTTTTCGGAAGGAAGTCAGGACCAGGCTCAGTTGATGACCTCTCGCGACGGCATTCAATGGACGCGTGTGGGAACATTGGATGTTCGACTGAAGGCTGGAGAGCCCATCCCTGCGGGCCCCTTTGGAACACCTACGGCAATTCTCGACAACGGTGTGTGGTATCTGTTCTACGAACGCAGGGATGAGGGCATTTGGCTGGCGACGTCTGCAGACATGAAAACATGGACCAACGTCAGCGACGATCCGATCATAGTACCGGGACCGGACAGTTTTGATCGACGGATGATTGCCATGAATCAGGTGCAGAAGATTGGCAACCGCTATGTGGCGGTCCTGCATGGCACCGGCGACGAAATGAAGCCCAGACGCTGGAGCACATTCCTTGCAGAGTCCTCGGACCTGCTGCACTGGAGGAAAACGTCCGGACCGTTGCGGCCTGTTGAAGAAAACAAATCCAGCGGATTGCTGCTCAGGGAGGACAACCGCTGGCGTTTTTACACCACGCACGATCGAATCGACCTGCACCTTGGAAAGTAATAAAACGCTCCGTGGTGCCGCTCTGGTGAACAGACTATGGACATCCAGAGTGCGCGCAGGTTTTTTTGCCCAGTTGGCGACTGGAAAAATGATACCGACTGCTCAAATGTCGCCTGATCAGCGATGATAGCCGAGGGAGACCATTACATCGAAGAGTTCCTCGAACGTAATGAAGCGACGGCGGTGTTTGATCTTGTAATTGTCAACGGCGTCAGCGAGTTCAGCGACCTCGGGGCGCAGGGATCTATCACCGTCTCGGAACTGCCGACGTTCTACCCCGCCGGGACTTTGATCGTTCGTTCGAGAGCGACGGTCAATAAAGGCCGGGGATGTCGATGTCAGAAGATTGGTGTCAGTCATATCTGAATGCCTTAAACCAGGCAGGAACGTGGTGGGAAAACCACCATAGAATCATGCAGGAAGTCTGCCTCGGTTCGTTCGTTCTGCAAATTCTTAGTGGGAAAACTCTCACCTTTGATTTGGAATTGCCATGCGTCCTTTCGGAATGTGTCGCCGATAGGCTTTGTTACGATAAGGCCTGTATTTGCGGAAGCGACAGTTGCGCAGCCGGCGGATACATGGAATGGACGTATGACCGCGAATGAAGCACTGACAAATTGCCGGGTTGCGAATGATGTTCGTTAAAGACGCTACACGGGTAACCTATGTCACAAAAGCCAGGAGAGGCGACTGGATTTTTGGCGGAATGTTTTCTGATCGACGAGGTGGCTCAAAACGGGGAATATCTCAATTGCCAGTCGGGCAGGACTTCCCGTGATCGGGCGTAAATTCACCGACGCGGTCATGTGTCTGGTTTACCGGGGGGCTTGTCTGTGTCAACGGCGCAGGGTAGTTGTTCTGGCGGAATGCATTCCTGAAAACTCAGTGATTTTCAGGAAGTTCTGATCCGGAGGGCGGATCGCGTTGACGTTCATGGCATGTCGGTCGACACTTCGCCCGACCAGCGACTAAGTTTCGTTTTCGTGCGTTTCCGTCCGGAATCAATCCGGTTTGCTGGTGTGGCGCAGGTTTGATCTTCGATCAGGCATCAGATTTCATTCAGGGGTTGAATTCAGCCGGGATGAACCGAGTTTACGCAAACTGGAAGTAATGGAATGTCTCGACAGATTCTTGTGACAGCCGCATTGCCCTATGCAAACGGGCATATTCATATTGGGCACCTTGTGGAGTACATCCAGACGGACATTTGGGTGCGGTTCCAGAAGCTGTGTGGGCATCGTTGTGTGTTTATCTGTGCCGACGACACGCATGGTACCGCGATCATGATTCGGGCCCGCCGGGAAGGTCGCTCGGAAGAGGCCGTGATTGCCGACATGCGGGACGCGCACCTGCGGGACTTTGCTGGCTTTCAGATTCAATTTGATAACTATGGCAGCACAAATAGTCCCGAGAATCGGGAGCTGTGTCATCAGATTTGGGCAGCCATCCGTCGCAGCGGACTTGTGAAGCAGAAGGACGTACAGCAATTGTACGATCCGGTGGCGGGAACATTTCTTGCGGATCGATTTGTCAGAGGAACCTGTCCGCGTTGTGGAGCAGCCGATCAGCCAGGAGACAACTGCAGCGTATGCAGTGCGACGTATACCCCCGCTGATCTTCGTGACCCGCGCAGCGTGCTTTCAGATGCGATACCAGAGATTAGAACGGCGGAGCACTTGTTTATTGAGCTGGAACAGCTCCGTGAATTTCTGCAGCAGTGGTCTCAGGACGGCGATCGGTTGCAGCCCGAGGTCGCTCGGTATCTCAAAGGCAATTTTCTTGGAGATGCTCTGCGAGACTGGGATGTTTCCCGTCCTGCTCCCTACTTTGGCTTCGAAATTCCGGACCATCCCGGCAACTACTGGTATGTGTGGTTTGACGCTCCCATTGGTTACATGGCATCCACAAAGGAGTGGTGTCAGAAGCATGGTGAAGACTTCAACTCATGGTGGATGGCAGATTCCGCAGCGGAGATTCATCACTTCATTGGCAAGGACATAACGTACTTTCACACATTATTCTGGCCGGGGATGCTGAAGACGGCGAACTGCAATCTGCCGCGGAAAGTGCATGTGCATGGATTTCTGACGGTCGGTGGCGAGAAGATGTCAAAATCCAAAGGCACCTTTCTGATGGCATCAACATGGCTGCGACATCTGCCGCCAGGACCTCTGCGGTACTACTATGCCAGTAAGCTGGGACCGGGGCTTGACGATATCGATCTGAACCTGGAAGAATTTATTGCCAGAGTGAACACGGATCTGGTGAATAAGGTCATCAATCTTGCCTCGCGGTCAGCGGGATTCCTCGCCGGTCAGACTTTGTCTGACGTCTATCCGGACGACGGAGGATTGTTTGCAGAGGGAGCGTCTCGTGGAGAACTGATTGCCGCATTTTTTGAAGACTGCAACTACAATGCAGCGCTTCGGGAAATCATGGCTCTGGCAGATAAAGCCAATAAGTTTGTGGATGATCGACAGCCGTGGGTGATTCGCAAAGATCCGACGAAAGCCGTGGAATTGCGAGACGTCTGTTCGATCACCCTGAATTTGTTCCGGCAGATCGTTGTCTATCTGACTCCTGTTCTTCCGGAACTGGCGAAGCAGACTGAAGATCTGCTCAATCGCCCGATAGAACACTGGAACGAATCCCGAACACCGTTGACAGGAACTCCTGTCAGTCAGTTCCAGCACTTAATGAAACGTCTTGAAATGAAACAGGTAGAAGCGATGATTGAGGAAAGCAGGCAGGAAACGGCAGCCGAACAGACGCATCAGGCGGCCCCAGCGGTCCCCCCGACCCCGGTAGGGCCCATTTTTCATCCGGCCGACAAATGGCAGGATGCCGGGGATGCTTTGAAGAATGAGCCGCTGGCTGCGGAGTGCACGATTGATGACTTCGTAAAGATTGACCTGCGGGTTGCCAGAGTTCTGGAAGCGAACCACGTTGAGGGCGCAAATAAGCTGCTGCAGCTCACCCTCTCACTGGGAGGCGGAGAAACTCGCAACGTATTCGCCGGGATTAAAGCGGCCTACAAGCCTGAAGACCTGGTGGGACGACTGGTCATCTGCGTGGCCAACCTGAAACCGCGGCAGATGAAGTTCGGGCTCAGCCAGGGAATGATTTGTGCCAGCGGAGCTGGGGGGACCGAAGTCTTTTTGCTTTCGCCGGATCAGGGCTCTGTACCGGGACATCGAGTCCACTGAAGTCAGACCGTCTGCTGCCTGCGAATCAGATCCGTTATGGAACGAACATGGCGGATCTGATTGCAGCCCTGAAGATGTTTCGCTCCGCATCGGCGATGAATTTTCCGACGGCGGTCAGCGTGTTGAAGCGATGTCTTTTGAAACAGGCGGGCGTTTTGCCTGCAGCGTCCTGCGGTAGTCCGCGAACACGTGTGCGGCCAGCAGCGTGCTTTCCGTTGCCAGGTCTTCGATGCGGCTGCGAAAAAACGCCAGGCCACCGATGCAGGGAATCGCCACTCCCAGCCCCTGCAGTGTTGTAACCAGGGCCTTGTAGATGCCCGGTGCCAGTTCAGAGATCTGCGGGTTCGCCTTCAGTTCAAATTCCATGAACGCCACAATCATGCCCCAGACGGTGCCCATCAGTCCCAGCATGGGAGCCAGAGTGCTGATGACCGAGAGGTACTCGATGCGACGTGAGACCCGGGCCGCCTGTTCGCCGGCGGCGTCTTCCATGGCTTTTTCGATGGGAGGCCACGTCCCTGAAACACACTCATCCAGCCCCGCGGACAGTACCTGACTCAGGAACCCAGGGTATTTCTGACAGAGCGATCGAGCTTCCTGTGGCTTGCGTTCGGCCAGCAGGCGATGAACCTCTTCCGCAAGTCCCGGGGGCATAAAGACAGCACGTCGCAGACTCATTGCGGCATCAGCCATCAGGGCCACCATCAGAAAACTCAGGAACATAATCACGTAGCCAATGGCTCCGCCCGCTGCCAGAAATTCGCGGATGCTTAGAAAGGACTGCACTCTGGGAGCCGCAGGCGTCACAGCATCCTGAGCGCATAGCGGAACATCACTGCACAACAGCAGCAGCACTACCGCAGTCCACGGCGTAAAAAGAGCGCGGCATAAAAAACAGGAAAACCTGAATACGCGGGTTTCCATGACGACAATCCCTTGTCCCGACATAAAGCGAACCATCAGAAGCGTATTCTAGTCCTAAACCAAGCGTACCTTGAATGCGAGAAAGTTGAATAAAGACAAAAACCTTCGTGTTTTCCGGTGTTTGTTGAGTAACGACAAACGACATGCATCGGCAAACAGAAGGTTTTCGAATAAAACGAAGTCTACTTCAGAAGTTATCTCGACGCGAGCGACGCGCGACACAGAGAACCGACAAATCGAACTGGAGCGGTCAGACGCCGATGATCGCGCCGCCCGCCATTCAATATGAGCTGGCCGATCGAGTTCAGGCGACGAATGCTGGTGGGCTGGGTGTCATTCAGCAGATGGTCAAACAATTGAGTCTCACAGAAAGCATCAATTGAATTTGCCCGATCTTCAAGATGCATCTGCCGTACAGTGAAGCCGATCATGTGCTCAAAATTGCCTACAACCTGCTCGCTGGGGGTACTTGTCTTGAGCATCTCGAACTGCGACGGAGGGATGAAGCGTCTCTGAATGCGCTGGGGGCCGAACGCATTCCTGATCCGACGACCGCCGGAGACTTCTGTCGGCCATTCGGCATATGGGACATCTTTGCTCTGCAGGAATCATTTTATGACGCGAGGCTGAAAGTCTGGAAGCAGCAGCCCGATTCGTTTTTCGATCAGGCCATCATTGAAGCGGACGGAAATCAGGTCGAAACCTGGGGAGAGCACAAGGAGGGAATGAGTATCAATCACAAAGGTCAGTGAATCGCAAAAAGGGGTCATTCTACTTTTCGGGGGTTTTGGCTGCCGGCAGGTCCGGCTATTGCACCACCCTGCGGAGCATATCCAGGCGGTATCGCATCGCATGTCCCGAGCCCCGGGGCCATTGCGGAGGGAAAACCGGTGCCATCCATCTGTGGCTTATTTCGTAAGTGTAATTTTTGTGCAGGCTTTGCGTACCGACTTGTGTTACGACAACGTTGGGGGCCTTCGGTGGGCCAAAGACAGAGGGGCGAAGCCTGCGGGGTGTCTGGCGTCTTTGTGTGCGAGGCACCGCGAGGGAATTCGTGCGGCTGCGTTGCGGCTGCTGTTTTCTGTCACCCCGTTGGGGTGAAATGCCTGAGTTTGGCGTTTTCCAGTGGCGGCGCGGGGCTTGCCACCGGCTATTTTCTGCCAGCCCTCTGGGCTGAAACGCTCGCCGTATCATGCTCGAGGACGGTGCCCGTAGCTGGAGGCCGTTTCCTGGCGGTCCCAGCAGAGCGGAACGGCCCCAGGCGGCAGCGGGGTTGAAATGCGGCGGAGGGACTCACCGAGGGTTGTGTGAAATTCATTCGCGGGATTTTGGGTGCCATGGCGGGAGTTGTTGCCTTATAATCCTTCGAGGTGCGGGGTGACAGGGTGGCGAACACGGTGTTTTCATGTGCTTGTCTGGCGGCAGCAACGCGGGGGGAGTGACGGATGCGTTTGACAGCGGAGGAGTTTGAGTCGCAGCGGTTTGATCTGCCTGAAGCGGGGCGTTGGCATGAGTTGCACGAGGGTCAGCCAGTGCTGCTGTCAGCTCCTGAGGCAATTCATGGCACAATTGTCCTGAATCTGTCTCGGTTGCTGGCCCAGTGGTTTTCCAGTCAACCCGCCCGGCAGCGCGGCTATGCGTGTTTTGGCCTGGGAATCACGGCAGAGAGGAGTCCGGATACTGTTTATATGCCGGCGATTTCCGTGTTTCTGAATGGGGTTCCGTTTTCGCAAACGGACAGAACGATTGCTTCTGAGGTGCCGTGTGTCATCATCGATATTGCCTCGTCCAACGATCGGCGAACGGACATGCGTCGCAGAACGACGTCGTATCTGCAGCACGGAGTCTCCATGATCTGGGTTCCGGATCCATTTAAAAAAGAGATTCAGGTGATCCGTCGCAATCAGCACACTCTGGCGTTGGGGGCATGGCAAAATCTGGAAGGGGGGACAGTGCTTCCAGGTTTCACTGTTGCGGTTGCGGACGTGTTTGCAGAGCCCAAATGGTGGGATGGGAAACTTCCTGAATGCTCGGTGATTCGCGACGACAAGGCGGATCAGACGTAATACTCCAGGCCGCAAAACGAAGTCTTAGGAACTGCGCACGAAAAAACCGGTCTGGGTTCAGACCGGTTTTCTTCTGAATCATATCCTGTACCGGCGGGCCATTACTTCAAGGCTCACGCTTCGTGGAAGCTGGACAGGAAGCCGGCCAGCTTGTGGAAGTCGCAGCCTGGTTGAATGAAACGCACAACGGTCACCAGTGTGTTTGGATCGACGAGCTTTTCGAATGGGACAAAGTGCAGGTCCAGTTGTCCGGAGACGGAGACCATCACACCATTCAGTTTCTGCTCATTCAGTGCGCGAAACGCGCCGACGCCAAGCTGACTTCCCAGCATCACGTCAAACGCATGTGGTCGAGCACAACGGCATTCGTAGCCCAACTGAATTCCGGTCGCTTTGCGGGTGATACCGGTCTGCTTCTTGA
Organism: uncultured Planctomycetaceae bacterium; assembly: GCA_903871805.1. Taxonomy (GTDB): domain Bacteria; phylum Planctomycetota; class Planctomycetia; order Planctomycetales; family Planctomycetaceae; genus SXXK01. Next base: position 35,688 of record CAIQIE010000136.1, on the reverse strand, counting down.
ATTCGGCAGCCACACGCTTGGCGACCATTTTACCAAGGTCAACATTGGCAACTGAGATGTGCCCATGATCATCGCGAGGGACGTCTTTCAGAACTTCATCGGAGAGATACTCGGCAAGTCCTTCCGCCAGGACCACGACCCCATATTCCTTGCCTTCTTTTTCCTGTCGGTTCCGCATCATCCTGACGATTCGTCCGACGACTTTGTCAAGGTTCATGACTTTGCGTTTAGGAGTCGATTCGGGTGCGAGATATTCGTCAGTAATGTCTTCCACGCTGATGACCATGTTGGCTTCGCCAGCGATGGCGGCACCGTAGGCAAGCCACCCGGCACTGCGTCCCATGCTTTCGACGATGAAGTAGGCACGAGCAGCTTCCGCATCAGCATGCAGATTGCGAATTTCGGTTCCCAGAGTTTCGACCGCGGTGAAGTAGCCGAATGTGAAGTCAATTCCGGCGTAGTCATTGTCGATCGTTTTCGGGACGTGAACAACTGGCATCCGCTTCTGATCGGCCGGCAGCCGGTCCTGAAACATTTTCAGCTTGTTGGCGGTCTTGAGAGTGTCGTCACCACCGATGGACACGAGGGCATCCACACCGATGGACCGGAGAGCCTCATAGACGCGTCGCATCGGTGCCGATTTTTCGGGGTGTTCAAGATCTGCGGGTGAGGTAATCTGCTTCCCGGGATTTGCTCGCGCAGTCCCGATAAGGATTCCCTCTTTGCTGCGACTTCTTCTCATGGAGACTTCCGTCAGCATTTTGTAATGCTGTCCTTCGATCAGTGGGGACGAAGGGGAGTAGTCAATGAGATTGGAGTATCCGTAGCGGATCCCAACGACTTCAATGCCAGCGCGAAGGAAGGAGATGGCACATGCTGAGATAACGGCATTAGCGCCTGGAGCCGGCCCGCCGGCAAACAACAATGCAACTCGCTTGATTTCCTGAGACATAGAAAAACTTCCTGTAGGCTGAAGAATAAACTCGGTACGTGAGGAGATGTGAATCTCACAAGGAACGCCGTCAGGCACGGAATGCAGTGTGGGGAATCGGCCTGATGGCGTTAGGTTGGTCACAACGTAAATGTAGTGAAGTTGCTGCCCTGTGCGGCCCGGCTGCGGCAGCGGTTGGCCGCCGAGCAAGCACGATCAGAACGTGCGTTCCACAAAGGTGGTGTCGATATTGAAGTCTACGAAGTCTGCATGGCTGAACATTTTCTTTGCCAGTGGCAGGGTTGTCTTCACACCTTCGATCACAAATTCATGCAGGCAGCGCCGCATGCATTCGATCGCTTCCCTGCGGGTTGGCTTCCAGACGATCAGTTTTCCGATCATGGAGTCATAGTAGGGGCTGATGGTGTAGCCTTCGTAGACATGCGAATCAAATCGCACTCCCGGCCCACCTGGAAGACGAAGTTTGGTGATTGTACCCGGGCTTCCTCTAAAGCCATTATCGGGGTCTTCGGCATTGACCCGGAGTTCAATGGCGCACCCGGAATGTGGAATATCGGCCTGAGTGAACGGCAGTTTCTCGCCGGCAGCGATGAGGATCTGCTGCTTGATCAGGTCAATTCCCGTGACAAGTTCCGTGACGGGATGTTCCACCTGAATACGAGCATTGACTTCGATAAAGTAGAAGTTGAAGTTTTTATCGACGATGAATTCGCAGGTTCCCGCGTTTGTGTAGCCGGCCTTTTTGACCAGTTCGACAGCGCATGAGCAGATTCTTTGGCGGACGTCTTCCGGAAGTTTTGGTGCCGGGCTTTCTTCAATCAGTTTTTGATGGCGACGCTGCATTGAGCAGTCTCTTTCCCAAAGGTGGACCACGTTTCCGTGGTTGTCCGCCAGGATCTGAACTTCAACGTGGCGCGGTCTTTCGATGTATTTTTCGAGGTACACGCCGGCATTTTTGAAAGCCTTTTCGGCTTCAGCACTTGCCGCGGCGAGCCCGGCACGGAGTGAAATTTCGTTGCCTGCCACCCGCATTCCCTTACCGCCACCACCGGCAGTGGCTTTGATCAGCACAGGATATCCGATCCTGTCTGCGATTTTTACGGCATCTTCCACATCGCTGACCAGGCCATCACTTCCCGGAACGCAGGGCACACCGGCTTTCATGGCGATTTCGCGGGCACTGACTTTGTCTCCCAGCTGCTGCATGGCTTCGACCGGTGGCCCGATAAATTCGATGTTGCAACTGCGACAAACTTCCGCGAAGTGCGCGTTTTCGGCAAGAAATCCGTATCCCGGATGCACGGCCTGTACGTTGCCGATTTCTGCCGCACTGATGATGCGTTTGATCTGCAGGTAGCTTTCCAGTGCCTGCGGAGGCCCGATACACCATGCCTCGTCCGCCAGTTCCAGGTAGTGCGCACCTTTGTCGGCTTCGCTGTAAACGGCCACCGTTTCGATACCCAGCTCACGACAGGCTCGAATAATTCGAAGAGCAATTTCGCCGCGATTGGCTATCAGAATTCTTTGAAACATGAATCAGCCCAGTGAATGAGAGCCAGAGGTAGAGATGCGAAAATCACGGCATGCAACGAGAACCGATCTCGACTTCCTGACCTGCGGAAGCCGAGCCGCAGTGGCGCAACGGCGATCCTGCAGACCTTTTGGGAGGGACTGCCGGTATCGACGACCACCACTTTACCTGCATCGCAAAAGATCATGGCACCGGGGCATTCGGAGAGGAATGCCACGATGATCCCAGCGACAGTCTATGCCGGTTCCAGCCGAAACAGAGGCTGACCGAATCCAACAGCATCTCCGTTCTGCACCAGAACCTCGATAATGCGGCCGGATTTCTCTGCCTGAATCTGATTGAAGACTTTCATCGCTTCGATGATGCAGATCACGGAGTCCGGCTTAACGACGGATCCGACGTTTACAAAGACAGGGTCGTCAGGACTTGGCCTTGAGTAAAAGGTCCCGACGGTTGGGGCATTGATGGTAATGCCAACTGGAGCGGCCGGAGCAGGTGGTGCTGCTGCAGCCACGGGCGCAGCCGGTGCTGCCTGAGCAACAGGGGCGTACTCTGCTGGCATCGCAGTTGGCGCGTAGGCCACTTGTCGAGGCCCACGACGTACTTTCCATGATTCTTCATTGTTCTGAAGACTCACTTCCGTGACGCCGTGTTTTTCCATCAACAGTAAAAGCTTCCGGAACTTGTCCAGATCGAACGATTCGCCTTTGTCTTCGTTTTCCACAGGTTTCGCCATGAAAAAAAATAGCCTCCGAGCACCGTGGTGAGGGTGCTCCTGATTGTAAAATTTCCGCCTGACCTACTACCGGTGGACCAGACTGAACGAGTGCAGCAATTTCTTCACTGTCACGAGTCCAGACAGTGTCTGCCAGTTCTTTGCACAAACACGCCCAAAAACGAATTTCGGACAGACGCAGGATCGTAAAAACACCAAATTTATGCAAGGAAGCCAACAAAGGCCTCTTCGAATTCGCGAGGAACTTTTGTGAGAATTTCACAACCGTCCTGGGTCACAAGGATATCATCCTCGATCCGTACGCCAAATTTTCCCGGAAGATAGACGCCTGGCTCTACCGTAACGACCATTCCCGGTTCAAATACCTGCCCCGAAAGTGGGCTCATTCTCAGGGATTCATGGATATCCAGCCCGAATCCGTGGCCAAGGCCATGTCCGAAAAATTTCCCGAAACCGGCAACATCGATCATTCCGCGGGCAATTTTATCCACGTCCGCGCATTTTGCGCCCGGCCGGATGGCTGCAATTGCCGCCTTCTGTGCGGCAAGAACGGTCTGGTAAACCCGTTCTATATGTTTGGTGGGCTTTCCGGTCAGAAAAACGCGTGTCAGATCGCTGCGATAACCGTGAATATTGGTGGCCCCCCAGTCAATCAGCAGGACCGGGTGTTCAGCGACTGTCCGTTTTCCGGCATGTGCATGTGGCAGTGCAGCTGTTGGACCGACGCCGATGATCGGTTCAAAAGCAGGCCCGATCGCTCCGAAGTCTCGCATTGCGGACTCCAGCAGATAGCGAATTTCGGTTTCTGTCTGCGCAGGTCGCAGAGAGCTGCGAACCACGGCAATTCCACGTTCGGCCACATGAATGGCGTCGCGAATCTGCTCAAGTTCGAATCGGTCTTTGACTTCCCGCTGGCGTTCCACCAGTCCCGAAACGGGCACCAGTGTACCAGTGGACGCCGCGTCGACGGACTCTTTCAGCAAGCGGTGCGTAGCCCATGACAGATGCTCTGCTTCAAAACCTGTCTGGCGAACCCCGGAGGCGCCCACGATGCGGGCGGCAAGATCAAGAATGGTGCTGGCGGCATCGCGAATCTCTGTCCGAATGTGCGGACATTCCGTCGACAGCTGCGTTTCATAGCGAGTATCACTGAGGATTACAGTGAGGCCGGGAGAAAGAAACAACCAGGACGAGTCACCGGTAAATCCTGTCAGGTAGCGTACGTTTGAAACGCTGCTGATCAGGAAACTGTCGATGCCGCATTCCCGGAATTTCTTCAGAAGCTTTGCCCGCCGGGCTTCATAATTTGCCTCAGTCATCGCGTTCTTCTCACTTTTTCAGCAGATTTCCCAACCAGGGGGGCAGATAGTTTAAATCGAAGGGATCCGGCATGATGTTGTTTGATTCGCCGTTCAGTCCGCGCACATTTCGCGGTTCTTCCGGTTGTGGCTGAATGTTACAAAGCTGTCCCAATTCAATAAAGCTCTCTGTTTTTTCGGATTTGCATCCCCATGTTTGACAAGCTGAAACGTCTGTTTCCTGGTTCTTCAGGCTCTGAGGCGGATGCTGTGGCTGCTTCAGAACCCCGCGATTCTGAACTGTTGGCTTGCTGGCAGAAATGCGATTTAGAAGACCGCACCGTCGAAGTCTTTACCCCGATTTCAGACGCTCCCCCTGCAGGCGTTGTTTTGTTTCTGCATGGCCACGGTGAAATTCCGCTTTCCGGAAATCTGCCATTTACCCGACTCTTTCAGCAGCACCGCCTGGCAGCCGTCTGTCCCTTCGGAAAACGCAGCTGGTGGCTGGATGTTGTGTGCGAGGAATTCGACCGCGAGCTGACGCCACAAAGCTGGTTGATGGACGCGGTCGTTCCCTGGATCCAGCAGCGTTTCTCCACAGAGCCTCCACGGATTGCCCTGTTGGGAATCAGCATGGGGGGCCAGGGCGTGCTGCAGCTGGCGTATCGCCATGCCCTGAAGTTTCCAGTGGTTGCCGCAATTTCCCCAGCGGTGGACTTCCATCAGCTTTACGGCTCCGGAATTCCGCTGGATCAGATGTTTCCCGATGCGGAGTCCGCGCGACAGGCAACGGTCGTTCTGAATCTTCACCCACTGGCATGGCCACGGCATCAGTTCTTCACCTGCGATCCGTCAGATCTCGATTGGTTTGATGGCTGCGCACGGCTGGGAATGAAGTTGTCCTCATCCGGAATTCTGCACGAACGTGACCTGACAACAACAGGTGGTGGTCACAGCTGGGACTACTTCAACCGGGTCGCCCCCGCCGCTCTGGAACATATTGCGAAGGGGTTGGAACGTCTTTGATTCGGGAAGTCGCGGCGGGGACACAGTGTGGATGCAGCGGAAATGGTCTGACTGAACGGCATGGCCGCTGGTTTATGGCAGCCCGTGTAACCGGCGTAGTACCCATTCCGACATCAGGAGTCCGAAGAACAGGACGATGACCATCCAGTGATCCCAAAGAGTTCGTTCCTGGACTTTCTGCTCGGGCTGATCTTCAGGCTGAAGCAGGGCTGTCAGCCTGGCTGCGTCCCACGGTTCAATCATCTCCCCGCCACTCAGCCGGGCCAGTTGCTGCAGCAGTTCGCGATTGCAGCTGACATCCGCAAGTTCTGCGGAGACCTGTCTGCGAACGAAGACCTCTGTCTGCACTGAATCAGCAATGGGGATTTGCGAATCGGACACATTCGCGCGGATCCGCCACGGCCCGGCTGTCAGGCGGGGCAAGCGGCCAGTAAATCGTTCCGGGGCATCCGCGGCAGGCAGCAGAACGGTCTTCAGCACGGTGGCCTGTCCTGAACCCTGCTGAGCGTTTCCGGGTTGGTTGCCTTCCGGGGTTTCGGCGGTCGTCGCTTCCAGAACTTTTCCATCGGGGCCCAGCGGTTCGGCCAGAATTTCCACTGTGGCGCCGGCAAGTTGTGGAATCAGGCGGCGATCCCACTTCAATGTCGCTTCAGGCGTTTCACCTTCTTCGAGAATGACATCCGAAATCGAAAGTCGCACGTCGCTGTTCCCGGCAGCCGCTTTATTGCGGGCTCCCCAGCGAATCAGCTGTCCCCAGAACCGGTAGTGCCATTCATCTCCGGCCCTGCGACGCCATCGCCAGGTACTGTCAATTCCCATCCAGACAACCTGTCCAAACCCGTAGTCCTGATGAACAATCACAGGTTCAGGTTCAGTGGCCACGCCCGGAATACTGGCTGTCGCCCAGACACTGGCTCCCGGCTTGGCAACGCCGCCGTAAACCCATGGGTGACCGGGAAGTGAGGACAGTGATGTGTCGCGATTGGCCGGGTTTTCTGAAAGCTGAAACATGGGCATCGTTTGAGCATCTGCGGAGAGGGTCAGGCGGAACATCGTCTGTTCTGAATCCGCAGGCGTTGTCAGAAACTGTTCCGCCAGCTTTTGCCGAAAGTCCGTCACAGGCAGCATCGTCGCAAGGGTTTGTGACTGAAACGCCTGAGGCATGCCTTTTTTACCGGGGATAATCACCAGCGTCAGGCCATCGCGAGTCACTGCGTCGTCGAGGACCTTCCAGACGGCCTCGTCCACTTCGTTCGGTTCCACATCACCAAGAATCAGAACGTCGGTCTGCGTCAGCTGTTGGCGAAATGCATCAAGTGGGGGCAAGGCAGGAGTGATCGCGGGCTGATTCAGAATTTCCAGATAAGGCTGACGAAACAGCACGCTGGTGGACTGCACCTGACGGTCACGTTCGAGAAGATTTTTCAGGTATCGAAATTCCCATCGGGCGTCCCCATCCACCAGCATGACTCGGGCTTTGTTATCGACCACCTGGAGGCTGACTTCACGACTGTTGTTATCGTCCCGCAGTTCTCCTTCCTGAACGCGACTGACGATCCGATAATCAAACCTGCCGGATTTGTCTGACGGCACGGAAAAGCTGAGTGCTGCGGAGTCACCTGCAGGCGTGACTGTCTGTTGCTGCAGGACATTACCGTCCTGTTGCAGTTCAACGGTTAGTTGCTGCCCTTCAAAGCCCGAGGTTCCCAGCACAACACGGAGAATCGCTTTGTCATTGAGAAAGACAGTTTCCGGGGCATCGATGGCGGCTACAGACAGGTCGCGAGGAGTGAGTCGCGAGCCGATTGGAATCGTGAAAACGGGAACATGCAGGGCCGCCAGTCTTTGCGCTTCTGTCGCGGCATCTGCCGGAATGGTCTGTCGTCCGTCGGTCACTAGAACGAAGGCTTGAATCTGCTGGGCATTTTCCTCTGACAGGATTGTGCGAATGGTCTGCACGGCGTCAGTACCGGCGGGATTCAGTTCACCTCGATCTGACAGCAGCCGGACTTCCAGTTCCTGCGGGGAGATCGCCTGTTGTTCAGTGGCAAACAGACGCAGATCCACGGGCATGACGTTTTCGATTTGTGTCAGCAGTTTTTGGGGTGAAGCTGTCAGCAGCCGTCGTACGAACTCTGTTCTTGGCATTTCGGCCAGCTCGTCGAGAGCCTCTTGTATCTGCCCGCGTCGGGCCTGGTATGCGGCCTGTTCCACGGGATTTTGTGGCTGGTCGTCTGTACCGAGCCAGTTGGGTTCGCGTCCTGATTCGGCCTCCGCCACCCATCGATCAAGAAGCGTTGCAGTACCGGCATTTCCGAGCATACCGAGCGCCTGGGCCCAGCGCAATTTTTCGCCCATGGCTGCGTGCCGGTCGCGGGTTTCCATACTGACGGAAGCGTCGATGGCCACAAGGACACGTCCCCGCTCTGCGATATCAAACTGTTTGGTCAGCAGCGGCTGCAGCATGGTCACCAGCAGCAGAGCCAGAACGAGACCTCTTAGCAGCAGCAGCGTCCAGCCCACAGTCCGCGATACCATCCGCCGTTCAAGCTGCAAAAGCCAGACGCTGATCCCCAGGGCCAGCAGGACCGCTGTGCCGGCATAGATCAGCCAGCCAGTCGACTCTGCCCCGGAAAAAAGCAATCGCCAGTTCATGGGCGTTCTCGATGGGTGGTGCTGGTACGGCTATGCACCGGGAGGGGGTCCGTGCTTCGCGGTGTCGCGTCCTGCACTTCTCTGTAGATGGAGGTCAGTTGATCGAGCATGCGTTTTTCGTCGAATCGGGTTTTGACCAGTTCCTGACCGGCGACGGCCATTCGTCGGGCCTGATCGCGGTCCTGCAGCAGTTCGACGATGCTGTCAGCGAGTCGGCGACTGTCCGAAGGAGGCACGATTAGCCCGGTGACATGATCTTCGATGACGCTGGTGACCCCCCCGACGCCGGATGCAATCACTGGTCTTCCCAGGGCCATGGCTTCCAGCATCATCACGCCGATGCCCTGCTGAAGCGATGGCAGGCAGAAAATGTCAATTGCCGAAAGATAGCCGCTCATGGAAACACCACCGTCCACGAATGTCAGTCGGCGGGACAGATCGAGTGAAGCGGCGAGCTGACGAAGACTGTGTTCTTCCGGACCGCTGCCAGCGATTACAATCCGAATATCATGCCCCGCTTCAATCACGCGGTGGCAGGCACGCAAAAAAAAGGAAGCTCCTTTGACCACTTCGAGTGGGCCGGCCATACCGATCACCGGCGGGCGATCATCGTCAAGGGGAAGGTCAATGGTGGACGCATCAGGGACTGCCACACCGGGGTGAACCACACGTTTTTCGACTGCATCCAGAAAGGGTGACGGCGGAATATGCTGCTGCACGCTTGCACTGACAGACAACAGCATTTTCAGTTGGGGAACCGCAGAACGCAGGTGCAGGGCAGCCGCTTCCGTGTGATCGCCGACCGTCACTACCAGCGGGCGTCCGAGCTTGGCAGCAAGACGGGCCCCCTGCGGCAGCAGTCGACTGTCCTGAACATGAATTACATCCGGTCGCTGCTCTTTCAAATCTCGATAAATTGTGCGTAAAACCAACAGCCCCCAGACCGGAATCGTGTATCCGGGAATTTCGTGCAGCCGAACTCCCTTCAGTAACGAAGGTTCCAGACCAGTCAGACCGGTGCAGACCAACGCCGTATCCAGTTCACGCTTTTCCAGTCCGCGGGCAATGCGCAACGTCAGCAGTGACGAACCACGGAAAGTCAGTTCGCCATCCAGCAAAAGCACTCGAAGCGGTTGATCAGCCATGGACGGAGTTTACACGACGCAGCGTGCCTGACCAGTATGTCGAAACGGGAAAACGGCAGGATCATCGCAGACATTTTTTTCCGGGAACGTATTCATCCCGAAATCCGCCATTCCTGACTACGGTTCTGATCATCAGTCCCGCCGCGGACTTGTAAAATCTCATTCAAAGCCGCAATCTCTGGCAGAAACCGCGTGTAAACCATAGAAAATATCACCGAGCCGCAGGAATCTGCGATAAGGTCTGGCCAAGCCCTGGCTGACCGAATACCCTAACAGACAAAACCTCCGCCGGAAGTCCCTTTTTTTGGTTTTTCAGCAAGTCGCAGGACACACGTCGGCAGAGTGTTTTACCGCTTCAAAAACGTCACCACCGACGTTTCCACGCTCTCATCATTTTTCCTTCCTGACTGTTCAGTATGACGGCACCTGAATACACAAAAATCTCACAGGGTACGGTCTACGATCCGGCAAACGGTATCGATGGCAAGATTTGTGATCTCTGGATTCTGGATGGACGCATTGTCAGTCCGCCAGCGGATTCCACCATCCGTCCCGTCCGGACCATTGACGCTGAAGGTCTGGTGGTGATGCCGGGCGGGATAGATATTCACTGCCACATCGCCGGTCCAAAGGTCAACGTGGCCAGAAAGCTTCGGCCAGAGGACAAGCGTCGTGCAGAGCCGGTGATGCGGACAAAAAACACGCACAGTGGCACCATGGGAGCGGTCCCCAGCACTTTCGCGACCGGCTACAAGTATGCAGGCCTCGGCTATACCACGGCCTTTGACGCTGCCGTGCCGCCCCTGGGCGCCCGGCATGCCCATGAAGAGTTTGAAGACACGCCCTGCCTCGACAAGGGCTTCTATGTGCTGATGGGAAACAACCATTACGTCATGAAGGCCATAGCGGAAAAGGAACCGCAGAAGCTGAAAGCCTTCATTGGCTGGCTGCTGAGTGCCACCAAGGGCTATGCGCCCAAACTGGTCAACCCCGGTGGCGTTGAAGTCTGGAAAAGTCGTCAGGGAGGAAATGTTCACGGCCTGGACGAACTGGTGGATCATTTTCAGGTGACACCACGGCAGATTATCTCAGGCGTTGCGCAAGCGGCCGGCGAACTGAAGCTGCCACACGCTGTGCATATCCACTGCAATAATCTCGGGATGCCGGGTAACTGGACGACGACCCTGGAAACAATGAAGGCACTCGAGGGACGTCGCGGGCATATCACTCATATTCAATTCCATAGCTACGGCGGCGGCAATGGCGATGAAAACACGTTCAACAGCAAAGTGCTTCCGCTGGCGGATTATGTCAATTCCCATCCAAACATCACCGTCGATGTCGGGCAGGTACTTTTCGGCGAAACCACCAGCATGACGGGTGACGGGCCGCTGGGATATTTTCTCTCCAACATCTACGGAGGCAAATGGTTCAGCTCGGATACAGAAATGGAATCCGGCTGCGGGATTACGCCCATCAAGTATCGCAACAAATCGCTGGTGCATTCTCTGCAGTGGGCGATTGGGCTGGAGTGGTATCTGACGGTCAACGATCCATGGCGTGTGATCATGAGCACCGACCATCCGAATGGCGGCTCCTTCCTCGCATATCCGCAGATCATTCGTTTACTGATGGACAAAACGTATCGCCAGGATGTACTCAAGACGTGTCCGCCCGAAATTCTGCATCGTTCATCCCTGGCTGACATGGATCGAGAATACACACTGAATGAAATTGCCATCATTACCCGTGCCGGTCCAGCTCGCATTCTGGGCCTGAAAAACAAGGGACATCTGGGGCCTGGCGCGGATGCCGACATCACCATTTACACCCCGGATCCAAATCAGGAACGCATGTTTGAGCTTCCGCGGATGGTGATCAAATCCGGAAGAATCATGGTCGAACAGGGAGAGATCCGAGATCCGCTGATCGGAAAGACTCTGTACGTACCCCCGGATTATGATCAGGCCGTAGAGCCAGATATTCAGGCATGGTTTGAAAAGTACTATTCCATCCGCTGGCGAAACTACCCGGTGGATATCAGCTATCTGACTGATCCCTGCCCGATTCCTGTTCTGGAATAGTGGGCCGTTCAACGACTCCCGCACTGGCGTCTTCTGTGATTTTCCTCAAAACGGCTCCGGCTTCGGCTGCGATGTCGTAAAGGGATCGGATCTGTTCCCGGACGAATACATTCATGAGCCATGATGTTTTAAATCTGCTGAAACTGAACGATGTCGAAATTGTCGACACATTCGCTGAAGCTTTTCCAATTAAGGCGGCTCGCCTTGTCATCACAGCCGACAGCCAGCGCTGGGCCACCACTGCCGCTCAGGTGATGTGTGGCAATGCCACCAGCGTCATCGCGTGTGATGTGGAGGCCGCGATTGAACGCAGCCTACCGGCGGAGCAGACACCTGACGGGCGTCCCGGAGTCTCCGTGCTGGTGTTCGCCTTCGGCACCGAGGCGCTGGGCAAAGCGCTGCAGAATCGTGTGGGGCAGTGCATTCTGACATGTCCCACGACAGCCTGCTTCAACGGGATTGCCGATTGTCCGAAAGACAAACGCGTTCGGATTGGCGGGGCCATACGATATTTCGGCGATGGCCATCAAATGTCTCGAAAGCTGGATGGCCAGCGTTACTGGCGAATACCCGTGATGGATGGGGAGTTCCTGGTGGAAGATGAATTCGGGACGGTCTCAGGAGTCGCCGGAGGAAATCTTCTGATCTGTGGTTCAACCGGGGCGGCAGCTCTCGCCGCCGCAGAGTGTGCGGTCGAGGCGATTCGCACAGAACCGGACGTCGCGCTTCCATTTCCAGGCGGCATTGTCCGGTCGGGCAGCAAAGTCGGGTCCAGATACCCAAAGCTCAAGGCCAGCACCAATGACGCGTACTGTCCAACGCTGCGTGGCGTCACACCATCAGCACTTCCTGCAGGTTGCAACGCAGTCTACGAAATTGTGATCGATGGACTGAGTGCGGACAGCGTGAAAGCGGCCATGAAACGTGGCCTGCATGCCGCTGCGGCCTGTGCCGGAATTCTTCGCATTACTGCCGGCAATTACGGAGGAAAACTGGGCAAACATCACTTTTATCTCCGGGAACTGCTGTGACTGGGCAGGGGGGCGAGAATTCAAAAGTGAGTGGCCGGGTCTGGCTGGTCGGTGCAGGTCCCGGGGATCCGGGCCTGATTACAGTCCGCGGTGCTCAACTGCTGGCTGATGCGGATCTGGTGCTCTACGACGGTCTTGTCAATCCGCTGCTGCTGAGGCTGACGCGTGGCGTCTGTGAACGCACTGCCCGGGTGCGCAGAGACGGGACCGCAATTGTGCCTCAGCAGGAAATCAATCAGCGTCTGATTGATGCTGCCGTTTCGGGAAAACGGGTGGTGCGTTTAAAGGGAGGCGATCCCTACATTTTCGGCAGAGGCAGCGAAGAGGCAGCAGCGCTGCATACGGCCGGAATTCCCTTTGAAGTGGTTCCGGGGATTACTGCGGCCACAGCAGCCGGTGAGTATGCCGGGTTTTCGTACACACATCGCGACATTTCTTCTGCGGTGGCCTTCATTACCGGACACGAGGATCCCTCGCGCGAAGGCAGCCGCCTGAACTTCAAAGCGCTGGCGGAATTTCCGGGAACGCTGGTGTTCTATATGGGGCTCAGTCGGCTTGAGGAGTTGTGTGGACGGCTGATGGCAGCCGGCCTTTCCGCAACAACCCCGGCGGCAGTCATCTGTCATGCGACGCTGGCCACTCAGAAGGTTGCGGAAGGGACTTTGCAGACACTGCCGGAGCTTGTCCAGGGATCGGGATTAACGCCACCTTCGCTGATTGTGGTCGGGGACTGTGTCAGGCAGCGGTCGCAGCTCTGCTGGTTCGAGAATCTGCCATTGTTTGGTGTATCCATCGGAATTACACGGCCGGAGGAGCAATCCGAGGAGATTGCCGAAGAGATCGTGCGGCGTGGGGGTGAGGCTGTCCTCATGCCGATGATCGAGATTTCGCCAGTGGGCCTTGAGCAAACTGCGCAGATCCGCGAATGTCTGGAACGGCTGCGCGAGTATCATTGGATTGTCTGGACCAGTATCAACGGTGTGACAGAATTCTTTCGCCATCTGCGATTGGCCGGCATGGATGCCCGATCTCTGGCCGGTATCCGTCTGGCCTGCATCGGCACATCCACGGCTGCAGGACTGGAACGCTTCGGAGTCACAGCGGACCTGATACCGCAGCAATTTCGAGCAGAAGCACTTGCAGAGTCCATGCGGCCATTCGTCAATGGTCAGCGGGTTCTGTGGGCAAAAGCCGACCGTGGTCGTGCGATACTTCCAGAGCTTCTGACGGCAGCGGGCGCCACCGTGGATCAATTGGTGGTGTATACCAACAGGGATGTGACGGAATTTTCTGCGGACGTGGCAGACCGACTGCGGAACGGACAACTCTCGTGGGTCAGTCTGAGCAGTCCATCGATTGCGCGACGCTTTGCGTCCATGCTGGACTTTGCCGGAATTTCTGCCGCAGAGATGACGACCAGAATTGCCACCATCAGCCCGGTAACGACTGTGGCGGCCAGAGAATGTGGTCTGCCCGTTGCCGCGGAGGCCGCTGTCTATACGCTGCAGGGGATTCTTGCCGCAATTCAGAACCAGCCCATCAGGCACTAAACCGGCTGGCGGAATACGGTTTCGGCTCATTGTACCTGTTGGATCAGCAGCGACGGGTGGATTTCGCTTTGCAGAGCGGGCTCTTACGTTGTTCCGGGCTGTGATGAAATCTGTGACACGGGAGGAGTTGCTCATGGGATACCTGCAGGCCACCCATCCGTCGTTTCTGCTGTAGGGGAATTTGCTGCCGACCGATACCGATTACGAAGATGTGTTTGATCCGTACCGGGTGTCCGCTTACCTCGTATCGAGAGGATCTTTCTGTAGCCGAAACGGCTTAGAGATTTGTCACGCAGAGAAACTTCCGCGATCAGCCGCAAAAAGAATCTGTTCCAAAGCAGTTGCGTGACGGCATTTGTGCTGAGCCGGCAGTACTTGAAAATGCATTGGCTGCTTGAAGCTGAGTTCGTGTCACTCGTGCCACTGACTGTTGACGACACAGCAGATCTGCAGGATCTGGACATTATGCCCTTCGACGTGACACTGGACGACCTCAGTCAGGGCCAGCTGTATGATTTTCCGGACCGTGTCCGAGCGACCGCAGAACCTTCGGAGGCGGCCACTGAGGCCAGCCTGGGGCATTAGTAATTTCTCTGGTTCGGCGTTATTCGACCGTCGTAGCTCGTTCCAGTCGTTCGGCCTGCAACTGATGCACCCGGGCTTCCTGAATCTGACCGGATGCTGTACAGGTCTGAGCCATCAGCCGGTGAACGGCAGGACGGTCGGGACGCAGTGCCAGCGACGTGCGCAGGTCTTCCATGGCGCTGCTCCAGTCATTCAGGGCGACGTAAATCTCTCCTCGTGTAGAGAGAATGTCTGGATGGTTCGGCATGATTTTCAGACTTTGATTGACATGTTTCAGCGCATCGATAGGTTTGGATGGTGTACTGCGAACCTCGGCAACGGCAAGGTTGTTCAGAATCGCAGGGTTTTTTTCTTCTGCGATGCTATTGGCGATCTCAAGCCATTTGACGGCCAGGTCATAACGTTCAAGAGCCAGTGATCTTGCCGAAAGACTGTTGAGAATTTCGAGAGTATGAATCCCTTCTGCTCGCAGACTCGTCAGCAGTTCGTCGGCATCCTTTGCCCCGGGAACGCGGGACAGAGCTAACCGAGTCAGGCGGTCAATGGCCTGCAGTGCAGCCGCGTCGCTTTCCGAAACAGGGCCGGATCGAACGGCATCATTCAGCAATTGAATCAGCGGCTTTGCCGTTGCCCGATCGGCAATCAGCGGCATGGCTTCGGAATCCAGTGTCGTGATCTTTCCGGCCAACGCTGTTTTTTCATCGAACTCAGCCACACAGGCTGAACCGTAGACAGCAGCAGCCTCGCGGTTGACAGGAACCTGGGACACGGCGGAAGCGTCGGTGTTGACCAGTAGTTCTCTGGCTTCCGTGGGCTTCTTCAACAGCAGCAAAGTTCTGGCAAGTGTGACTCGTTGAAGAGTGTTGCCCGGCTCTGAATTCATGCGAATTCGAAGGTCGGTTAGCAGCTTTTCCGCCACAACATCTGCCTCGGCAGCCTGTCCTGAGGCCTGCAGAAGTTCTGCCACGAAGAGCCGGTCATCCGGGTGCGAGTCCAGAACCGTAAGCATCAGTGCAGCGGCTTCACGTTCTTTCTTCATCAGTTGCAGAATCTGGGCCGCCGCACGGATGCACTGGTAGGGAGACTTGTCTGTTTTTGCCCGCTCCTTCCAGAACTGAAGTGGTATTGAAAGCGAGTCCGGTCGAATTAAGGCTCCCATCCTGTCCAGACGCCTGAGCAAATCCAGTGCAGCAGTGCTGGATGGATCCATGGTCAGCGCCCTGACGACAAGTGCGCAGCAGGCGTCGCGGTTTGCAGGCGACTGTCTGAGCATGCGATTGGCAACCAGCATTTCCATGCGGCTGAGTGCCATTTTCATTTCCGGGTCCTGGGTTTGTTCGATACGCGCCATAAGCACTTCACGAGCATCATCAACCTTGTCTGCAAGAAACAAAGCTTCCGCCAGATGGCCCCGCTTCGTCACATTACTCGGATCCGTGCGAAGCTGTTCTCGCAAAGCAGCAATCGCCAGCTCCGCCGTTTTATCCTGGACAGGACGAGGCCGATTCAGAAGCCTCTGTAGTTTGAGTAGTGTCAGGTTGACTTCCGGATGAACCTCTGCAGCCGACTGCAGTGTTCGTTCGGCAAGACGCCATTCCTTCTCCTGAATATACGTTTGCGACAGAATCTCCGTGGCTTCAATATTTCCCCGGCTCTCGCTGAGAACTGCGAGCAGTTGATTCAGGACGTCCTTCGAACTCATCTTAAACCGATTATCGCCGGATCGGGACTTTCTGATCAGCCAGAGACGGGCATTGACAGAGCCTGGTGCAGTCAATGGGGCATAAGGCAAGATGCTCTGAACAGCTTCAGAGACTCGGCTTGTCTGGACGAGCAGATCTGCCAGTTCGATTGCAAAGGAAGAGTTTTTGGGATCCAGATGTGTCAGTGCGCGAAGGCATATCTCCTGTTGAGCAACATCACCTGCAGCCGTAACACGAATCAACTCGCTGCGATAATTCCTGATGACTGTGGGCGTGTCAGAATGGCTGACGGCCCATGCGGCGATCAGGAATGCAGCGACGGACAGCACCAGCACCGGCAATGCGGCGTAAAGCAGTTCCAGATCCCGAGAGTAAAACCAATTCACCCCCAGTTCTGTGCACTCTTTGCGCAGCTTTGCAATCAGCCTGCGTGGCTTGATTCTTTTCGAAGCAAGAATTCGATCCAGCATCGGCAGCCCGTTCCGAAAATAGTCGCCAGATCCCAGACCTCCGGAATTCCACATGGATCGCCACTTTCTGCGATCTTTCTGGTCTGACATCGTCAGCCCCCTATCCACAAAAGTCTGATAAGCTGTGCGGCAAAAACCAGCATGCTGGTCATAACGATCAGTGCTTTAACAGCCGTCGGTGAATTCACTTCAATCGACTGGCTGTCTCCGTAAACCTTCTGATCGTGCAATGAAGACACTGGCACGACCGATGCCACGGCGGGTGCGCCGTAGTTGGGTGATTCCAACGCAGGAACTGTGACAGATGATGCCATCACCATGTTGTCCGCAGCAGCGGTGACTTCAGCCAATAGGGGCGTCGGTGCCACCCACGCATTGAACCACTCCGTCAGAGGATTCAGCGACCGAGTTCTCTGAGGTTCGCCTTCGTCGTCGTCCTCGTCGTCCTCGTCGTCATCCTCGTGTTCATCATATTGCCGAGGCATTTTTCGCCCCGTGACCGATGCATCCATGACCGGGATCCCGCCGGTAAACAGCAGCACAGCCTTATCGGCACTCCATATAGACGCCAGGCCGACCACCAGAATCGTCAGCCTCCATGTGACGCCCGCAACGCTCCTGGACACATCTGTGCCGGATGCAACAGCCAGCCTGGCCCCAAGGGTCGTTGAGGCAGCGGAGAGAATAATCCCCAACAGCAGAGTAAACAGCATCAGACAAACCAGATGCGGCCCCGAACGTCGCTCCGTGGCCGAGAAGACTACTGAGACCACGACCAGCAACCACACCGAAGCAACCCCGCCCTGAAGCATCTCTGCGTCGAGTATCTTGCCAGTGACATGCAGACCTGCGGAGTCCGTAAAATGAATCACGCCGGACGCATTCAGGATGTCTGAAGAAAATTCCGACACAGCCTGCTGAAATCTGCTCTGTAGACGTTCATCCAAAGATGGAGGAAAGCGAACAATCAGGGCCAGCAGCATGAATACGGCAAAAACCATGCGCCCCGGAATGTTCCTGCTGCTGGCCAGTATCCAGCCCGCAGAAAGCAGACTGGCGCCAAAGGTGACCAGCCATGCGGAACCTCGCCAGACTCCCAGGACCACAAGGCACACATCCAGGATCACCATCAGTACTGATAACGGACGCCAATTTTGCGGGCGGTTCGCACAGTGCCGGACTGACAGCCAAAGCAGTGCAGCGATGGCCACAGGCATCATACTGTAGAGCGGATTGGACAGTGACTCGAATGCAAAGACGAGGAGCATTGGGATGTGGGCCAACAGCAGATACAGGATCGGCCCCTGTCTGCGAAAAAATCCCTGGACTTCTCTGAAAGAGAATGACATGGCGATTCTCCTGACCGTCTTCATGGAGTATTCACCGACATGGCGAAACCCCGCACTTTTTTTCTCCTTCGGCATTATTTCCGGAACATCCGCACTGGCATACGGCGATCATCACGTGTTCTTCGGCAAAATCTGCTTCAGTCTCGCCTGAGTGGATCTGCAACGGTCAATCCGTTTTCGCGGAATCTTCGGTTTGACACGACACCTCGCCAAACAGCATCGCTGTTACAGAAAAATCTCGCCTTTTGGCAACATTTCTGGCAGGATGGTTTTGTTTTTGTGTCGAATTACTTCTGATTTGCCGGCTGCAACGAGTACGCGGATTCTGACGGAGTCACTGCTGCCGGGATTGGAATACCCGCACAGCGAACGCCAGGCCGCTATGCAATTGCGCGATGCCCCTGGTTGTCTGATCCGTCGCCAGAGACAACTGGCGTCAGAGACAACTGGAAGTTTTATGCCTGCGGGCCGTCTTCCAGGATCTCAATCAGCCGATCGACACCGTCGGCGGTTACCTGCTGCTTCTTTCCGCCCGGCCATGTCACAGTGATTCCCTGGACTTTGTCCGCAGTCCCAAGCCCAAAGGTGACAGGCAATTCCACCTGCGACTGGTAGCTGCGAGTGGGCATGACAGTGCGGGACAGAACTTTTCCGTCCGGAAGCGTGACATCCACCTGAGCTCCCAACGCGTCGCGATTGCAGGTCGTCCCCTGCAGGTGAATTCGCAGCCAGTGGTGCCCGCGCGTCTGATCGTTTCGAAGAAGGCGCGGACGACCACCCGAAGAAAACAGAATCAGATCCGTGTCACCATCCGCATCAATGTCCGCTGCCGACATTCCTCGTCCAACCATTCGTTTGGCAAAGTCCGCGCTCGTTTGCGACGCGTTGAGCATCACAAATTCATTTTCCTGTTCTGCACCGCAGTTCCAGAGCAGGTGCGGGGGTTGTTCATACTGCTGACTGGCCTGAACAATCCGAATATCCTCTTCAAGATGGCCATTGTTTTCAATCAGATCCATGCGACCATCCAGGTCCGCGTCAACAAACAGAACACCAAATTTCAGGTCGGTACGAGTCACGGGGCCAATGCCATTGGAGACGGCTTCGTCCCGGAAGACCGGGAAGCCGGAACCCGGAGTCTGGCAGACATACAGTGCAGTCATTTCGGTGGCGAAGTTTCCGATAGCAATTCCCACGGCCGGGGTATTCCGAAAACACGCAAAGTCCAGCCCCATCGCTCCACGAGCGGCTCCCGCGTTGTCAAAGGCCACTCCCGCACCAGCCGCATTCTCAAAGAATCCTCCCTGTTTCTGACTAAGAAAAAGCAGGTTCTGTACGGTGTCGTTGGCCACCATGATGTCCGGATATCCGTCGTCGTTCACATCGGGAAATGTTACGCCCAGCGATTTCGAAAGAGCAACACCCGTGTTTGGATCTTTCACCTGGATTCCCATGGTCTGAGAAACATCGGTAAAGCGTCCGCTGCCGTCATTGGTATAGAGGTAGGGAAAGGCGCCTTTGAAGTCCGTGGGACGTCCGTAGGCTCTCAGCTTGCCATCCAGGGTGAAATTCATTCCCCGATCCGTTTCCCGATCCCACTCAATGTAGTTGCAGACGAACAGGTCAAGGTCACCGTCGAGATCCACATCCACGAACCCGCAACTGGAGCTCCATGCGGCGTCAGCCCCGGCCACTCCTGCTGCGGCCGTGATGTCAGTAAACTTTCCCTGCCCTTCGTTCCGAAACAGGTGGTTGGCGCCGAGGCAGCTGATGAACAAATCCACGTCGCCGTCGCTATCGACGTCGCCGCAGGCACAGCCGTTGCCGTACAAAGCAACGTCCAGGCCGGATCCCTTTGTCACATTGGTGAAGTGCCCTTTTCCGTCGTTGGCATACAACGCGGAAGTCGAAGGAACAGTTGGCTGCGACTTCGCCCACGGCCAGACCGTCGAATTGACGCACAGCAGATCCTGATCGCCATCGTTGTCAAAGTCAAAAAACGCTCCCCCGCCCCCCATCGTCTCAGGCAACAGCTTTTCACCCTCAGCTCCGTTTTCATGTACAAAGTCAATTCCGGCCTGTTCCGTAATCTCTGTGAACGGAATGTTCGGGATTTGTACCATCGGAGCCACTCGGGCAGTTGGCAATGTCGTCGCGGCAGCAGGCCCCGCCTTCGGAGCTTCCGTGGGCCGGGTCAGCAACCATGCAGCCCCCCCGGCACACAACAGCAGCACGCCCACTGCCATTGACCACCGAAAGGCGGATCCCACGACGTCATCATTCTGAATATCTTCTGTTTCCGACGTCTGATTCTGTTCCGTGGCGGCCATACATGACTTCCTGTGCACAATCCAAATGGCAGATCCAGCCCACTGGCTGTGATCTTGCTTTTCCTGAATCTAAAGGCTAATTCTCTGTTGCCGGGGATGCAATCACATTCCCGTGTTCTCCATGATACGCCAAAGCTCAGGCTCAGATGCAGGCTTCGCGGCCGTTTCTGCTTTGATACAACATGCCCGATTGTGCTTTTGGCTGTTCTTTCGTCGCGCCATAGACAATCCGCGGTGTTCCCGGAGTGGTCCCCCGCGGTGTGCTGAGGCATCTATTCCTCGCCACCGGCGGTCACTTCACTGCTTTTCGGTGGCGTCGTTCCAGAGTCTGCCGACTTTGCCTCAGACTTCGATTCCCGCTGCAGGTCATAAATTACCAGCGGTTCTGCAGCGAAGTCCGCTGCGGGATACTTCTTTCGGGCAATCGTCACCGCCTCGCCACGAGCCGTATCGTCAATCTTGTATTTCTCATGAGCGGCCTGATGTTCACTGGCCTTGGCCGTTTCACCAAGTTGCGAATAAAGCTGCCCCAGGTTGTAGTGGGCATCGACATTTTCGGAATCGATTGCCAGGGTACGTTCAAAGACCTGAGCGGCTTCCATCAGCCGTTCACGTCTGCGTGCTATTGACTGCTCGTCTGTCCCTCGGATCTGCTGAGCCCTGTCGAAAATGGTCTGTCCCAGCAGATTCATGACAAAATAATCCTTGCTGAAATCAAACTTTCGTCGAATCGTTTCTTCCGTGCGGTACTCCACCACCTGACGGAAATTTTCTTCGGCTTCCGCCAGCCGTCCCTGCTGCCGGTTAATCACACCGCTCAGCCATGCCATTGTCCATGGCGGTGCAGCCGGATCTTTAAATGTGGCGGCACGCTGCAGCGCTGCGGCCGCTTCATCCAGCTGGCCCGGTCCCGCCTCTTCCACCAAAGCTCGGGCAAGATTCAGCGGACCATCGTACCGCCCGAGTTCTTCCACCCGTCGGAACACTTCCATCGTCTGGCGAAGTTCTGCCTTCCCTTTCAGCAGCATTCCAATTCCATAGTCATTCCAACGCTGCCATTCGGGAATTTCCCGCGGCGTATTCTTGACGTCTGCGGTTCCCCCTTCGACAGGAAACACAACTTCATCTTCCGCGACAACCAGCACTGGCAGATCGTTCTGATACGGCTGCCCGTCCTGATGCCCTCGAACCGAACGACCCAGAGCTGTGGTTTTGCGATCCACAAAATCCATGTAGGTGCTGTCGAATTTCCGATACAGCAACCGTACCTTTGCCGTCACAGGCTCGCGAACAGTTTCGGGAAGCGTGAAGCTGTAATGCACAGTCTGCCCTGATCCCGGAGGAATCTGATGCTGGTACAGGGCCACAAAAATGTCCTGAGCATTGCGTCGGTCAATACGATTTCCGTGGCGATCCAGCATGAAATTGTTCACAAAATGTGACCATGGATCGACACTGCGATCGTCGTTCATTCGCCCGCTGATGCCGATCATTTGGTCTCCACTTTTCACGGTCACTTCCAGCCAGACCTCATTGGAATCCGTGGTTCCCTGAGTAAAGTGGTGCCCGACCTTCAGCGTTCGAATCACCGTTTCCAGAAGGTAGGAATTTCCAGGCTTCAGCACGGGAACCTGCGGACGCAGCGGAGCCGTCAGCTGTCCTTCCAAAGTCCCTCCGTCTCGCACCCCAAACAGATCGACACGCATTGTCCCCTTGAGCATTGCCTTATGTCGCTCAATGGAGTCCTCACTGTCCGTCATCCAGTTAATAGCTGCGTTGGCGGCGGGGAAGAAGTGGTCGTGGGTCTTCAGCTTTCCGGAATCGTCGACGTACTTTGCCCCGAAATCGTCAGACTCCTTTGTCGGCATATGACAGCCATTACAGTCCGTCTGGGCAGTTTCCGGATAGTAGAAGCTGCGGGCCCCGTGGCCCGACACACCACTCAGAAGCCAGCTATCGTAATGATTCTGTCCCCGCAGCCATTCCTTATAGTGGTTCAGCGCAAACGGCAGGTGCACTTTATGGCAGGCTCCGCAGAACTCGGCCGATTTGTGCAGGGGTTTCAGGAACGTCTTCCGGTGGAAAGACGGCTTTGCTTTGACCAGTTGATTGTTTACCCACTGCAGCACCGCATTGTCGCTCTTTGCAAACGGATAATGCGTCGGTTCTTCGATCGTGTAGTCGGCATTGCCCACGTTGCTGTTCACATGGGTGATTGCATGACAAACAGTGCAGGTGATTCCGGCCTGCGATGTGGGATGATTCAGCATGTCAAATTTGGGGTCGTCAAAGGCCCCGCTGAAGAATGGCACTGGATCGTGACAACCCGCGCAGAAGCGTGATCCCTGAACCGTCCCGTCACGCTCAAAACTCACCTCACGCGTTTCGGCAACGCTGGCCAGATAGGCCGGATTGTTGAAAGAACTGAAGCGGTGAGCGCTGTGTGACCAGTCGTCATGAGCATCCTTGTGACACTTCAGACAGTAGTCATTCATGTCCAGAGTTTTCGCGTCGATGAAATTCCCGGTGGATGTTTTTGCGAGTGAAGGAAAATAGTACTTTTCGCCATCCTTCGGCCCCACAACATTCCATTCCCTCGGATCACGAGACTGCCAGTAGATCATTCCCAGAGCGGTCGCGGCCGCAATGCCTGTCCAGATCAGCCCCGATTTCCACCTGAGTTTTGGTCCGACAAGGCGGTGCATCCAGTAAAGCCATGCACCGGCAACCGGGCCGCCAACGTGCAGCCAGTAGATGACAGAGCGGACGACAGGGTTCTTCAGATCCACCACGTTGCGAAGCAGCAAAAAACCCGAAATCAGAACGACCAGACAAACCGCAAACAAACCATAACCAATCATCACAGTGCGGCGGATCTTGCGATCTTTGGTGTTTCGCATGTGAATCACACCAAAAATCAGAAATGGCGAAACGATCAATACGCCAAGAATCACGTGCAGCAGGAACATGCACTGATAAAAGTAATCCTGGTAGGTCCGTGACGTCCAGTACTCCAAAAAGGTGATCCCAGCCAGATACACACTGTTGGCACCAATCGCCGCCAGCAGTGTGAGCACGACGTAGAACACAATTCGCAGTCGGGGCCCAATCGCTTTCTTTACCTGCTTTTTCGCAGCTCTGGTATCGGAAGAGAGAATGGATTGCGACATCGAAACACCGCCTTCAAACTTGTGGGACATCGATGATAGGTATGAATTGATGACGTATTAATCAGATTCCGGAGGTCAGAGAGTCCGCAGTTTCGGAGCGACCTGCATCGGCACAGGATAGACCAGCCAGGCAAAACCGGAAAATCTGTCACTTGCTTCAAGCCGATGGCGAACGGCTTTCAAAGCTAAGCCTGCCGTTGTAGCCCATCAACTGTCCAGCCACATCGGAATCCCGTTGCTGAGAGCCTCGGTATTCCCGGCACGCAGACGATGCCGCGTTCATGACTGGAAATAATTCGTCTGACAGAAATGCAGACTGGCCTGAGGTTTGCTGAATGGCCGTACGGCGGCAGAAAATCAGCAGCGCGCCAATTCGGGCGGAATATCGATTCCCGGAGGAAAGCCTGCCTGTAGTTTGGCAGTGCCATGCACGGAACGTCTGGTGAAGGCCAGGGCCGGAAAACAAACGCCACGGCCTGAACCGGCGGCGAACTTCAGCAGAGAATTCCAGTGAACGGGATCCAGAACCGCGCCCACTGGACCATCCGGAGATTGGCGGCAGAACGGTCCTGAGCACGGAGGTATCGGGAAGGAGGGCTGTTCGGAAGACTCCGACATCACCGGCGTAAGTTGCAGATCCAGAGCAGGCATCTGGCCGTCCATCGGCACTGCTGCCTGCAGATTATCAACCATTTTCAGTGGACCGCCGTTGCGAGTATGCAGATAATTTCCACAACTGGCATCAGCCTGAGCGCAAACGATCCCGATGACGCTGGCAACCAGTGCGGCGGCAAAACTGCGGAGGGTGACGATGCGAAGTGGCTGGAACATGCTGGTCCCGAGATAGTTTCGTTCCAAACGAACTATCGGATCTTACGACTATTCCGCAAAAATGAACGGACTGTTTTTGGCTTAGCCGTCCAGATTTTTAGATTCGGGTCCAGGAAAGTTCTCTGAAATATCATGAAATTGAACGTTTTGGAAGGACGCTGGCCTGTTTAATACGACTAGCCCGACTGACAGATCCAGGATTGAGTCTGACGACTTCCCGGGCGAGACAATGGCATCACCGGGGAAATTGCCGAAGAAACTGTGCGGTATCACGGAGGTTTCCTCTTTAAAAGTCCGGTGTCCGTGTCCATGCTGTACTTGCAACCGCGTTTGTCAGTGTTTAATCTCAGTCGTCTCCGTTTTCCCACAGGTCTCGCGTGAACGCCCCACGGTGTGCTTTTTTCGAGTCTGAGGTTTTTTGCAGGGGAGTGAAGTGTGGTGCGTCTGATGCGTCCATGTTCTGTCAAGTTGCAGGTAATCGGCTCGGTCGTCCTTTTGGCCGCTGGCCTGACTGGGTGTGGAGGTAGTGACGAGCCTGCAGCAGCGTCCGCGGCAACGTCTTCCGCAGAGACTTCTGCACCGGCGGCACCCAACGTACCGGCTGCCCCAGTCGATTCCCCAGCCGCACCAGCCGGAGCCCCCGCAGGGCCTCCGCCGGACACGGATTCTCAGGCTTCCGGGGAAACGCCCGGGGCTGTTGGCGCTGGCATGTCCTCCTCCGGAGGGCCTCCCGGTGGGATGCCAATGGGCGGACCTCCCGGCGGCATGCCGATGGGTGGGCCTCCGGGCGGCGATCTTGCCATGGCCGGCGCAATGTCCGGCGGTGCTGGTGGCATGCCGATGGGCGGGATGGGAATGCCCGGGATGCCCGGGATGCCCGGTGGAGCGGCCGGTGTTCCTGTCGCTGCACGGCCTGCAGACCTCTCCAAATGGTCAACCAAAGATATGAAAGACGCCGTGCGGGAACGTGACCGACAGGTGCTGAAAGTTATCGATCAAAAGGTCAAACAAAGTCCGGGCGACCCTCAGGTTGCTGCCTTGCTGATGGAATTGCTGGCAGCCAGCAACGAAGCTCCTGTCACACCTGCCGCAGGAAATGCGATGCCCGGAAGTTTCCCCGGCGCCGCAGGTGGTTATCCGGGGTCGGCCGGCTACGGCAGCATGCCAGGAATGCCTGGTGGAGCCGGGCTGGGCGGTTCATCGCTGCAGGGTGGAGCCGGCTACGGTGGAGGAGCTCCCTTGCCGGGAGATGATTCCGGCACACTTGTCAGCCCGGCCGGTGGTGGTGCAGCCCCAGGCAGCGGCATGCCGCCTCAATCCAGTCTGGAACAACGCCCAGTCGATTCTCTGGAAGCCATGTTTGTGGAATCTGCCACCGCATGGCAGGCACAGCCGGGTGTCGGAGCTATGCGGTCCGGGTTCAAAGTGCCCGCCCCCGGCCAGGCCGGCGGGACCCCGGGCGCACCAGATGATGGCGTTGTCCCGGGAGGTCCGGGAATGCCACCCGGAATGTCCGGAGGACTGGGAATGCCAGGAATGCCGGCAATGCCAGGGGGAGAAATGTCTGGAGGTGCCGGCGCTGGCGGTCAAAATTCCCCAACGGCATCAGCCACGGCAGACCGGGAATTGGTCACGGCCATCGTCAACGGTCTGATTCAAAATGGTTCCCCGGATGCATGGCAGGCACTCTTTGCGATTGCTGCCGGAAATGCCAAAACTCCGCTTCCGCTGGAAGCGAACGCCGAAATCGTCACCCTTGCACTGTTCCGGCAGATCGAAGCAGATCCTGCGCAGGTGGAACAGGTGTTGCTGGCTGTGATTGATGGATCAGCGCCACTGCCTGCGGAAAGTCGTGAAGCCAGCCTGCGCACGATCGCGGCCGTCTCCGGGAAGGCCCTCGACAGACTCACTGGTCTGCAAAACGCGGGCGTTGCCGTGACACAAGTCGGTGCCGGTTCTGGCTTTGGAGGGTCCAGTGATCTGCCAGGAAATACCGGGATGCCCGGAATGGAAGGCATGGCGGGTGGTTTGGGAATGGCGGGACCGCCAGGCATGCCGGGGGCTCCCGCGATGGGTAGCCGTCCGGGGATGGCCGGCGGCCCCAGTCTGGCAGGTGCTCCGGGCCTGGCTGGCCCTCCTGGTCTGGCAGCGCCTCCGGGAATGGCTGCCATGGCAGGTATGGCAGGTGGACGCGGCGCTCCTCCCGGAATGCAAGGGCCCCCAGGGATGCCCTCAATGCCCGGTGCCGGTGGTTTCAATTCCAGCCCAGGTGCAGTCGCTGCCACAACTGGTTCTGACCTCTCAATTAGTCTTCCGGATCCCATCGTAACCAAGGCTGCCGCGTTCCTCTGGAGCAAACCGTGCTGCGATTCCATTGCGACTCAACTTCGTGCCGCAACGGATCTTTCACTGGCTGAACCATTGCTGGCCCTGGCCGGATCCATACCGTCACAGAAGGTTCGGGAAGCGGCATTTGCCCTGTTTGAGACTGCCCACAGTGGCGGATCCGACACTCTGAATAACTCCGGTTTCTTCACATCGGCGGTTCATGACCCAGGCATGCTGGTGGTTTTGAAGTCACTTCCCCGCTCAAAAGCCTCCAAAGGCGACGATGGCAAAGCCCCGATGGATTCGTGGACTGTTTCTGGTCAGCAGATGGTGCTGAGTTATGTGGACCAGTTGCGAACCATGTCGATGGCACCGGGAAGTAAGCTTGTGGCCAACACGAAGGGGTTTCCGATGCGACCGCATCGGAATGCCGAATTTGACTTTGTTGGCATGATTCGCGTCGCGGCTCCCCAGGGAGCGCCAGCGGAGTCCGGAATTTCCGAAACCAAAGTGTATTACGCTCGCGCATCCTTTAGCCCCAAAAAGCCAAAGGAGCAGCAGGACGTGATGAATCACTACAAATCGGGTTCTAATGGCATTCAGCGTGCGGACGACGCCCAGGGCCTGACGTGGTTTGATGGCGTTAAGGCAGGTGCCAGTGGAACACGGCGGTCGATCGATGTGGTCGTTCGCACTGGCAAAGTCGCCGGGGCCGCCGGACCAGGTTTGCCCGGTAGCGGGGGATTTGGCGGTATGTCAGAGGTCGGAGGAATGCCAGGGCCCGGGGGAATGCCGGGCATGCCGGGGCGTGGAGGAATGGGGGGAGCGGTTGGTGGCGACTACACCGTAGAAGTGATTATCGTGGAGGTCGCTGATCCCAAAGGGGCCACTGAGTCAGATCCAGCCACAGCGGATGCCGCAAAGTAAGGGACCATGGTGAGGCGTCCGCCGGCGACAGTTTGGGGGCGATATCAAAGACACGGGGTTTGGGCGCGTGTGCGACTTCTACCGGCAAAGAGGGAAAGACTTTCTCAAAAAGTTTGTCGTTTTTCATGGCAGCAATCCCGGGTTCACCGAGCGGGTTCAGTCAAACCCTGTCGGTTTTATCAAAGAAAGCGCTGGAAAGCGGTAACTCGTCTCGTTTTTGCGTTCCTGATGCCGAATGTCTTGTCAACGTCTCGAAAAGGTCCTAGACTCCGCCCAGCGAAAGGGCAGATAGCTCAGTTGGTAGAGCACAGGACTGAAAATCCTGGTGTCGGGGGTTCGATTCCCCCTCTGCCCAATCCACAAAGAAGGGGTTTCCGAGTCATTCGGAAACCCCTTTTTTCGTTGAGTGCCGCGTATTTGCTCGCGCTTTCCAGCGATATCTTCGATATGCCCGCATCCGCCAGGAAATTTTTGCACTGCCGTTCAGCGGCGGCAAGCCGACGAAAAGAGTAAAGAGCGTTCCGGACGCGGCGTCGTCCGGCGCGGCCCAGCCGAAGATTACATGGAAATCTGTGGGGCGTGTACCGAGGTCTTCGCCGTGTGTGGGCGACGGGAGGTACTGCAAGTGTGTGCGGACTGGCTTAGCGTCCGCAGCGAAAGCACCAAATCGTAGTCAGACGCCAATGAACCCGCCTTGGCGACCGCCTTGTCAACGCCCGTGCTTCCGGGAGTGTTTTACCCATGTTCGCGTCCACCTCAGTTTCTTTTCAGCGTTGCCTCGGAGATTTCGTCCGCGTAGTGGACGCAGATGCCCTGGCGAAGAAAAAAACGCCTGTGGGTCGATTGAGCAGGCAGGAGATTTTCGCTGCGGTGTTCTCGGCGAATTTTTCACCCTGCGGTGGCTTTGATCGAGCGTGACGGATTGATCGGACGAGCTTCTCTGCAATACGGGCAGAGGGTTGCAAACTTTCGGGGTGGCTTGGACTGTTGAGGGGCTTGATGTAAGAATGTTGGCCGGGGAATTTGTCCTGTTGCGGATTCCATGGGTTTCGCGTTTTGCCACATCACATGTTTGTCCGAGCGATGACTGTAAAAAACGAATTTGCCGAAATCAGTGTGCTGATACCCGGATATTCCGTGGAAGATCTTCCAACAGATCTTGCCGAGAATGAGGCAGCAAGTCTCTGGAATGCGGTCAGTTGTGCCTGGCATCCAAAGTTGCTGGTTCAGTCTGGTGCATTGCCAATCTTTCGGCAGGCGGAATCGCAGTATGGCTACCCTGGTCGACGGTTGGTGCTGGTCCCGACGCCGGCGGAATCCTGGATGCCCCATGAATGGCGATCAGTGCTGCGGGATCAGGAACATGTGATTCTTGACGGATGTTCAGAGCGCGGGGAGTGGTTGTCGGCGATTGAGACACACGTACCCAGCCCGGTCCAGGACGATCCGGAATCCATCAGCCCACCGACGGGCGGTTTTGTCCTGGTCGAAGATTTTCTGTCCCTGGGCACAGTGCAGTTGCAACTGCAGTTGCTTAGTCGTCGACGGCATCATTTTGTAGACCCGGACCTGATTCTGTTGTACCGCGAAGTAAGAGCTGCGGCGGAGGCTTCATGGCACGGCAATGAAACGCTGGTACGTCAGCACCTGGCGGTCTGTTTTGAGCATTTGCGGGACATTCGAGAGAAGGTGTATCCGCAGAATTGCTGTCTTGTGGATATTTGTCTTCCCGGGGAAGCAGATTCCTCGGAAGTCGTGCTGCGTGCGATCGCAGAGTACTCTCCCCTGAATCTGCTGATATCCGGTCGAGAGCTGCAGCAAATGGGCGAAGGCAGTCCGGCGGCGCTGGATCAGGTTCGTTCAGGATGTGCAGAAGGGCATTTATGTCTTCTGACCGGCCACGACGCAGAGACGCGAACTGGCCTGGGATCGATGGCATCGCTGCTCAATGATTTACGCCGGGCGGCCACGGTCCTTGAAAACGCGATTGGGCTGACACCTCGCCACTGGGCCCGTCGTCGCTTTGGTATGGTGGCCTCACTGCCGATGGTGCTGGCCTCGCGGGGGTTTCAATCCGCATTCCATGTGGCACTCGATGACGGCCTGTACCCGGACCGTGAGCGGAGTCAGTTTGAATGGCAATCTCCGGATGGTTCTACAATTGCGGCTGCATCGCGGATTCCTTTGGCGATAGACAGCGCCGCAGGTTTTCAGCGACTGGCTGATCGGTATAACGAAAGCATGCAGGAAGACACCGTGGCCGCGTTGTTTCTGGCGCGGCTGCCGGAACTGCGTGGTCCGTGGCTGGGGGATTTGCGTCGATCTGCGGCCTATGCGCCTGTTCTCGGTGAGTTTGTCAGCATAGAGACGTTGTGTCACATGGCGGAAGGCAGTCGCATGGCGGAAGCCCATCAGCATGCGGACTATCTTTCGCCGGCGTTGATTCAGTCGTCGGTGCTGAAGACGGAATATCCCGTAACGGGGCCTGCCTCCCTTCGGCAATGGCAGCAGCAGTTGGAATCGCTGCGTTTTCTGAACGCGATGGCCCGGGTCATTCGGGCGGAACTTGCGTCGCTGCAGTTTGAAGAGCGGTTGCAGGCTGTCGAAGTGCGTCTGGCGGACCTTGAAGTTTTACAGACGGACCCAAACTCAGTGCTCCCGGAGAAACTGCCTCAGATCACATCGGCCGGCCAGACCATCACACAGGAACTTTCCCGGATCTCGGTGGACCTTGCCGAGGCGATACAGCACCGCATCCCAGGCGTTGATTCCGCGGCCCGCAGTCTGCTGCTGCTGAATCCGTTGCCATTCGGGCGTATCCATGCCGTGACGTGGCCGGAAGGCTGGGCCGGCCCCTGTGCGGACAGTGTTATTGAAGCCCGCGAGCAAAGTCGATCGGCAGAGCGTCTGTTGGTCCGACTTCCGCCGGGAGGATTTGTCTGGCTGCGAGAAGCGACCGGCTCAGAGACCGCACAGTCTCTGACGCAGGCGGCCCGTCGCGAGCCACCTCTTGCAGAAGCATACGTTTTAAGGAATCGTCATTTTGAAGTGGAGATCAGCGAACGTACAGGAGGTATTGCGGCGGTTCGATATCACGGTCAGCGGGGCAATCGCCTGAGTCAGCAGGGCGGTTTTCGCTATGAGCGTGAGCTGACGCTTCCGGCAGACGAAACGGGGGAAATTCGAAAGGCCAGCTACGCGATTCCGGAATTGGTTTCGCACCGGATCGCAGAGAATGGCAGCGTCTTTGCCGCCATCGAATCCACCACGGAGTTTTATTCTCCCTTGGATCGCACCAGAGTTGGCCGAATTCGTCAGACGACGCGTCTGGATCGACACCGCCCACGCATTGAAATTGAGATTGTGATCGAGGACTGTGCAATTCCCGTGAAAGGCAATCCATGGCTGGCGGGCTGGTGTTGTCGATTCGCGTGGGACAATGAATCCGCAGCGATCACTCGCAGTGTGCTTGGCCAGGCAGCAGGCTTTCGTCTGGAGAGAATTGAGTCGCCGGATTATGTGGAGGTGGTGGATGGTGATCGGCGATTTGTAATCTGTGCCGATGGTCGTCCATGGCATCGAAAGTCAGGCAATCGTATGCTGGACAGTCTGATGATGGTGGAAGGGGAAGCAGCCACCACGTTTCGCTTCTGGATCGATTTCGATCAGCCGTATCCAATGCGAACCGCTGAGCAGATGCTGACGCCGATCATCGAGAACAGAATAGCCGGGCGAATTCCCTCTGGAGTGACAACAAGCTGGATCCTGGGTCTGTCTGCTGGAAATGTGCAGCTGGTTCAGTCCTTTTATACATGTCGACGACCGGACGCCGCCGACGAATTGTCGATACTGCTGTGTGAAACAGAGGGCAGCGACGTGGAGTGTCTGGTGCGAACGGCGCGAAAGCCATCGGGAGCTTTTGCAACAGGACCGGACCGGGAGACACGCACGATGCTGCAGATCCAGGAAGACGGAATTGTCGTGTCAATGCGGGCATGGCAATTGAAGGAGATTCTGCTGGTCTACTGAGTGA
Organism: uncultured Planctomycetaceae bacterium; assembly: GCA_903871805.1. Classification (GTDB taxonomy): domain Bacteria; phylum Planctomycetota; class Planctomycetia; order Planctomycetales; family Planctomycetaceae; genus SXXK01. Next base: position 3,954 of record CAIQIE010000136.1, on the reverse strand, counting down.
GCACAGGCGGCAAGCGGTTTACAGAACATCCTGCAGGCTGGCGTGAATGAAAAACGCATAAGTCTCTGGGAATTTCAACACCAATCACAGAAACAGAAAGCGAAAGAGCGGCGATGGCAACACGAAGAGCGTTTTGTGCGGGAATTACGGGACTGGCACTGCATCAGCTGCTGCCAAATGGCCTGACACAGGCGTCGGCTGCATCGTGGGTGGACTCGCCGGTTCGCTGGCAAGCCGGAGACTGGCCATGGTGGCGTGGCCCATACCATAACGGGATTGCCGAGCCTGGTCAGAAAGCCCCCGTGAAATGGAGCAACGAAGAAGGGGTGAAGTGGAAGATACCGGTACCCGGTCGCAGCCACGGATCGCCGATCGTTGTAGGAGACCAGGTGCTGGTGGAGGTCGCAGATGCGGACCGACGTGTTCAGACGCTGCTTTGCCTGAATCGAACCACAGGCCAACAACTTTGGGAGACCGTGATTCATGAGAACGGACTGGACGTTAAGAATAATGAAAAGTCCACAATGGCATCAGCGTCGGCCGCCTGCGACGGTGAACGCTTTTTCGTCAATTTTCTCAGCGGTGACGCCGTGTACATGACCGCACTGGATCGCAGCGGAAAGAAGCTCTGGCAGACGAAGCTTTCCGGATACATCAATCATCAGGGGTTTGGGTCTTCACCACTGCTGTATCAGGACCTTGTAATTGGCGTGTCTGACAATAAGGGGGGCGGAGCCGTCGTCGCCATGAACCGCACAACCGGGAAGATCGTCTGGAAAAAGGATCGTCCGGCGAAACCCAATTACCCGTCGCCCGTGATTTTTGAAGTGGCCGGAAAGCCGCAGTTGTTCCTGACGGGATGTGATCTGGTTACCAGTCTGGACCCCGCCACTGGAAATGTGAACTGGGAAGCGGCAGGGGCCACGACAGAGTGTGTCACTACCACTGTGACAGATGGAGCCAGAATCTTTACCAGCGGCGGTTATCCCAAAAACCATGTCTCTGCTGTTTCAGCAGATGGAACTGGAAAACTGGTCTGGGAAAACAATTCACGAACCTATGTGCCTTCAATGCTGTTGCACGAGGGAACTCTGTTTGCTGTCCTTGATGCCGGTGTGGCGATTTGCTGGGATAGTGAGACGGGAAAGGAATTGTGGAAGGGCCGACTGGGCGGAACTTTCAGCAGTTCGCTGGTGTTGGTTGACGGCTGGATTTATGCCACAAACGAAGAGGGACAAACCTTCATATACGCGGCCTCGCGCGAGAAACTGGAAATTACGGCACAGAATCAGTTGGGGGACAGTGTCTTTTCCACCCCGGCAATCTGTGGCGGGCGGCTGTATAATCGAATTGCCATGACTGAGAACGGCACCCGCCAGGAATACGTGGTTTGTGTGGGGACGTAAAGCGTCGCAGCTGGCGGTCGGGCGAAAGTTCACCCCCAAAACAATACCTTCAAGGCTTCTTTTAAGTGCCATCTGGCAGAGATCGCAGAAAAACAGGGAATTACTGCGTTTGGGGAGGTATTAGGGGCTTCTGAGTCGTTTTGGATCCCAGGTCGCCAATGTGGGTGTATCCGGACGCCAAGTCGCCCTGGGGGTTGGTTTTGGCGTGTGTGAGCGACTGCAGGTCCGGATTTGCGTGATCAGTTTCACCGATTCGGCAGAATCTGCCGAAAAACAGGATCGATCCAGGTGCATGCAGAACTTACACTAACACAGAATCGCAATAGGTGAAGGGTTTCAATCGCTGACTGGTGCTTGTCCGAAACATGACAGAAGGCGATAGGAATAGCCGTTGCAGTTTCGCAGCAGTTGCCGGCGAATGGACCAGGCGATATCTGCAGGGTTTTGAATTGGATTGTTTCAGGAAGGGTGACGGCGTTGGCTACCGTGGAAAAAGCGACTCAGACGATCAATGGTGCCCAGATTCTTGTGGAAATGCTTGTACGCTTGGGCACCGAAAATATCTATGCGTATCCGGGTGGCGCCAGCATGCCTCTGCATCAGGCGTTGCGGGAGCATCGTGACCGGATTCGCACAATTCTTCCGCGCCACGAGCAGGGTGGATGTTTCGCGGCTCAGGGCATTGCTCGCTCGACAGGTCAGGTTGGGGTTGTGATGGGGACCAGTGGCCCCGGCGCGACCAATCTGGTCACGGGCATTGCCGACGCCAAACTGGACAGTGTTCCGATGATCTGCATCACCGGGCAGGTTCCGCAGGCAGTGATTGGCAGCGATGCATTCCAGGAGACTCCGATGGTGGAGGTCTGCCGCGCGATTACCAAGCATCACTACATGATTACTGACGTCCGTGATGTCGCCAGAATCATGAAGGAAGCACATTACATCGCTTCAACTGGTCGCCCGGGACCGGTTCTTGTGGACTTTCCGAAGGACGTGCAACTGGCGACATTACCTCTGAGCGAGGTAAACTTTGATCCACCGATGAATTTGCCAGGGTATCGGCCACAGGCACGACCGATCGCTCCTGAACAGGTGCGGCAGATTCTTGCGGCAATTCGACGATCCAAACGACCGGTTTTGTACGTGGGCGGCGGTTGCATTACCGCTGAAGCGTCGCAGCAACTGACAAAGTTTGCACTCCGAACAGGTATTCCGGTAGCAATGACAGTGATGGGGCTGGGTGTTTTCCCGGGGACTCATCCGCAATCGCTGCACATGCTGGGCATGCATGGGACCGTCTATTCAAATTATGCGGTGGATGCATCAGACCTGCTGCTCGCGTTTGGAGTACGTTTCGACGACCGCGTGACGGGCAAATTGGAAGAGTTCGCAAAGCACGGCAAGATTGTCCACATCGATATCGATGCCTCAGAGATCCATAAAAACAAAGAGGCACACATCCCCGTCCATGGAGATGTTGGGGAAGCACTCATCGCGCTGAATGCGGCACTGACGGACGAAGACATTCCGGATCTGAAGGAATGGCACGAGCAGATTGCCGTCTGGAAAGCTCGGTTTCCGCTGTCTTATGGCGACTCCGGCGATGCGATTCTGCAGCAGTACGCTATCGAAGAACTCTGGCGCCAGACCCATACGAAGGACTGTTACGTTGCGGTCGGTGTTGGTCAGCACCAGATGTGGACGGCTCAGTTCTACAAATTTGACCAGCCGAGACATTGGCTGAGCAGTTCAGGGCTGGGAACCATGGGATTCGGCCTTCCCGCGGCGATGGGAGTGCAGACCGCTCACCCAAATTCGCTGGTCGTCGATATTGATGGGGATGGTTCGTTCCAGATGAATATTCAGGAACTGGCCACCCTGCACTGCGAAAAGCTGCCTGTGAAGATCCTGCTGCTGAACAATCAGCATCTGGGTATGGTTGTTCAATGGGAAGATCGGTTTATGTCCGGTCGGCGGGCTCACACCTATCTAGGGCCTGTGGATCATCCGGAAGCTCTGGGTGAAGGCGACGGCACAATGCCGGATGAAACGTTCCCGAACTTTGTGAAGATCGCCGAAGGATACGGAGTTAAGGCTCGTCAGGTTCGCAGCAAGGCCGAGTTTCCGCAGGCCCTCGCTGAAATGCTGGCTTACGATGGCCCGTATCTGCTGGATGTTGTTTGCCCTTATCAGGCACAGGTGCTCCCAATGATCCCAAGTGGGCGGACTGTTCGGGACATCATTGTGGAATAGGCCTGATGCTGGTCGGCTGACCGATCGCGACTATCAATCACTCAGGCTGGCTCGAACGTGTTCGGGCCAGCCTTTCTTTTTGTCCAGCGTTGGGACAAGTGGAAGGAAGACGTCTGCCTGACTAAGTCGCCGATAGACCGTCGCAGGCTCTGATAGACCGTCGCAGACTCTGACAGACCGTCGCAGACTCTGACAGACTGTTGCAGACGCTGACAGCCGCGTTGCTGCCGTCTGAGTGAATCGCGATCGTTCAAAATACGCAGCCGGTGAAGTTTCTCACTCGGCGGCAACGTGC
>CAIQIE010000135.1 GCA_903871805.1 uncultured Planctomycetaceae bacterium | reverse complement strand
CTGGCGCAGGTGCCGGTGCTTCACCGCCAGCGGCGGGTGCGGGTGCTTCAGCGGCCGGTGCTGGTGTTTCACTGCCATTGGCGGGTGCCGGATCTACTGCTGCCGGAGCCGCGCCGGCGGCGGGTTCGTCATTGTCCATGGGCGGTCTCATTCCGCCACCACCACCACCACCCATGCCTCGGCCACCGCCACCGCCCATTCCGCGACCGCCACCCATTCCGCGACCGCCGCCCATTCCCATTCCACCACCCATTCCACGGCCGCCGCCCATGCCGGGTCCACCACCGGGCCCACCAGGCATTGATGGAGGACCGCCAACGCCTCCTTCCGGAGCGACCGGCTCTGGTGCCACATAGTCACTGCTAAACCCATTCGCCTCGTCGTCGGATGTGAAAAAACTGGTTGCCAATGCTGGTTCGTGGGTGGAACACACGAGGTAGATCTCGGGAGCAGATTCTCCAATCAGGCCGCGGAGCATACTGAACCAGTGATAACGATAGACTCGCTCGCCTTCGGATTCTCTATACAGGGATTCTGTTGGCGACAGTGCCAGCAGAGCCTGTGCATCGGCAAACGGGAGATCCTTGAAAACCCCAAGGCCGCCTTCGCTCTTTTCCTGAAGGGCTTTGCCGCTGAGATACTGGCCGAGGCCAGCTCGCAGTTCGATTGCACAGACAACCCCCACAATCAACAGCAGGACAAGCGATACGATCGTCCGGGCCGGTGACACCTTGGGACCTCTGGGTACGGGACCTCTGGTCGACACAGCATGCTCCTTTAATAACGAGTCGGATTGAAACAAAAGACGAACGCCAAACGAGTTCTGCCTTACGGGCGCAGCAACGTTTTGAATGAAAAAATCAAAGCCAGTCAACGCTAATCAATGCCCAGTCTATGACCATCAGACCGGGGAGGTCCAGCACAGAGTTTCGGTGTTAGCAGCTGCGGTGAGTACCGACGATTTCCAGACAACCCGCAGAAACGGCAACGCACACAATCCTTTGAAACCGTCTGTCAGCAGCAAATGATTCCTGCAAATCGTCTGACGATAAGTCGTCAATACTGACTAGAGGCCTTTGATCCAGGATTGACTGCCGGCCTCTGATTAATGTCACTTTCTGTCTAAAGCGTAATGCGATTGCACACGCTTGTCATCTGTCTCGGCAGGTAGATTTCCTGTTTCGCTCATCCCCGGTGTCTGTGAACAACGGAGAACAGACGGCAGTCCGCGCACTCGCATTGCGTCCCGAATCATGTCAGAATGATGCGCCGGTATTGTGATATCTCAATCCGCAGACTGGAGGTGGGTTCGTGCGTGGAGACTTTCTCAGGCTTAAATTTCTTCCATATATCCTCCTGTTGTTTGTAATTCCGCGTGTGAATGCGCAGGTCCCCGATCCCGAATGGGACCAGCAGCAACTGAAACGCGTATCCCTGCAGATGCAGGACTATGTCAAAGCCGGAGGCATTGCCGGCGCGGTGACTCTGGTCATCCGCGACAATTTTGAACACATCTCGGTAACCGGACTGTCCGACATTGCCTCACAGCGACCGATGACTCGCGACACGATCTTTCGCGTGGCATCGATGACAAAGCTGGTCACGGCGACGGCCCTGATGCAGCTGGTTGTCGCCGGAAAAGTTCAGCTTGACGATCCGGTCTCCAAATACATTCCGGCATTCCGTGGGGCCTTGTTGAAAGACAGCACACCGGCGGGCGACATCCTGATTCGCTCGATTCTGACGCACACCGCCGGGCTGGCAAACGTCTCCGGGCTTTCGGGTGAGCGCACACTGGAGCAGGAAGTGGACGCCATTGCTCGTCAGCCACTGCAGTTTCCCCAGGGAGCGACATGGCAGTACAGCAGCGGACTGACGGTCGCGGGTCGACTGATCGAGGTCGTGTCTGGCCAGCGTTTTGAAGATTACCTGCAGACGCGAATTTTTGAACCCCTGAAGATGTCGGATACCACGTTTCGCCTGACCCAGGAGCAGGTCTTGCGGCTGGCAACTACCTACAAGCCCGGGAAAGCACCGGGCGAACTGGTGCCGGTCGAGATTCCGGATCCGACGGCATCTCGAATGCCGAATCCTTCCGGCGGGCTTTATTCGACGGCCGACGATATGGCGAAATTTTACCGTGCTATTCTCAGGGCACAGCGAGGAGAAGAAACTGAGCTGCCGCAGCTGCAGACGATTACTGAGCAAATGCTGACGCCCCAGACTGGCGAGCTGGTCACAGGATTTACTCCAGGGAACGCATGGGGCCTGGGCTGGTGTCTGATTCAAAAGCCACAGGGAGTCACGAGACTATTTTCCCCGGGCTCTTTTGGTCATGGAGGTGCATGGGGAACGCAGGGCTGGGTCGATGTGCGGCGGGGAATCCTGCTGTTGCTGATGATCCAGCGGACGGAATTCGGCAACAGTGACGGATCAGATGTTCGGGATTCCCTGAATGAACTGGTTCTGACCGCATGGCGCGGGACGAACACCGCAAACGCTCGCTTCACGAACTATCTGGGCTACAGCGGTGCTGTGGAGTTGACGATGGGCACCACCCGAGCGGTGTTGTGTCCCGAGGCAGGAGGACGCGTTCTGGAATATTCGGTAGCCGGTCAAAATATGATGTTTCTCGATGAACGAGAAAAAGTGTGGCAACCCGGGCAGGCTTCCATCGCGTCTGCGGGCCGATTCGATTTTGGTCCGGAACTGATGGTCCCCCGGCATCCTGCTCTCTGGTCGGGAGCCTGGACCGCCGAAATCACCGGCCCGGCATCGGTTCGGCTGGTAAGTGTTCAGGACGCAGCGTCCGGCCTGCAGTTGATGCGCGATTTTGAATTAACGGAGCCGAGCAGCGAGGCAGGCAAAGCGGACATAACGGAAGCCGGGGAACAAATCGGGGCCTTCACAGGGGCCGCTCTCAGCTGCCGGCAGACGATGATGAATATCAGTGACCGCACCGTCGAATATTGCCATTGGGGGCGATCTTTTTCGCCGAGTGGCGGAATCTGTCTGATTCCGCTGGGTGAACACCCTGGTCGCTTTCCGTCGAGGTATGCGATGTATGAGGAAGGCGCCGTGATAAATGTCCGAAACGCCGATGAAAAGATTCGGGAACGGGACGGCTTTCTGGAAATTCTCGGGCCGCCCCGAAAACCTAAACTGGGCTTTGATTCGTATGCAGGCTGGCTGGGATATCTTATGCCGGGAAATCGATTGTTCGTCAAAAGATTTCCCACGTGGCCGGATCGAGTTTATAACGAGGCTGCCGGGTTGACGCTGTCCGTCTGGTATCCGCAGTCGGGCGGTATGATCGAACTGGAGCCCATTGGTCCGCGTGAGCGACTTGCTCCCGGTCAGGTGGCCTCGTTTACCGAGGAATGGAGTGTCGCAGAGTTTCCGTTTCCGGAAGGCGATGCTCTGATCAACCTGAAGGCCCTTCGGGCACTTGTCGAACAACAGCACCAGAGCAATACCCGCTGAACGCAGGAAAACAGACTGAGTCATACAGGAACGAGGTAAGCAGATGAGACGTGGTGAGCAGGCAAGACACTGGCAGACAATTACGATCATGATCGTGCTGACGCTATTCTGTGATGCGACAGCGATGGCACAGGACGGCAGGGACAGTGGGTTTCGGCCGCTGCTGAATGGCCGTGATCTGACAGGCTGGGTGCTGGTCAATACTCCTGCGGAAACATGGACTGTTAAAGACGACCTGTTGATCTGCTCCGGCAACCCCATCGGTGAAATCCGTACAGAACGGATGTATCAGAACTTTATCCTGGAAGTGGAGTGGCGTCATCTGGTTCCTGGCGGAAACGCGGGCATTTTTGTCTGGGCGGATGACATCACTGCGCGAGGCGTGCCTTTTCATCGCAGCGTGGAAGTTCAGGTTCTGGAAAATGCCTATGGCCAGTCGCAG
>CAIQIE010000134.1 GCA_903871805.1 uncultured Planctomycetaceae bacterium | reverse complement strand
TCTTTTGGCCACCGCGACATACTCAGGATACTCCTGAAAATCCTTCCGCAGATTCAGAATTGTTGCAAATACATCCGGCCGAATTTCAGCACCACTTTTCGTTCTGAAGGTTCCATGAAAATGAAACTGCATCACCGGATGCAACTGCGGAATCTCGACGTACACAGACTTGCCATCAGGCAGCAAACGCGCCGATTTAACTGGCACATAATCATGTCCCTGCCGACCAGGTTCACGCACGGAAAATTCCGGTGAGCCGTAACCGGCGCTGTAGAGATAGTTCCACTGCTGGCAAAAGACACTCGAGCTTGAAACGCTCGCAGGGTCCAGTTCACCACTGAATCGTACAATCACACCATTGCCCCACGCTTCGAAAGTCCGTGGAACCACAAACGCATTGCCTGTCAGCCGCATCCGCTGCAGACAGCCATCTTCCTGAGCATAGCTCTGCCAGCCTTCTGTTCCGCCAAGATACACATGCCCGTCCTTTGCATTAAACGCGACGCGACATACACCGCTGAGATAATCTCCCGGCAGCGGCACAACAGCCCCCTGCGACTTTCCCTCAATCTCGTCACGCAAAACCAGATACGCTTCACAGGCACCAAATGATGTGCCCACGGCCGCCCCGGATAAAGCGCCCAATCGCGGATCCTCCGGCAGAAAGCCAATCTCGCCCGATGAATTGTCTATGCCTCGCGGAATGAAACACAGCGGAAGGTCATAGCCATAGCGTCCGCGTCCCGAAACCGGCCCCTTCAAGCCGTGATAACTGCGATCCCTGACTTCAAAAATGGCAGACGCCGGAGTCCACGTTCCCTCCTGAACACTCGCCAGCACCACACGTCCATCCGGTGAGACTCCAATCCCATTGGAATTGCGCAATCCATTGCCAAGGGATTCCATCTCACCGGCCAGATTCCGATGAGCGACGCCATAGTCCTGCGAGGAAACCGACCAGTAAAGCTCCCCCTGACGATCCTGCTGCAGCGATGTACAGAAGTCGTGACCTCCCGTGGTCGGGAATTCATTCGTCACACACTCATACATATCCGCTTCACCATCGCCATTCAGGTCATGCAGACGAGTGATCTGGTCCGACCCGAGCACCAGTATCTGATCGTTCTGAATCACTAGTCCCAGCGCCCGATACAGCCCGCTGGCGATCCGACGCCACTGCAACTCGTTACTTCGACCAACATTTGAAAGCCCGTCCACCAGCCAGACTTCCCCCATCAGCGTGGCCACGACCACACGCCCGTCACTCAAACAACCGACGCCTCCAATTCGCATGGCCGTCTTAAACGGGTTGTTCTCCGGTGAAGGCAGAGTCATCGTGTCGATAGCCAATGGGCCGCTTGATTCACCCGGTATGGCCGTTGTTTTCACAACCTGATCTACCCACTGCCCCACGCCCCCTCGGGCTACGTCCTGCTCCTGCGGTGCAACTGCTGACGAAAACTCAAACGGAGCAGAATCCGTGTTGCCATGCAGTGTCTCATACTGAATCCGGATCGTTCGAACCCCCGCCCCCGCCTGAAACTCCAGACCAATCTGCTTTTCCCGCTGAACCAGGACAGCCCCCTGCGAGTCTCCGGAAACCGCAATCCTCTGTGTCACACCATTGTGAGCGACCTGGATCACCGTCGCGCCTCCAGAGCTGTCTTTTGTAACCGTCGCACCGTCCGCAGGAACATTCAATTGCAGAAAGGTTCCCCCCGGCAGCGGTCCATGCACACGCAGCGTCCGAACAATCTTCCCGGCGTCAAAGCTACAACTGTCAGTCAGACGTGCCTGATCAATCAACACCGAAAACAGGACACTGGCACCAAAGCGATTAAAACCGACATACCGAGTCCGCGTGTTCGCCGGAAATTCCCAGCGAGAATTTCCGGTCACCCAGAGCTGCTCGCCACCAGCACGCACACCTTCCATCAGGCCAAATCGCACAAACCCCCAATTGACAAACTGACCACGCCAGGCATCTGTAAACGTCATCTGCTGCGGGTCATACAAAACCGTCGATCCACTGGCAGAATCCAACAGCACGTTAACGGCCTTCGGCGTGGTGCGTCCGAAATGGTGGGTGAGCTGGCAGACAACATTTCCCATGTCCGCCGCGTTCAATGATTTGTCAAAACTCACTTCTTCAGGGTTCTGCCCCCAGTGACCAAAGACTCCCCCGTCAAGTCCGGGAAATTGCGGCAATACGTCCGCCGGAACCGTCCCGCTTTTTAAAACCCGCTCGGCCTGCGTCGCATAAAAGTCATGCACCCGGTTCTGAGGAAACGGAAGCCGTGTTTCAGCCTGTCCGAGAACTACGGAATGGCCAACAGCAGAAATGCAAATTATCAGCAGAAATGAACGGAACATGTGGGAGGACCGATCACAGAAAAGAGAAGTCGCAGGAATCAACGTGCCCCCGCAAACCAGACATCACGCACGATAACGCCCGTCGGGCTCTCCGCAAAGTCGCAGGGCCTCAGCACGCGTTCTGAAACCTCAGCATAGCCTCGCAGCAGAACAGATTTTCGAAGCTCTGAGCCCAGATCGCTGCCAACTACACTCTCTGCCACATGGCGCGATAAATCGGAAACCCGAGTTTGCGTTTCTTCCGCTCAAAACTTGTCTGATAATCCATGTCGTTCTCTGCCTCACGCTCATCAGGAACTGGACACAGGCGAAAATCAGCGCTGTGCTCCATCAACCCCCGTACCATCACAAAGTAATCCGCAACGTCCGTCCAATGATGCAGATGCCCTCCGGTACGAATGACCCGCGCCAGCTTTAACAGAAAGTCCGAATTAAAAATTCTGCGTTTATGATGACGTGTCTTCCACCACGGATCCGGGAAATACACATGCGCGGCATCCACACTGCCGGGATCTATCATTTCGGCCAGCACTTTATTGGCGTCCCCGCCAATGACCCGTGCATTTCCCAACTCACGTTTCTGCAGACGCTCCGCTGCCCGACGACCTTCGCGGTAGTCAATTTCCAGACCAGCGAAGTTTCGCTCAGGATGCTGTAAAGCCGCATTCAGCAGAAACAGCCCGCGTCCCGAACCAATGTCAATCTCCACAGGCTGCTCTGCGGTGAAAAACTGAGACCAGACAAGCTTCGGTCCAACGTCCTCGATCGTCTGAAACCACGGCTTCATGGATTTCACTGGAATCGGCTGCATGGATTGTCTTTTCTGTTTATTCCCAAAACCCGCGCTTTAGTTGCCCATCTCAAATCTCAGCGGCGCAGTTCGATTGAACGAGTTCACGGGTATGACCGCCCGAGCGACGCAGCCTGACACAGTCTGACCTCTCGCCAGAATACCCAAATCCTGAAGACTTAGCAGTAAGTCCCACGGAATTTCGCACTGTTCCGCCCCTGATCGCACCTATTTCGGTGTGTCCAGAAAATTCACACACCAAACTCGCAGATCTCCCAATCGGTAAAGCCCGCATCTGCGGCAGAGTCTTCCCGACAGATTCGTCAGACCTGACACGCCCGGAAAAGGTCTTTCCTGCCGTCCAATTCTTACCACCGAATTCCGAGCCTGTCGATAGTTTGGACAGTACCGGTTTTCCCTGGATGGTGTGACACAACAGACGATAATCCGTGCCGATTTTAACGTCGGCAACAGGAACCTTCTGTTCTGCGTCACCTCTGCAAGGGAATTCCAAAGCGATTTCCGCTAATCCGTTTGCTCCGTGAACAGGGATGGTCCGGTGATTCGGTCTGGCAAGCAATGCTCTCAAATTATCAGGGTGAGTCTCCGTCACTTTTGCTCATTGCAATTGTCGTCGTGGCTCGCGTTACTCTCCGTCATCACGATCGCAGGCGACAGCCTGTATGGTCAGTCGTTTGCGGAATCATGGAATCGAGACGGTCAGGATGAAGCCATCCCCGGTACCGCAGGCTCCGCATTGACGGAACTGCGCAATCGCAACGCCGGGCGGCCCGTTTCTGATCGATTCCTGCAGGACCACACCCTCGCAACACAACTCGGCGGCGACGAATACGAACCACTGCATTCCAGCTCCGAGTACGAAGATGACTCGGCAGAGCATCCTGCTGACTTCACCAACTCGCTCGGACTCATCCGGAAAACCTCGTTCCTCGACAATTCGGATCCCGCCGACAATACGCGATTCGCCACACGGCCGTACGAAGACACTGAGCTGTCCACCGCTTTCAGGGATTCCAACGATCTCCTGAACGAGGCTCCGCAGGCCCGCCAGGCGACCAGCCCGGCCCAACTGTTTCGTAATCCTGCACCACAGGAAGATTCGTGGCAGATCCTGCCCACCGGCCTGCTGTATCGCACCTATCTGGCAGGCCCGAAGGAGCCCAGATTACAATACTTGTCACTCTACGACACCAAAAACCATCGCCGTGTCAGCGACGCGACCCTTGGCGGCCGAGTCGGCCTGCTGCGAAAAGGGTCGGGAAATCCCAATGACCTCGATGGCTTCCAGCTCGATATCGACGGAGCGGTCTTCGCAAGAGTCCTTCCGAATGAGCCCAGTACAATGCTCGAAGGGTCTGACTATCGCGTGGGACTGGCTGGAACCTGGAGGCAGGATCGTCTGGCATGGAAATTCGGTTACTGCCACATCAGCAGTCACATCGGTGATGAGTTCCTCCTTGCCTACCCGACAACCGTTCGCAAAAACTACGTGAGAGACTCCGTCATCGCGGGCATCAGCTATGACATGCTGACAGCCAGCCGCGTTTATGCGGAAGTTGGATATGCGTTGGGAATTTCCGGGGGAGCCGAACCAATGGAAATGCAACTCGGGACCGAATGGACCCCCACTGCCAAAGGCCGGCGAGGGGCCCCATTCGCCGCGTTCAATGCTCAGTTCCGCGAAGAACAGGGTTCCAACGCCGGCCTGAATATGGGCACCGGCTGGGGCTGGGAAGGCACACAAACGCGACACCGAGTTCGCGTGGGGGCCAACTACTACAACGGACCAGCACTGCAATATTCGTTCGCCGACCGCAGAGAAAATCTGGTCGGCGGTGGAATCTGGCTGGACTTCTAATTC
>CAIQIE010000133.1 GCA_903871805.1 uncultured Planctomycetaceae bacterium | reverse complement strand
GCTTCCCGCGCCAGTTTCATGACGGCGTTTCGAGTAATCCCTTCGAGGATTCCGGCGTCCGGCTGCGGCGTCTTCAGGACGCCCCGCTTGACGATGAAAATATTGTCCCCGGTGCACTCGGCAACTTCACCATTGTGGTTCAGCATGAGCGCCTCGACGGTCCCCGCATCCGTCCCTTCAATCTTGGCCATGATGTTATTCAGATAGTTCAGCGATTTGATGCGAGGGCTCAATGCTCCGGGATGATTGCGGATCGTCGACGCTGTCACCAGTTTCATACCAGTGCGATACAATTCCTCAGGGTACAGCGAAATCGTATCAGCAATGATAATGATCTGAGGATTTGCCGTCCGCCGAATATCAAGTCCCAGAGACCCGGCACCACGAGTGACCACCAGTCGCACATAACCGTCAGAAATTCCGTTGGCTTTGACCGTGTCTTCCACGGCCGCAACCATTTCCGCATTACTGATCGGCAGCTGCAGCCGAATCGCCAGTGCACTTTCAAACAGCCGATCGATGTGCTCCTGCAGCAGAAATACCCTGCCACCGTAAACACGAATCCCTTCGAATACCCCGTCACCATACAGCAGGCCGTGGTCAAAAACACTGACCATCGCCTGATCTGCCGGAACCAATTTCCCCGCGACATAGACTTGTCTTGTCATGAAATCGCACTCATTATCAATAATTGTTTGCTTGCAACTGAATTCCCGGCACGGCCAGACATTCCGCAGGGACGGAACTTCCGCCAACCAGCCAGGACTTGATCGGCAGCCGATTCCCGGACTCCTCCGCCAGATGTCAACAGAGTCTAACCGAAACAAGGCCGAATTGTAGCGTTCAGATCGGGCAAACATTCCAAACACGCACAGACAGGCTGTCCGATCCAGTGGAACCGCTCGCAGAAGATCGGCGAAGCCTGCCTCCTGTAACGACTGCACCACGCCCTAAACCACGGAATTCAGGAACCTCCGTTTTTCCACAACCCACCGCTTGCGAACTCGATTTTTACGAGTAAACTTCCCGGCCCGCATCGACCAAGTGCGGCAGTCAGCGCGCCGGAGTGGCGAAATGGCAGACGCGCCGGATTCAAAATCCGGTAGGCCTAAAAACCTGTGTGGGTTCGAGTCCCACCTCCGGTATTGAAAAGAACCCAGCAATCGCTGGGTTTTTTTTTCGCCTGCCGATCCATCGGTGCCATGCACCTTGTGTTTGCCTGCAACCGATTTCCACGTCGCAGAAACTCCATACGCAAGAGCAGCAAATCCACGCGAGGCAAAGAAAATGCCCATGTTCGCCGGCTGCCACGCTCCCGACATCAGATCGCACCCGCTGCCTCCATGGGACCTATAAAGCAGATCATCAGATCCTGAATTCCTCGTCAGCGATCCCGCTATCGGCCATGCGACGCTCTGTTGTCGGTGCTCTCCTTGTCCTGCTCGCGGCCCACGCCGGTCTCGCCGCTCCGCTGCTGGGAACCGACTCAGGAATTCAGGTGCCATGCACCTTGATTGACTCAGTAATCGACTTTGCCGTCGGGCCAAATGTCAATCTCAAACATCGCCTGAACCGCAAAATGACGGCTTCCGCGTTCATCGCCGAATAGATTTGCCGGCAGAAAGGCAAGCATGAGCGCGAGGAAATGTGGTCTCGGCGCAGCAGGTGCCATGGCAAATTTGCGAGAGGCCACGCACACAACTGCCACTCAGCTGATTACCCCTGGCACGGCATCAATCCGTAGGAACGTGTCTCGCGAGGCGGAAACTACACCTGCTGACGACCTGTTCGGCACGCCCGGCGCAGGGCACTTACCCCGGCCAACGCATTCGGACGTCCGGCCTCTGTACGGAAGCGTTTGCGGAAGTTGCGTACCAGATCCAGCCATGAATCAACGGTACAGTCCAACCGCTCCAGAATTGG
>CAIQIE010000132.1 GCA_903871805.1 uncultured Planctomycetaceae bacterium | reverse complement strand
TACCTCTGGTGTTCCTGTTGTCACGCCAGTGGCATCGCAGGGTAGCTATGTACGGTTGTGATAAACGCTGAAAGCATATAAGCGTGAAGCCATCCCCAAGATAAGGTTTCGTTGGAGCAATCCTGAACTCCCCTGGAAGACTACCAGGTTGATAGGCTGGCGGTGTAAGGCGTGCAAGCGTCTCAGCTGACCGGTACTAACGGAGAAATATCTGGTCACTTTGATCAATATCCAGATTCACTTAGACTTCATTTTGGTTATACGCAGGATGCACGGCTCTGCTTGTGCTCCTGCGGTTTCCCGGTAAATAACTTGCAAGGAAACACGCGTTCCCATTCCGAACACGAACGTTAAGCTTGCAAGGCCAATGATAGTGCCCACAAGCGCGAAAGTAGGTCCTGCCGGGATCTTCAACGAAGGCCACACTCTCTGAGTGTGGCCTTTTTTTTGCGCGCGCTCTTGGGGGACTCGCTTTGATTTTCGGCGATTGGCCTCAGTGCATTGCTGTGCCCTCAACATTATCGGGCTCCTGTACCAAGCGAGCGGCGCCGGTCCGACTCTTTCGCGTGAACGGCAGTGTTGGGCAAAGCTGCCCGTATCGGGCTGTATCTGCGTCCGACGACGTTTGCCGGAATGTCGGGTTAGCGCGGGAGAGCGGGACTCTTTGTGAGTGTGCGATGTTGAAAGCGGATGGGTTTGGAGGAGGGTAGATTATGAGGACGGTGTGGTCGCCCGAATCCTGGCGAGAAAAACTGGTTCTTCAGCAGCCCGTCTATCCTGATTCCGCCCAACTGTCGGGTGTTTTGAAAAAGTTGAGTCAGCTTCCGCCGCTTGTTACAGCGTGGGAGGTAGATCGGCTGCGAGGGCAGCTGGCGGCCGCGGCAGCCGGACGGGCATTTGTACTGCAGGGCGGTGATTGCTCCGAAAGTTTCGAGGATTGCAATGCCTCCACGATTCTGAGGAAGTTGAAAGTCATCATCCAGATGAGTCTGGTTCTTATTTGCGGTTCCCGTCAGCGGGTCGTGCGCATTGGTAGGATTGCAGGTCAGTATGCAAAGCCACGGTCGTCAGATTTAGAGCGGCGGGGGGATGTAGAGCTCCCAAGTTATCGTGGCGATATCATCAATCGAGCTGGGTTTAGCCTGGAAGAACGTCGTCCTGATCCGGAAATGATGCTGCGGGCTTACGAGCGGTCCGCGATGACCCTGAATTTTGTGCGGGCATTGAGTGAGGGCGGCTTTGCGGATCTGCATCATCCAGAGAATTGGGATATGGAGTTTGTTCGGAATACTCCCGGCTCAAGACGTTATCAGCAGTTATTGGAGTCATTATCCGAATCCATCCGTTTTATGGAGGTTGTATCCCCCGCAGGGCTGAATGAGCTGAGCCGGGTCGATTTTTTCACGTCTCACGAAGCACTACTGCTTTTCTACGAGCAAGCGCTGACCCGGCCCGAGCGGCATCGGGGTTGGTACAATCTTGGGGCGCACATGACGTGGATTGGGGACAGAACTCGGGCGCTGGAGGGGGCGCATGTTGAATATTGTCGCGGAATTCAGAATCCGATTGGGTTGAAGGTTGGCAATTCAATGACTCCGGCGGAATTGCTGGAGCTTATCCGGGTATTAAATCCCGACAATCAGCCCGGAAGGTTGACCCTGATTCATCGATTTGGTTTGGATCGAATTCGCGAGAAGCTTCCGGTTTTGACAGCGGCCGTTCAGAGCAGCGGGCTCAATGTGCTTTGGAGCTGTGATCCGATGCACGGAAATACACAAACTACTCGGTCTGGTATTAAGACCAGATCGTTTGACGACATTGTGTCGGAAATTGTCAGTGCATTTCAGATTCATCGGGAGTCCGGGACACGTCTGTCGGGGATTCATCTGGAACTGACGGGCGAAGATGTGACTGAGTGCACCGGTGGACCCGGCAATTTGACCGAGACGGATCTGAGTCGTGATTATCGCAGCACTGTGGATCCTCGATTAAATTATGAGCAATCGATGGAGATTGCCTTTTTGCTGGCGGAACAGATGCATTTCTAGTTGAGTTTCTGAATGAGTGGTGCGTCGTGCAGTCTGGTGGCCGTTGATGTCCGGCTGGTTTGATCCCTGTGTCGAGGGGAGATAAGCTCTGGGGATGCTATAGGCCTGGCCGATGGGTGAGCTCCAACGAGGTAATTGGAGTTGGGTTTTTCCGATTCGATATCGTTGTGAGAAAAAAGTAGAAAGTCGATGTCGGAGACAGGTGTTGCGGATTTGCAGCGATCTTCTGGATAGGTGTTTTTGGGCGTTTTCCATTAGCGGGTTGATTTGGCACCTGGATGGATTACCCGCGAATCTGCTAAGAATACGGTTGCTTCTGTGACCATGAAGAATTCGGTGTGCCTGGCAGGATTCCAAATTTGTTCCCGCATTTACTCGCGGAGTGGCATGATGTCGCAATCTGCCGAGGATCTATGGCTGGCATTGAGATACCGGGCAGGTACGACTCCGTCAGATTTTGTTTGCCGGACAGCAAGTTGGATTGAGCCATCTGTCGATGGCTCCGATGTGCCGGCCCCTTTTTTAGCCCCTGGAATTGGCATGCGATGAAGTCCGATACAACGAGCGGTGATCGTTTCCCAGAGAGTTTTTCTGAGGGCTAATGGTTTTTTGGGGCCTGTTTGTGCTGATAGTGAGTATGCCGTCTGAGTGTTGTCGAGTTCTCCGAACGTAAATTGACCAGAGTTGTCGGGTCAGAAGTGTTTGAACACAAGTTTCCGCCGCAGTTCCAGCCTGAGTCTGCATTTTGGATCTGCAGAGTTTCTTCTCGGTGTTCCGCAGAAAACGAGGGGATGGATTCGCGATTTGTTGAGAATGACGAATTCAAAATCTGCGAAATTTGCCGTCGTTACCCACCAGAGCCTTTGAGTTGATGTTTGGAATAGCTCGGCTGGTAGGCTAGTTTAGCGAAGACGCTTGCCACGGAAGGACGAAGTGCCCTTCCCTCCACGATTGCGGTGTGCCAGAAGTGTATTGGCCAAATCAGCACGTCCCAAGCTAACCGTCATTCCCGAAATATCAGCAGTAGCGAATCCGCGGCAACGAGGGGGAAATCGCGGCCCGGAATGGTTTCCGGCCAATCAAATGATTTGGCAGGGAAAGAGTTTTCCGCCGGAGGTTGTTCAGGCTGCTCCAACTGAGCGGGTATATTGGGATTTGGTGTGTCAGCGATTGGCTGGGGCTTGAGTTGAGCGGGAGATATTCCTGAATATTTCGCGGTAGAGGTTATTCGAAATCGGGTTTGCCGTTTGCAGCTCGTTTTATAACGGCAAGGTCGGTGAAGAATCCGGAGACGGAGTCAATGTATTCGCTGAATCGTCATAAGCAATTTATGTGTCGTCGGCAAAAGGGAACGCCCCGCCGAGCAAGGTCCGATGAGCCCGGGGCAGGGCATATTCAGAACCAATCTGTTGTTCAGCCCCGGATTTTCGCCTGAATCAACAACGGATGTTGTATCTGCAAAGCCGGTTTACTGAGTGATCCGGAATCTACGGTGGCCCCATTTGCTCGGGGTTTCTGCCGGTCTGGCAGCGTATTCGAAGACAGATGGCTGATTTCAAAGCCGAATACCCCCGCGGGCGATTTTGTGAATCCACGGCATGGATTCAGAAAGTTCGAAGTCGCTGTTTGTTGGATTATTTTTGCAATTGGGCGATGAGATAAGCCAGGACTGTTTTGTGGGTGCTGTCTGGAGCACCGGGATAGGAAAGTTCGCAGGGGACTCCAGCGTGATCCAGTTTTTCCCGGAGCAAGATACCGAAGTTGGCGGAGTGTGTGGGGTCTTTGGCGATTTCGCCTTTGGCGGGGGCGTTATTGTAGAACATGTAGACAGGAGGATCGTCTTTTGAAACGAGGTGGAACGGTGAATACTCCTGAATCCACGGCATGATTTCGTCGCGTTTCGCGAGGAACAACTGGAAATCCCTCTGCCTCTTTCCATCAGTAACCTTGAAGATTCCAAAGGCATGACTTCCGTAGGTGCTGTTGGGAATCCAGTCCTGCATTTGTTTTGGATCGAGTGTAGTTTGAGCGCCGGAGACTGCGGCGCAGAATAGTCGGGACGATTCGCGGGCGACGGGATCGCTACTGTTGGGGTCAGCAAGATCGTCATGAAAGGCCAGCCAAAGGCTGGAGCAGGCTCCAGCAGATCCTCCTGCTGCAGCGATTTTTGTTTTATCGATATTCCATTCGTGGGCTTTGCTTCTAGCGAATTGCAGTGCTCGCGCGGCATCGTGGAGGCAGGCTTTTACGGGGGGGACAACGCCGTCTGTAATGGCTTCTTCAATGAATCGATACTCAATGGAGACCACGGAAATGCCCGCTTTATTCATAGCGGGGACGTATCCGGCCATACCTGCCATGCGATTTCCAGCCTGCCATCCGCCGCCATGGATGTAGAACAGAAGAGGTGTGGGTTTAGCGGACTCGGCTTTCCAGAAGGTCATAACCTGTTTGGGGTGTGGTCCGTAAGAGATGCTTTCGATAGTGGCTTTTGGGGGCGGGGTTTCGGCTTTTTTCGATTTCGTTGGAGCGGTCTGTGTGGAGATGGCTTTTTTGTTGGCGATTTTTTTTGTGTTTTCGTCCGCATGGCACTGGCAGAGGACGACGGTGCAGAGCAGTGTGGTTGGGAGCAACAGTGAGAGCGAATTCATTCCAGTGGAACTCCTTCTGAACTATGTCTGAACAGCAAGTCGTTTCTGAGAGTGTTGTCTACCAGACGGAGTTTGGAAGGATTTTGCGTAGAAGTAAAATGAACCGGCAACCTCCGTTTCCGGAGATTTGGTTGATGGTAACCGTTTTCTGAGTGCGTTGCGGGATTGCAATTTCGTCAGGGCCCCGAAGTTTGCTGATCAGCGAAGAGAACTGACGGGCTTTTGCTGATAGCTAAGGTCTAGCAATTCCATCGGGTGCAATACTGGTATGGCGAGCCCCTGTTGCTGGAGGTGCGCCTGAAGTTGCATGGAGCAGCCGGCATTTCCGGAAGCGATGATTTCGGGTTTTGTTTCCATGATGCAGCTGAGCTTTCGCCGTCCCAGGCGATCGGCCATATCTGGCTGAGTCAGGTTGTAGCTGCCTGCAGCCCCGCAGCAGAGTTCTGGTTCATTGATGGATTTCAGCTGGATTCCGGGGATCAACTTCAGCAGATCGCGGGGTTGCTGGCGAATTTTCTGGGCATGCTGTAAGTGGCATGCATCCTGATAGGCAACGATGGCTTCGATGCGTCCCCTTGGTGGCACGGGGCCCAGTGCATCCAGAAATTCGTGGACATCGCGAATGCGGGAAGAGAATGTCTGTGCTGGTGCGGTGTTGTTTTCTGTTCCTGATGCGGCATGTCCATTCAGTTCTTCAGAGATGTGGCCATAGTCTTTCAGCATGGAACCACAGCCTGCGACATTGACAATAATCGCGTCGATGGATGGGTCCTGGAATGCCGTAATGTTCTGCTTCATCAGGTTCATGGCCGGTTGGGCAGCGCCATTGTGATAGTGAATGGCTCCACAGCAGCCCTGTTGGCGGGGTATCACAACGTCGCAACCGTTTTCCTGCAGAACACGCGCCGTTGCCCAGTGGACGTGTCGAAACATCGCATCAGCGACGCAGCCTGTGAACAGGGCCACTTTGGCCCTTCGTTGTCCCTTTGCGGGTAGAAATTCAGGCAGTTCCGGAACGGCAGCGCGAAGTTGTGGAAGCTGAGCCTGCATCCGTTGCAGTCGGAGTGGCAGGAGTTTTGTGAGTCCAAGAGCGTTCATTGCTCGGTCGAGTTTTAGTTTCTGCATCCATCGTGCCGGACCCAGAGCCCAGGCCATTCGATTTCGGTAGGGGAACAGGCCGTACAGGATCCAGCGATGGAACCAATCGGGTTTTCTGATTCTGGTCGGACGAGTCTGTGTCGATGAGTCTTCGTGGCTGGATTGCGTGACGTGGTTCTGCATTTCCACGCGGAATGGTTCGAGTAGTCGGCCGTACTGCACACCGCTGGGGCATGCTGTTTCGCAGCTTCTGCAATCGAGGCAGGAATCGAGATGTCCCCGGACGGCATTCGTGAGTTCGAGCCTGCCGTCGACAACGGCGCGCATCAGGTAGATACGGCCACGAGGACCATCGTTTTCGTCACCGGTTTCCACATAGGTGGGACAGGAGGCTGTACAAAGCCCGCAGTGAACACAGTCCAGAAAGCGATCATAGGGGATGGACTGCCCGAGAACAGGAAGTGGACTGGGTATCGATGGCGTCTGCTGAGACACGGGTCTGTTCCTTATTTCACGCGTATTATCGCAACAATCGGACAAGTTCGGGGGAAACCGGATTTATGAAAGGGGATGGTTGCCTGAACGCCGAGGGGGCAGAGTTTCTGAGGTGTTAATAGCCCAGAACGGACTGCAGTCTGGATGCGAGGGAGGACACGGCTTCGGGGGGAACAGAGGATCGCATGGAAGCGGATTTGATAACATTAACACTGCCATCACCTTTTGTTGTGAGCGCATGGAGCATACCGATCCCTTCTGATTCTTCTGGTGGTTTGATGGCCTGGCTGAAGGAGGAGGGCCTGCAGAAGAGTACGCCATTACCGGCTCTGCCATAAACATCGCAGCCAAGTTCGTGCAGGACACCGGTGACAGCGGAGACTTGTGACGGCAGCGTGGTGAGGGAGGCCATCCATGCGATGGAGTCATTGGGAACCGTGGCCTGCTGGGCAACTTTGCACCAAATTTGTGAGGCATCCGGCAGTGAGGCGGTATGAATCCATGACGCCGAATCGGCGACTTCCCGGGAGAATGTGCTGTGTTGCCAGTTGCAGGCCACTTCAGGACCCTCGAATGCGACCACAAGGAAAGCAAGAGCATCCATACGAACGGAATTCTGGGCCAGTTCGGGAGTCGGAGCATTCAGAAGGGACTGAGCAGCGGGACGGTTGAGGATATCGAGAATTACGGGAGTTGTCGCGGACGTATTGAGGGCAGACAACGCGGATTCGAGATTCTGCAGTGATCGAAAACCTGCAACAAGAAGAGAGTGGCCTGCGGGCAGGGGGCGAACTTTAAAAGTCAGTTGTGTCAAAGTGCCCATGCGGTTTTGTGAACCGACCAGCAGCCTGCACAGATCATATCCAGCCACATTTTTCACGACACGTCCACCGGCGTGAAAACGGCGGCCTTTTCCGTCGACCGC
>CAIQIE010000131.1 GCA_903871805.1 uncultured Planctomycetaceae bacterium | reverse complement strand
TGTGAATGTGTCTGCGGGTGGCGAGGAAACGGAGTTGGTGCTGCAACTGAAGACAGGGGCCGTGGTGGCGATCGCCGTCTATCAGGACCTGGATAGCAATGATGTGTTGACAAAGAACGGGCTTGGGATACCGACGGAGCCGTATGGCTTTTCGAACAACGCGCGGGGGACATTCGGACCGCCGCGATTTGACAAAGCGCAACTTACGGTCACCGACGCTCTGAAGTCCCTGGAAATCCGTGTGCGCTAACCTACGCCTGCTGATTGTGCTGTTCGTTGTGAGTTTGTGAGGATTCACGAAGGACACGAGGATCACGAAATGAATCGCGTGGGTTTGGCGGGCGGAGGATGACCACAGCGCAGGGGGCAATTGAGGTGCCTCGAAGTAATCCGAAAGCCTGACTTGCAGGTGTGAATGGTGGAACTGCCAGCGGGCGGAGGGCCACAAGGAACCGTGGTCTGGTGTGTGGTTGATCGTCGTGTGTCAGGGGGGCCGCGATTCGGACTAGCCATTTCCTCGGACACCGTTTGATGAACCGGAACGCCAGACGTCGGCAAAGGAGCGATCGGAATACAAAGTCACGGGAACCAGCGGCGACCTGACGACGATTAACCGCAAGTACACGTTTTCGATGCCTTCCCCAGATGCGGAAGAGCCTGGGATTGATGTTGTCGGCGAAGGCAACTGGGTCTTTGACACGAAAATCGGCCTGCCGAATTCGATGGAATTCAGCCAGAAGATGGTGTTGAAAACGAAGAGCACGACAGTGGAGATTCCGGTTAAAGTTCGTTACACGCGGATTCCTGAGGACAAGTTGCAGTCATTTCCTGACAACCGTGAAAAACAGGCGGCGGAGGCACGCCAGGCTCTGGAAGACCGGATCGCAGGGCGTCCCAAAGCCATTGCTGCCGAGGAGAAGAAGAAGATTCTGGAAGATCTGAAGTCCACAGAATTTTCTCGTCTGACGGGTCAGTTGGTGAAGCTGAAGATTATGAACCCGCACCCGGACGACAAAGACATTGCTTTGGCTATACAGCCGCACCTGCAGGCGACGAACCGTCCAACACGCGTAATGGCTGAGGCGGCGTGGTCTCGCTGGAAAAAACTTGTTGAGGATCCCGCGACCGCCGAAACGAAGCCGGAGATGAAGTCGGACGGTGCTGGAGCGGAATCAGAGAATCCGTTTGAAGTGGCAGACGATCTGAATGTGATGAGAACCTGGACAGACAGTACTGGCAAGTTCACCGTTGAGGCTCAGTTTGTTTCCCTGACGGACGATGTTGTCACGTTGAAACGCAAGGACGGCAAAGAGGTTCGGATGATGCTGGACAAGCTCAGTAAAGCCGACGTCGAACTTGCAAAAAAGCTGGGGGCAGCGAAGTAGTTGTGCGAGTTGGTCAAGGTCCCGAGGTCCACGGGGGGCATCGGGATTGGGACTGCCCGAAAGAAAATGTGATTAACAAGTTGCGGTAGAACAACCAGCAGTTCAGACTGACGGACCAACTCTGCCGGAGTCACCGGAGCGAGGCAACCCGCAGGTGAAGCACCGCGGCGAAGCACGGCATCAGAGGATTTCAATATCTGACGTGCCCCGTGACTGATATGGGACGACCATACTCTTCGGGTAGAGCCATATTTGACTGGAATTGTCTTTTGTCCCGAGCCGTCGGACGAGTATGATCGGGGGAGCGGCATTTAATCAGTTTTTGCCTGCTGATGCAGACCTGCTTCCATGGTGTCAAAAAATGCCTACGGGTGGTAAATCAACAGTTCGAGTTGGTTTCACGCTGATCGAACTGCTGGTGGTCATTGCGATCATCAGTGTGTTACTGGCTTTGCTGTTACCTGCTGTGCAGGCCGCAAGGGAAGCCGCGAGGGCGACGGAGTGTCGGAATAATCTGAAACAGATTGCTCTGGCCCTGCACAACTACCACGATCGTGCGGGCGTGTTTCCTCCTGCCTGGACTGCTGATCCCTTCCTTCTGACGCAGGGTTGGGGCTGGGGAGCGATGTTGCTGCCGGATATGGAGCAGGCGACCCTGTATCAACAACTGCAATTCAATGAATCGCTGACATCGACGGCCACTCGTCAATGGCATTTGCAGTCGGTGAAAACGTTTGTCTGCCCCTCCGATGCCCATCCTCTTTCCGGAATCGTCATTGTTCAGGAACCGGAATTCTGGCCGAGATTTCCGGCCGCATCGATGTACTTTCATCCACCACCACCGAAGCTGTTTCCGATGGCGAAGTCCAACTATCCGGCTGTTTATGGCAGCACAGCAGCAGCTGACAACGAGGATACCGGAAATGGCATGTTCTTTCGCAACAGCTCGGTCCGTCTACGCGACATTATCGATGGCACAAGCCAGACATTCATGATTGGCGAACGTCGTACAACCCAGCGACAGAAGAAGGACTTCATGGGGAATGATCTGACTTATGTGGACATGACCACGTGGATCGGTGTGCTGCCATGGTGCAGCGACCCTGCGTCTCGTGTTGTCGGTTCAGGCCACGTGCCGCCCATGACGGCTGATCGCAGCTTTCCGGGATTTAACAGCCAGCATTCCGGAGGCACATTCTTTGCCCTGGCCGATGGCTCCGTGCGAAGGATTTCAAGCAGTGTCGACACAACAACCTATCGCGCCCTGATGACTTATTCCGGCGGGGAAGTGTCGGGCGATTTCTGAGGCCGTTCTGACCAACAACATTCTCCGGCGCGAGGTTTCAGCGACGGGGGCCATGACCACAGGCGGAATCACAATCCGAAGTCACAGCGGTCACAGGACTGGTCCGGATGTGAAAAGTGGCAACTCCGGGATCTGCACCACGGAGTTGCCCTGAGAGCAAGACCAGCCACTCGCTGTCACTTGTGATCGTGAGTGCCATGGGCTTCTTCTTTGAAGTCACCTGTGTAGGGTGTTCCTTCAATCTCAGCAGTGATCGTTCCCGTGTATTCCTGAACGATTCCCAATTTCTCGTGCTTACCGACGAAACGTGATGAAAGTCCGTCGGACTCGCCTTCGAGAGGCACTGGGAGCAGATCGGTCTGAAGTTCGGGCTCACCGATGGTCAGAGAAATTTTGTCCGTCCTGACTGGTGCGGGTGATTTTTCATCGCTGCCCAGCACGTAAACGGTGGCTTCCTGTTTCTCGTGGTCCACGGTGAACTCAACGTGGTACTTTCCGCCACCCCAGTCTGCGAGAGTCCCGTCATGTGGACCTGCACCGTGGCCATGAGTGTGCTCGCCTGCGCCTTCACCGTGTGAGTGACCGTGTTCCGCAGCAGCCGAGGCGGTATTTGATTCCGTTGCCGCTTCCGGGGCCGACGTGTCCTGACAGCCGCCGATAAAAGTGATCGCCGTCAGTGCACAAAAAGCAGACAACAAACTACCGAATTTCTTCATGATCAGAGCTCCCTAAGAAAAAAGTTTTGAACCGACTTCGGTTCGCTTCAGTTCAATCCTGACGCTGTTCGCTTATGTCGATTCACCAAATTCATCTGCCGCATCGTTCATCTTTGCCAGCCTGACAGCATCCTGACCACTGAAACGCCAGAACAACCCGGGATGAATCAGGAATTCACAAAATGTGGAGGTCACAAGACCCCCGAGGATTACGGTTGCGACAGGATAGAGAATCTCGCGGCCAGGTTCCTGACCGCCGAGCACAAGTGGCACGAGGCCAATTCCTGCCGTCAGCGCTGTCATCAGGACAGGTGCTAACCGTTCGAGGCTTCCGCGGACCACCATCTGTTCGGTGAAGCCTTCTTTTTCTTCCTTCATCAGGTGGAAGTAGTGTGTCACCAGCAGAATTCCATTTCGCACCGCGATCCCGCCCAGTGAGATAAAGCCTACCAGACTGGCGACAGTCAGGGTCTGCTGCGTGATCACGAGGGCCAGAACTCCGCCGATGAACGCCGTAGGAAGAGCATTCAGAATCTGCAGAACGACTCGCACAGAAGGAAACAGGATCATCAGCACCACAAACATCCCAATGACCGAGATTCCCGCCAGCACAGCAATTGTTCGCGTGGCATTCTGCTGGCTTTCAAACTGACCACCATATTCGACGAAATAGCCTTCCGGCATCACAACGTTGTTTTGAACCCGCAGCCGAATCTCAGCGATTGTACTGGCGAGGTCACGATCCTG
>CAIQIE010000130.1 GCA_903871805.1 uncultured Planctomycetaceae bacterium | reverse complement strand
TCGGCTCACACAGACACTTCATAAACCAGGATAGATTCGACAGCCGGCGACGCTTTTCCTTCATTCCATTGGGGCTGTTGTTAATCTTTGCCAACTCCTCTTCGGTAGGTTCCGCAGGCGATTTATCTTTGTTTTTTCGCTTCGGAAACAAGTTCCACCACCGGCGAGCCACATCGTCATCCGACCAGGACGTACCAACATCCGGCCGAGTTCTGACCACGACATGCAGATGATTGCTCATCACCGCAAAACCCAGAATATCCACCGCAAAGATACCTGCGAGGAATTCCAGCCGCTGGCGAATCCATTCCCTGCGATGCGAGTAGTCTTTCTTCGACTGCCGATCCTTCCCGCACAAATGCGTCCTGCGGACACAGCGGTTGACGACATGGAAAACCTGAATTTCCCCATCCGCAACGATCTCTCGACGATTGACCCGTGGCATATCTGTCGCTCCGAAAACGCCAATGGAACCCCCATCGGAGAACAATAAAAAGACTCGAGCTTGCTGTCAAGGTGCATGGCACCCATGGCACGCACGAGCTTCCTGTCAAGGTGCATGGCACCGAGGGGCCGGAGGGGGCCGGAGGGATTTAGAGAGTGACGGAAACGAGCCGGCGGTTTGGTGGGAAGGCTACCTGGCTTCCTTCAGCAGTTCGACCATTGCCTGCCCCATTGCTTCCCCGACGTCCATGTAGACTTCGGCCTTGCGACCATAGTGGCCATTGCCGCTGCCGCCCTGTGCCATGGGATTGGTATAGATGGTGGCGACGTTGCCTTTGAATTCCGGATAGGTGCCTGTTGCGCCGTCGACAGCGAGCTGGGCCTGAAGAATCCTGCCGCCATTGCCGCCACTCCCTTTCACGGATTCGCCCATCGTGGCAAGCACGAACTTCGCGTTGGGGGCCTGGAATTCCCTGCGCAATGATTTGATAAAGTGGACAAGATTTGTCTCATAGCGGGCGGCATGTCCGGGGTTGCCAGCATCCTTTTCGCCCTGCCAGAGAAAGAAGCCCGCGACTTCGTAGCCTTTGGCCCCTGGATAGTGTTTTTCAAGATCAGCCAGGGCCTTTCTGGCGTCGGCGATATCAGAGTCCCACTGCTTGCCCGCATACCAGTCGATCGGCTTGCCGTTCTTGTCCAGCCAGGGCGCGGGTTCGGTTTCAAGGCCCTTTTCCGCATCCATCACCCAGGACTCGGGTTTGTCCTTGTAGCCGGCGTACACCAATGGCTTTTCGTCGTGACCGATAGTCTGCTCGGCAACAAACCGGTAGCGTTCGCTGCCAGGCGGCAGGAGATCCCACCCCAGACTGCGGTTGCCGATGCAGCACTTGAGGATCATTACCGGCGCATCGATTGCATTGCCAAGGGGATGGCCGATCCCGTATTCCGGGCCGAGGTTACCGGCAGTGACACTCATCCATTCATTTTTCAGCGGTCCTTTACCGGACATATATTGCACAAAGCGGACGTCCTTCCGTTCGGTCCAGGCCCCGGCATCATCCACAAGGTATTGGTACTTTTTTTTCTCTTTGACCGCATGCTCTAACGAGATGTCGCTCCCTGTGACCTTACCGAGGCCTACCATGTTGGACTGTCCCAGACAAATAAAAACCTGGACCGGTTTGTTCATGTCGGCCGATTGACCGTCGGGCCTGGGGATTATGCTCGTGGTGTCCTGAGCAAACGTGGACATTGCAGAGCAGGTGAATGCCGCAACGATGGTGACTACAAATCGACTGGTAAAAGTCGTCATGGGATCTTCTGCTCCACTAAAGTCAATCATGCCCCCCTCCATTTGTTCTCTGACAAAGAGTACCACGCTCGGTACTGTTTTTCGAGAGTGTTCGATGCATGAACGTGTCTGCGCGGGAGCCCATGGAGATCGTGAGATGGTTTGGGCCACTCGGCGGGATGTAGAGCCGGCCTACAGCAGGTGGCAGGCGAGTTTCCAGCTCCTGGGTTTCAGTCGGGGCGAAGGCATATCCAAGGATTGTGGTGCCTGCTGAATAGGAAACGATTACCACCGTGAATTCCGGGGGCCGATCAATTCTCGGATTCTGGTCAGGCAACTTGCAGGAAAAGTTTCAGGCGACGGCGCAAGGGGCTGGGTGTGAGAATTTGTCCACTGAAGGCGTCCGGGGATCTTTGCTTCCTGAACGAAGCTGGCTGGAAAAAATCAGTGACTTGATGAGCTTTCTTTGATCTTCGCACTGCTGGTCGAGGTGCATGGCACCTGGGACCCCGGGACGGATCTTCACGGACGACGCGGCACGGGTGATCGCTGTTAGTCTGGCGTACAGAGGAACGTTGACGTAATGCGATCAGGCGGCGATGCGGTGCATGGCCCCACAAAGCACTCCCAAAGTCTCTGACGGTCGCAATCAATGCCTCAAGCAGACGTGTTTCAGAACCTGGCTTTAATTTTGAGTCCTGGCTTCGTATTGCCACTCTGCTATCTGTACGAGGCCCGCACTGCAGGCGGCTGCGGCACGATTGCCGTACCCATTGTCGGAAAGCGCTGCGGCAAGTAATTCCTCCATGGTGCCACAGGCCACTTCCGCTGCGTACGCTGGCCAGCTTTCGATGCCGATACCGGCGATGATTGTCTTAGCACATTTCAAGGATGCCACGTTGATGCTGAAGTCATAGCCTTGTGTTTTCAGTTGGGCATTCACGCTTTTGACGGACTTCTCAAAGAGCACCTCAGCGATTACTACTCCTCCGGCAAGCCCCAAAAGCAGTCCGATGTCGATACCAGCCCCGCCAATAAATGATTTTCTGGTGCCCGTTTTGATCGCAAGTCCGAGCCTTGCCAGAACGCCCTTGAGTCCGAGTCCCTTGACGAGCCCGAGTACGAGTGCAGATTCAACAAACATGGGGTGCTCCTTCGTTTTTGAGAGAAACGTCTTCGGCTTTGAGGTTGGAGGGTAGCATGCCGAGTTTCAATTCCGCGTGTTGGTAGTGCGGAGTATTACGTAGATCTTTCCACTAAAATTACACGGCGCGCATCTTCTGGAGCGCTATGCGCTCCCGCCGGGGGCTACAGCGAAGAAATCCCTGTAGGGCGGTTGACTTACGTGGAGGTTTCTCACTATTTTCAGCGCAGCTGTCGCATGGCCGTTGGAAAAATGCAGGGGCATTCTATGAAGGCATCTCAAGATTCTTCTGGTACTGACATACTCAGCGCGCGATGGATGTTGCATCTGCTGGATGTGGCGACAGGGAATGGAGACACGAAGAAACTGATTCGACGTGGCAGTGAGCGGGAGGCGGAAGAATTTGATTTGGCGGCGAAATGCCGGGGCTATGCCGAGGCGATTATTATCGACTACTCCGTCAAAAGGCTACTTGAGAGTGAATCCGTAAACGGACAGGCGATGCTTGCAAAGGCATGCCAGGCACTCCTCGGTATTCATATTCCGGCGACTGATAACTGGAAGGGATTTGCACTACAGCTCAATCACGAAAGAAATAATTCTGGAGCCTTTGCCCGTGCGTCTCTGCTGATGCTGGAACTGGAGGCATTGGCCAATGTTGTCGAATGGTCGGCTGTGCTGACCGCATGCGTGCTGCAGATTGGGCAGGGAAAACTGAAGGTGGAGTCGAGTCGAGAGCGGCCCGTCACGAAGCCAAATATCAAGACATTTGGTCGTCGAGTCGTCGGGTGGAGGCATTGTGTGTATGCGTCTTTCGCACTGTCGGCGTTTCAGGCAGATTTGCAACAGGACAGCCAATGGATTATGGGGCATGATAAGATCGCCAATGCAGCTCAGAAATGGAAGTCGTTTCTAAATCTCAGAGATTCGAGGTCGGGGGAGCTGTCTCCCAGATTGGCCCTCGATCAGATCCTGAGAAAGCGATGCTCAGTGCTGCCCCATTGGGAAGTTGAGGAAAAGTTGACCTGGCTCCACAGTCCACCAGCGACTGTCGATCCCGTGTTGCTGTCAGAAGCCAGAAACGTGTCCGAAGAACTTCGTGTGGTCCTTGAAAACGCTCATATTCTTCCAGGCCCTCAGGGCGAACAGGCGGCGTCATGAATCAGGCACTCGGTCCCACAATGCTTGATGTTCTGTTTTGCCTTGATGGACTTGCCTCTGCGGAAGAGACATTGGCCCTGAAAGACTACCTTCTGTCGAATCCGGATCAGACAGAGTACTTCGAGGGCATTCTGGGCTACAGTGTCTCGGAGGCGCTTGAGGCACGCGTGTGCAGATTGACGGTGGCCGACGAGTTTGCTGAAGGGGACGCCGGTGATGTGTCCGTTGGCAATCGGGAGGTTGCGTCGGTCGTCGAGGTGACTGGACGTCGACGTGTGCTGCCTGCTCGGATTTCTGTCGTGGCTCTGGCTGCGATGGTGGTTTTGGTCCTTGTGACGTCGCCTTTCCTGATGCCTCGGTCAGTTGTGGCGGCTCAGACTGTGATTAATCGAGCGCGGCTGCTGATGAGCACCACGCTGGTGTCGGCCGACAGTCGCGAGGCGGGTGTTGCTGAGGCCGTGCAGCTGATTGAAAAGCTGCGTGCCCTGCCCCTGCAATCCGGCGTTGTGGAGTGTGATCGGCAGCTAACGCTGGCGGCGCTGCTGAGGTTGTTAGCGCTGCAGGAAGCGGAAGGCCGGAATGCTGCAGTGGTACGCGCTGCGGTAAACAGGGATTCTCTGCTGGCACTGGCGAGCGAGGCTGTCACGGCGAGTCGGAATGTACCGGAGCATGCGGATCGCCGCTGGCAGAAGGAAGACGAAGTTCAGTGCGCGCTGCATGTTCGTGCGACGCTCGCTCTGGAAACGGCGTTCACGGTCAACTCAACGGAGAGTCAGGTGTTCTACGCCCGCTGTGTCGACGATACACTGGATGGGATTGAGCGCCTGAACACACTTCTGCAGGATCCAGCACTGCCTGTGGAATTCGCAGAATCCTGGAAAGTGTTGCGGCAGGATGCGATGCTGCTGCTGGGGCGATCTCTGAACAAGGGGAATTTCGAGGCTGCCACGGATCGTCTGGAACGTCTGGAAGCGTTGATTCCTGCACTCGCTGCGGGCGGGAATACAGACGGCGAAAGGAAGAAGACGGCGGATCAACTGCTGCAGGGTGACCGCAGTGCTCCGCGAGCGATCCAGGCCGCGATGCTACTGCTGCAGAGAGTGACAGAAGAGCAAAGCCGTGATCCCCGAGCGATTGTTCTTCAGGCGACCGCCTTGAACTCAATCGGAATGGTGCAAAAACGGTCGACGACCCCGGAGGCTCTGCAACGTGCAATGACGACGTTCACGAAAGGCATCACGCTTCTCGAGTCGCTGCGTAACAACAATGGGGGCAATGGTTTGGCAAAGCAGGTTTTGCCCAGTGGTGTTGAACAATCCCCGTTGCTGGTGTTGGGAAAGTTGAGCGGGAATGCTGCGGACTCGCTGCAGGTTGACGAGCGTTTTGAAGAACAGGCTCGCTATGGACGCATGGCGGAGTTGGCATTGACGGAGGCGTTGCACGCGAATCGGGACGACGAGATCATCAAGGCGCTGGGGTGGGTTCAGTCGCGTCTGTTGATTGCTCTCTGGAGATGGAATGTGCGCAGTCCAAAGCCTGAGCTCGGCGTTCGCATTCATGCGACAGCGCATAGTCTGCGATTGTTCTCCAATGAGTTCACTGATTTCGATGGGTTCAGCATCAGTGTTTCGGAGACAGCCATCTGCCGCGCTGTGGCAGCTCAGGTGTTTGACGATGTTCGCCCGAGGGCCGACGTATTTTCGGAAGGCGTGCAGCAGATGTCGCAAGAGCTGACCACTCAGATGCAGGCAGCGGCCAACGATCCAAACGCTGTGCCACGGTCGTTGGGTTTTCTTTGTAACTTGTTTCGGGAGTCGCTGCAGTTGCCCGCGTTCAGTGTGCCCGAGAAAGAGACTTTGCTGCAGCAAATTGCACAGGGTGAAGAGTTCGTCAGGGATGCTCCGCAGTAGAGCGAGGGGCATAGTGGGTAGTGAGTAGTGGGTAGTGAGTAGTGAGTAGTAAGTGGGTAGTATGTGGTATTGTAGATTGGGTGCACGTAAGGAGGTGACATAGGTCGGAGGTCTGAGTGTGCGGGCGTTTTGTTGCTTAGCGGGCAGTGAAGATTGGTGTTCGTGGGCGATTTGCGGAATGCTTCCTTCCCATGCCCGGTCATGCACGCAGACAGAAACGACGCAGTGCTGCCGTGATTGCCACGACCCAGACCGTGACACTGACGATGGTCAGGCTCTGCACCTGCAGGAGTCGGGTCGCGCCGTGAAGAAGCGATTCCACCGGCGTTTTGTCCCAGTGAAAGATTCCATTGAATGAGCCTGCGAAAACACCCACAAGCAGCAGACCGGTGATTGAGGAACCAATCAGCATGATCGGCAGTCGATACAGGTCCACCGACAGTCGGTTGCGACAGAAGGCCCACAGGATCAAAGCCACAGCGGTTCCAAGGGCACCGCACATCATGGATGTCATGGGGTCCAGCAGCAGACAGCCTGCTGCGACGGCCGACAGGCCACAGCAAATTCCTGCCAGCGATGATTCTGTGACACTCTTCCCATCCGACAGAAGTTTAACCAGACAGCATACAAGGAACCCACCACTTGCGGCGGCAAGGCTGTTGAGCATCACAAGGCCTCGCAGATGCGGTTCAGGGATCCGCAGGGAACACATCAGCACCGGAAAAGTCATCCAGAACAGCCCCGTACAAAGTGCAAGGATTGCCTTCGCTGTTCCCTGCGTATCTGCTTCGATCCGGTGCTGTGGAAGCACTACGGCAGTCAGCGCCAGCATCAGCGGGAACAGGCTGCCCCCGGCATCAGTGGCATAACGAATTCCCAGCCAGCCTTCGCCCCAGACCCAGTGAGCGACTGGAACATAAACCAGCAGGCCCCAGAGCAGGCTGAAGATCAGCGTTCTGCGAGCAGCGAAGCCTGCGGTGGCGACGATCGCACTGACGCTGCCCACGGCGCACACATAGACTGCCAGCTGGAAGTAGACCCACGCACTGAGCGGGACGCTGTGATGAGGCCGTCGAGATGCAAACAGGGGCTCCTCCGCATTTCCCTGGGCTTCCAGATTCCGAAATGCGGCGAACTGGAGATCACCCACAAACCCGCCGCGTCCGAAGAATGCACGACGATCCACAACTGCTGCAGCCTCTCTGATCATCTGTTCGAGTGGCTGGGGGGCTGCTGCCGGCACATCGGCTGGAGTCGTTCCCGCGGACGGGCCGAACGCAAGGCTGTGCAGGACAAGAATCCATGCGGCGACATGCAGTGCCGCACCAGTCAACCACTGCTCAACTGTCAGTTGTGACTT
Source organism: uncultured Planctomycetaceae bacterium (assembly GCA_903871805.1). GTDB lineage: Bacteria > Planctomycetota > Planctomycetia > Planctomycetales > Planctomycetaceae > SXXK01. The sequence goes on along the minus strand of CAIQIE010000130.1, from coordinate 17,088 downwards.
CCGAAAGCACTGACCACCCGTGAAGAGCCCGGCACACGCCGGCAGGAATGCCGCGATCAGAAACAGTCCTGCCGCCAGCAGCCACAGCGTCTGAGCTCCGTCAAAGTTGCTGTCCCATTCCAGAATCATTGGTCTCTCCCGATACTCTGACCGCTGCCTCGACGCAACACACAGCACTGATTCACGCTGCTACCCTGAAACTGTTCGACAGACTGTTCGACCGGACCATCGGGCCATTCGACAACAATCGCGGTGACCTGATCAGCAGGCCCCAGTCCAAAGTGAATCCGCGCATCATGACTGGCAAGATAACTGCTTTGTGGAACACAGTAGCCGCTGAGCGTACGGTCTACTGCCAGCCGGAGATGAACTTTTGCTCCCAGGGCATCGCGACCGGAATCACCTGTCTGTACCTGCACCATTAGCCAGTTTCCCTGCAGCTGCAGGTCGTTTCTGTAGCAACGTGCCGTGCCACCACAGTTTGTGACAACCAAATCCAGATCCCCATCGTTATCAATGTCTCCGGTTGTCAGTCCGCGGCCCGAGGCGACGGCCGCGGTAAAATCTCCGCCGATTCGTTTTGTATCCTGGAACCTGCCGTCTGACTGACCCATGATCAGTTTGTTTTCGTCGACATAGGCCTTCCAGTACTCGTCCGAATTCGCAATGACTTCAGTGCGCTGCTGAAACTCATCTTCCCCATGAAACGGAAAGCCCGAATGACAGGGAATCACAAGGCCATTCACCAGGGGAACATCAAGGATACCGTCATGGTTCAGATCCACGAGTGCAACGCCCCACCCCGTATGTCGTTGTGACGCAAGGTCAATGCCCGATCCCGGAGTCTGATCACTGAAGAGCCCGTCAGCGGTTCCGATGTACAACGTGGAGGTCTCTTTCGTCAGATGCGTGACCAGCAGGTCTGGTTGCTGATCGTGGTTCACATCACCGACAGCCACGCCCATTCCGGCTTCGACCGCGCCGGTTCTGTTGCAGGCCACGCCGCGCAACTGAGCCTCCTCGAGGAATGTGCCATTTTTCTGATTCACCCACAGACGATTGGGGGCTCCGTCATTGGAAATAAACATGTCCGGCCAGCCATCTCCGGTCAGGTCCATACAGATGGCCCCAAAGCCAAATGTTTTTGAGGCTGACAAACCGGACTCTTCCGTCACATCCCGAAACCGCACATTTCCCTGGGACGAGGCTGCATTTCCGGTTTCATTGTGATACAGCCGATCAATGGTGGGCTGAAACTTATGAGGCCCGCAGTAGCTGACCAGTCCATGAGAAAATCCGCAGGCCACCGAATGATCATATGTCGGATCCGCGGTATAATTCACTACCAGCAGATCGAGCCAGCCGTCGCGGTCATAGTCCAGAAAGGCGGCCGCTGCGCCCCATTCCGTTTCTGTGCGTCCCAGTGATGCGGTAACGTTTTCAAAACTTCCTCGCCCAGTGTTTCGATACAACGCATCCTGCCCGTAATTGGCGATAAAGACATCGGGGAATCCATCGTTGTCCACATCACCCACGGCCACGCCTGCTCCGTAGCCCGTGTCACCCAGACCTGATTCTGTGGTGACATCGACAAACCGTCCGCTTTCCGTTTGACGATACAGGCGGTTGCGGATGTCGACGGTATTGGCAAAATCCTGCTGAGCTTTCGGAGATTTTCCGCAATTCACAAAGTACAGATCCAGTCGTCCATCGCGGTCGTAGTCCAGAAAGGCAGCACCGGCTCCGATCGATTCAGGCATGAACCAGGTCCCCAGGGGGCCCACCACATGGGTGAAGTCGATTCCCAGTTCCGCGGTGACATCCCGAAAGGATTCGGCAACAACTTCTGTGGGTTCCTTCCGAACCTGATCTTCCATGCAGTCGTAGTCCGGAATTGCGGGGTCCGGCCGTTCTGAAAGTTCTTTTCGGGCTCGTTCCTGAATCCGTTCCCACTGGACGAAACAAAACCAGATCAGTGCAACCAGCCCGATCATTCCGGCGATCAGTCGCCCTGGCGTTTTTCTCTGCAAACCTGTTTCCGGTGTCGTCATGGTGGTCTCATTGTGCCAGAGGATTGGCAGGTGGCTGGGGATCCGATTTTAACCGGGCGACGAGAGCTTCAAGTCGCAGCAGCTCAGCCATCTCGGCGTTCTGCGATTCGCTCACCACGCTTTTTGCGGCCTGCAGTTGACGTGTGGCTTCGTCCTTTCGTCCACGTGTCAGAAGAAGTTCCACAAAGCCCAGCCTGATCCATGGGTCTGCGGGAGAATCACTGACCGCCTGCTGATAAGCTGCGATGGCTTCGTCAACCTGCTCGCGCGAATCCAGCAGGTCCCCCAGAACAGCGCGCGCCATGCCATAGTCGGGCTTGATTTTCAGGCAGTCGTTTAGTTGTTGCAATGCGGCGTCTCTGTTTCCAGCCTGAGCCAGCGTGATCGCGAGATGAAATCGAATCAGAGGGTCGTCGGGAAACTGCCGGGATAATTTCTCCAGTTCTGTCACGGCTTCGGGAATCTGGCCCTGTTCCCGGAGTGTGAGTGCGAGATTCAGTTTGGGGCGGGACCGTTCCGGAAATCGTCGCGAGAGTGTGGAGAGCGTTCGGACCGCTTCATTCAGCTGTCCCCGCTCACGCAGCCTGTCGGCTTGCTGCGAGGCCACTGCCCCGCTGACGTCAAACGTCGTCAATCGCTCCATCCACGGATCCGGCAGTGGCCGAAAAGGTTGTGCCTGCCGAGCCTCAGCGATCAACGCAGACGCGGCTTCAATATGGCCCAGCTGCATCTCTGCACTCGCGGTTTCCTGCAGCAGTGCCGATGTGATTGCGCCCGTATTGCGGGCTTCCGACAGCAATGAATTTGCCTGCTCGGGTTTCCCAGTCAGTCGTGCCAGTCGCACCAGCTGAACCCAAACGTCTGCCGCATTCCGTGACATGAGGCGGACCTCCTGCAGCTGTTCCGAGGCCCTGTCAAACTCTCCCAAAGTCATCAGTGCTGAGGCCAGACGCAGTCGGGCCACCATCGAATCCTTGCGAAGTTCCACGGTCTTCTGAAGCTGGCCGGTAGCCCGCACCAGATCGGTCTGTTCCAGAATCACTCCGGACAGGTAGTACCATGCGGGATTATGCGGGTCATATTGTTGCGCCTGTTCAAAGCACTGCAGCGCCTCCTGTGGTCGCTCGTGCTGCATCAGACACATTCCATATTCGCCCCAGCTTCTGCCGGATTCCGGGTTTTGCACCACACGTCCGCGAACATCCGCCAGCAAATCGGCCACCACCGGACTTAACCCGGGAACGTGCACCACTGGCACCGCATCATTTCGGGACGAGCCTCGCATGAAAAACAATACGACAACAGCAATGGCGGCCACGGAGATTATCAGCAGTGTCCGTCTGTGGATTCTTCCTGAGGCCACGACTGTTTCTGTTTCCAGCGTGGGCAGGTCTGTGGCCGACGATTCTGCGGCGTCCGTTTGCGGCTCCGCGCGACTGGAATCACTCATGGAACAACTCCCGTCTCCGGCGATTCCGTCATACGCTGACCACTGCCGCGGCGAAGCGTCAGAAACTGATCTGCAGGGCCACCCGGGAATCTTTCAAATCCGCTGACTTCGTCCGGCCAGTACACGTCCACATGGCGGATTACGGCGGCCTTTCCCAGTCCAAAGTGGACACGAGGATCATGACTGGCAAGATAGCCGGCACAGGGCATCACATCCGCCACGAACGAAGTTTCGTCAGCAACCACCACAATGCGTGCGCCAATGGCATCCCGCTTCCACTGCGGGCAAATCACCCGCACGTTCAGCCAATGTCCCTTCCTCTCTGCGACATTTTCATAAAGTCTGGCCGGTGCAGCGACAGCAGAGACCAGCAGGTCTACGTCGCCGTCATTGTCGATGTCTCCTGCCGCAAGACCGCGCGATACTTCCACTGGCTGACTGAAGGCGTCCCCCGAAACAATCTCGAATCGTCCCTGACCCCTGCCACGGAAAACCTGATTGAGTTCGGCGTACTCTTCCCAGTGCGATGCCACAGCTTCCGGCTGCAGCAACGGAGCCCGCATGACTCGTCCATTAACAACAACCAGGTCTCGAAATCCATCCAGATCAAAATCCTGCGCGGTGACACCAAAGCCGGTAAAATTCCGGGAGGCCTCACCGAGTCCGCTGCGAGCCGTGTCGTCCAGAAAAACACCATTTCCAAGTGGTCGGTACCAGGTATTCGTTTCTCCCCGAAGATGCGTCAGAAAAAGATCCAGCTGCCCGTCCTGGTCAAGATCTGCGAAGGCCGTGCCCATGCTGGCCTGAGGTCTTCCCTGGACATCCACGGCACACCCTCGCAAGGCGGCTTCTTCCACAAAGGTGCCCGGTGTTTTCTGAATCCACAGGAAGTTCGGTTCCATATCGTTGGCCACATAGAAATCCGGCAGCCGATCTCCATTCATGTCCGCACAGATCAGGCCCAGTCCTTTTCCAATGGCTTTTGTCAGTCCGGCAGCGACCGTCACGTTCTCAAAAGCCCCCACTGCCCCGGAAGCTCCACGGTTGCGAAACAGCAGATCTGATGTGCCAGTGAAGGATTGGGGCCCGCAGTAGTCCCGGCGGCCCGAGGCGTCAGAGCAGATGCTTCCCGGGAAGTAGTCCACATAATGCACGATCATCAGATCCAGCCAGCCATCCTGGTCATAATCCACAAACGCCGCCGCTGTGGACCAGCGCGAGGATTCGATGCCACTGGACGCTGTGATGTCTGTGAAACGGAGTTGCCCGCCACTCAGATCATTACGAAACACCAGCACTCCGGTGGAAGACGTGGTGACAAGGTCGAGATCGCCATCGTTGTCGAGATCTCCGGCAATACAGCCCATTCCGAATCCATGCACTCTGACATCCGCCTGAGCGCTGATGTCGGCAAACGTTCCCTGGTCCTGCTGCAGCAGAATCCGGCATTGACCGGCCTTCTGCGAATTCGAACCAGCCGCAGCCTCGCCCGGGACCAGAATCAGATCCAGGCGGTCGTCGTTGTTGAGGTCGGCCAACGAACATCCGCTGCCCATAATTCCCGGCATTTCAAAGCTGTCGGGATTTGAAACATGGAAGTTCTGCAGCTGCGGGAGATCGGTTCGCTCTCGAAAGATCGCGTGCGGCGAGTCTTCGGGGACGGCTGCGACCTCGATCCTGCCAGTGCCAGGAGCGGCTGTGTCTGAAGAACATCCCGCAGGCAGGAGCAGCAGCAGTGCGATGCACTGCGCCCTCAGCAACGAAGGGACGCTGTTCGGGCACACCCTGCCGTCAGCTGCTGGCAGGGTATCAGTAAAAACATGCTGAATGCTGCGACAGCGAAGCGCGATGGATGTGGGAGTAGTACTGTTTCGCATAAGCGCCCCGGACGCTGTTCCGCCAATGATCCACAAGACTCGTTTTCCTACTGCCGCAGGTGCTGCAGAGAATACCGTCTTCCGGACGTTCGGGGAATCAACATCGGAGTGCATTGTGATGGCAGCCGCCAGCACACGGCCGGGATCATCAGGATGCGACGTTGTGTCGACAGAACACTCGTGCTTTGTCAAACCTTAGTTTTTGGGTTGCGTCATTCCCGCCTGCGCGGGAATGACGGTGAACCCTAATTTCAAGACGGTGAACCCAAATTTCAGGCTTTGGCAAAGCGCTACAGCCAGACATACTTCTGGAGGAACTCGACCACGTCGCCGAAACACCAATAGGCCAGCGACGTTTTTCCGCAGTAGATCTTCACAGTCACTTCGGTTCCGATTCGCAGTGGTGGCAACTTCTGGTCCTCGTTGGCAACGACCGTCAGTTCAAAGGCCGTTCCCTTTTCCGAATCCGTCGTCGACCGACTGGCGATTTTTGTCAGGTGACATTCATACTTCGTCTCGGGGTTGCTGGCCAGAATAAATGACCCATTCAATTCGGCGGATTCCTTATTTGCTATCCGCTCCCGCTGCGCTCTCAGAAGGTGTCCCATACGTTTTTCTTCTACCAGCAACTCCATGTGCCAGGGGCCGTCCTCATTCATCACGTCAAACAGGTAATCTCCGGTCCGCACGGGGCGATCTTCCAGCATTTGTCGCAGCTGAAAATTCGGGATGCTGCCATCGGCTGGTGCAAGGATCTGGAGTTTTTCCGATTTGCGTTTTTCCAGGGTCCGTACCTGTTGACGAGCAATCAGGCGGTCGCCGTTCAGACGTTCCAGTTCTACCAGAAGTCGCTGCCGGGTTGATTCGCTTCCACGGGCCGTTTCCGTATCGGCCGATGTTCTCTGGCTTTCCGCAACGTTGATCTCTTCCTTTTTGGCGGTAATCAGAACTTCCTGCTTCTGCACATTTGCTTTGGCTTCTTCAATTTGACCGTCCAGTTCGTCATTCTCCAGAACAATCAGCTGTTCCCCTTTAGTGACTTGCTGATTGCCGTCGATTTTCAGTCCCTCATGAGTGATCAGGCCATCCCAGGTTGCGAACACCGCATGCTGTTCCACCGGCATCAGTTTACCCTCCGCCGTGACAGGATATTCCACCTGAATCAAAGCCATCGCAGCAACCACGGCCGACAGCACCGTCAGTACTGCCAGACTGATCATCAGCTTGCGCCCCTGAAACCATTCCAGACCTGCTCCCATGGCAGTCCAGAGTCGCAGGCCAAAAATGCGCTCATGCCTCCGGGAATTCCACAAGGCCGCGCCGGCATGATCGGCAATCAGTTCCGCTCGCTGTTCAAGCTGCGGCGCAGGCTCCGATTCTCCAATCTGTTCAACGACCAGACAGCCCGTGGCCTTCACTCGCTGCTTCTTCTGCTCCCGATCCGCTTCTTCACCCTGCTTACGAACCATGGGCAGGTTTTCGAATGTCGGTACAAGCATCACCATGCGAGATCCACTCTCCTGGACAAATGCTGCCAACGGTTCCTCAATCTGCGGAGCAAGGCCCTCAATTCGCCCGGTGTAGATCAGCGTTTCTCCCATATCGATCACGCGCGTGGCCAGCTTTGCCATCGCCGCAATCAGATTGGCTCGCGCATTCACACTGCTCTGCCCGCTAACCGCACGCACCTGAACACTGCGACCCTTTTTGGTCACCACCGAGACGCGGTCACAGCCCAGCAGCGATCGACTGTCACTGGCCACCGCATCCGCAACTTCCTGCTCGTTCAGTGAGCGCTGAAGTCGCAGCGTAAACTGCTCAAAATCACCCCAGAACTGACTCTTCAGGTCAGCAGCTTCTGTCGTGCTTTTTCGTTTTCCCTCGACAAACCGCGAACCATAGCCACACATCTGTTCCAGAAACTGCATGTAGCCAGACTGCGCCTTCACAGGGACATCCGGACGCTGGAACAATTCCACAACGCCGACACACTTCTTTTCGCGGTGAATGGCCGACAGCACCAGAACATGCTCGGTCGGCAACTGCGTCTCACCCCCATGCGTGAGCGTGCGGGCTTCACCCGTCTGAAGCACTTCCACCAGCAGTCGTTCGTTCAGGGCCATCGCCCCCGGACGCTCACCAAGGCCCGTTTGCTCCAGATTGACCTGAGCGGCCAAACCGAGCCGTCCGCTTTCGTCCACCAGCCAGACCGCCCCGGCACGCGCCCCAATCGCCGCGACAACCCTGGTCAAAAACTCCTGAAAGAACTGCTGCGGGGGTAGCTCCTGCCCTGACAACTGCTCGATCTCACGAGCCAGTTGCATGACTCGCTCGCGGACTTTTCGCAAATTTTCGTCGGCCGGAACAGGTTCGCTCATGGATCTTTCCGATATGCTTCGAGCTGTCTCACGGGGAGACGTCGCCCGCACTGGGTCCTCTGGACCGGACTTCTTCCGGCAATGTCACGCCATCCGACAGCGGCTGTCAGCTGGTTCTCTTCGCCACGCCCCGAATCCCTTCAGGAAATTTGGCCCCGCTATTCTCACGCTCTTTGAAAAGTGGGTCAAGACTGCTGCGCCATTCGCGAACAACTCGTCTGACTTTCCCTTCGACATGCCATACCCCCGCGGCAGTTCACACCCTACTCTAACGTATTTCGCTGCACGGCACCCGCCACAATGTCCCCGGATTTCCCATCGATCTTCCTGTTTCGCTCAGATCAGCCGCAACGACACTTTGCAATAAAAATTCGGTCGGATTTTTCCATTTACCTGCATTTTTCACGAAAAATGCTGCGAAAAGTACGTTTTTGACCCGGAATAATCCCCCAATTTCACATCTCCTGTGCGGGGCAATGCACTCTAAACCAGTCGCACACGCCATAGCGATGCCCTTCCAGACAGACGAAAATGCGAGTCACAACTTACAAAGACCCAGTGAGTGTACAGCTGTTGATTTATTCGACGTAAACACTCTATAAGCCGCAGGCCCCCTGTCTTCTGTTGATTTCAGGGGGATTCGTCACTCTTCCGAAAGCTCATCGCCGGCTCAGGACACTCGAAAAAGGAAAACTCTTTTCCCACCGGTTATGTAAAGTCGAAATAAGTGTCAGCGATTTTCGGACGAACGACGCGAGACTGCTTCCCGTCAGTCTCTGGTATTCTTTTTTAATATTTCCTCCTTCAACCCTATTCGACAGGGCGTCCCAGTGACTCGATGGCAGCAGCAACTTCAGTACTGGATGAATGCTGCCTGCCGCATGGAAGTGCTCAGCCCCAAGCCAGGAAATGTCTGTCCCGGGAAGGAATTTGACAACGCCTCTGTCCGGGACTTTCTGCACTCCGCTGCTGCCATCGCCCCCGTCATCGCACTCGCTCAGGAACAGTCCCTCGGTCAGACTATTCTCAATGCCGTCCGGGCAACCCGCGCTGTCGTGAGTCACAACACAAATCTCGGAATCATCCTGCTCACCGCGCCGCTGGCCACGGTGCCTCCAGAACAATCGCTGATCGAAGGAGTCGAACGGGTGCTGGCCGCAACAACGCTGCACGACAGCACCCTTGTGTATGAGGCCATTCGTCTGGCCAGTCCCGGCGGACTGGGAGATGCCGGTGAAGAAGACGTAGCATCGCAGCCAACACGCACGCTGCGTGACTGCATGGCACTGGCAGCCGATCGCGATCTGATCGCAGCGCAGTACGCAAACGGATTTCAGCAGATCCTGGAAAACGGCATGCTCTGGCTCCGCGATTCCTCAGAGATCACTCGATCACAGCCGGAACAGATTACGTGGCTGGCTCTGAAACTGCTGGCCGGTTTTGGGGATACGCTGATCGTCCGCAAATGCGATTCCGCAACGTCGGCCCGTGCTCAAACACTGGCTGCTGATGTTCTGCAGACAGGCTGGCCGCAGTCTCCTGAAGGACAGAACAGCCTGCTGGTTCTGGATGAATTTCTACGTGCCGACGGCAACCGCAGAAATCCTGGAACGACTGCGGACTGCGTCGCTGCGATCCTGTTCGCGGCTCAACGCGAAGGCTGGTACACCATGAATCCCTCCGAATTTTCATATGCGGACGAGTAATCGTGGCAGAGCCGTTCGGACCGTGTGATGCTCCGTCACGGCGCAGGCTGAATCTTGTCAACGCCGTAACTGAAGGTCACAAAACGTCGATCAAAACTCAGGCACAGCTGACGATTTTCCGCATCCGAACTCAGCCACAACTCATTCTGCGTCAGTCCCGTATTGCCGTCTTCATATAGCAGCTTTCCATTTCGGACATCCACGACCTGCGCTCCAATGACGACCGAAAACTTCTGAGATTTCGGATCCCGGTCTCGCGACAGCAGAACCAGCAATGGCAGATTGGGAAGCAGCGGACGAGTCTGTGTGCAGGTCAGCAGACGCACCTGACGATGCGTCACCGGAAGTTCCCACGCCAGTGCCTTTGTTTCCCGATTCACTGCGTAAATGGCACCATGGACGTGGACAGCATCAATAATCGGATTGAAAAAATCCAGCGATGGATCTTCCTCAGAAAGTGCTTCCGGCAGGACCAGAAACTGACCCTGCGATGCCTGCAGGTACAGTTTTCGAGGCTCCGGGATTTGCTGAACACTCAAGTCAGACAGGACCTCGCCGCTGTCAGCGTAAACCAGCTTCAGCTGTTTGCCTTCGCTCAGTACCGCCACAACATCTTCCACAACATTGCTGAACACGGTCTTCTGTGGCAGTGGCAGGGACCAGACCGGTTCGTCCGTCAGCAAATCACGCGATTCCAGAAAACTCTGTCCCGCCGTCAGCCGGAACAACACGCATCGGCGCCCCTCCGCAAGCACTCGCCACAGAATGTCCGTTCCAGGTTCCACGTCAATGTCTTCCACCGAACTACCGACATTGATGCCGGCCTCGCCCCACCATTCAGGAAGTCGCGCGGTGGTCTGAAGGTCTCCGTCTATCTGAGATCGCACATCCACTTTTCTGGCGGATTCTGAAATCACCAGCAACGTGTCACCATCTGTCAGTAACCTCGCGTCTCGCGGTATTCCATCGACTTCCCATAATCTGCGCCCGGTCAGTGAGTGCAGCATCAGCAGACGCCGACCCTGAATCAGCGGAACTCCAAAAGCCGTCACCGGGCCGACCGGAAAATGTCCGCCCGGCATATGGAAAAAGTTCTCAATGCGATCTTCGGGCGCCACAAAATCCCGCGATTCTGTGTCAGTACTCTCTGCATCCGAGCTGCCGGGGACTTCCAGACTTTTCTGCCAAAGTACAGCCGGGCTGCCGTCCTTACCAATCGCACTGCCGTCCAGCGCATAAATGGTTCCCTGGAGATGCAGGATTAATAGGTGTCCACTGGAAAACGCCCACGAGTCGGGTTTGTAGCCGCCGTAAACAAGGTACTGACTTCTGACCGGTCGGAAAGTCCACTGCAGACGACCGTCCGGATCATAAGCTCCGACGCGTTCCGATGCATGAATCCAGGTCAGATTCCAGCCCCGATACAATCCCGGCGCTCCATACAACGGAATTGGCCTGTGCGGAATGGACGAGGCAAACTGTCGTACGGGAAGCATGGTTCGATCGTCAGAAACGTCAACCTTCGGGGCTCCCGTCCAGACCGACTGCGGAGCCTTCAGGAACTCTGGAAACGCCCGCGTCGCAGTTTCCTGAACAGCTTTACGCTGTCCCTCGTTCTGCGTGGTTCGGCGCAGTTGATTCTTCGGTCCGGCAGGAGTCTGCAGGTCCTGCAGCCACGAATAGGCCGCCCAGTCCGCTTTCCCGGTTTTCCACAGATTCAGTAACTGTTCTGCAGCCGCCGGCGAAGATGGCTCGGCCGCCCGGAAACTTTCCAGCAGCACCTGCTCCAGCAGCAGTCGCTCCCCCGGCGCTTCCATACTGGCTGCTAACTCTTTCAGCACGTTCAGTGCTGTGAATGGCAGGCCGGCACGGATCAGACAGGAAAAGAAAAACTGCCGATCCTGCGGTATCGAGATGCCAGAGGCCAGCGAAAGCGTCGCTACGGTCAAACCCTGTTCCAACGCCTGCCGCTCTTCCGGTGTCCGCTGGATGACACTGCGGCGAATGACCCCGGCAAGGACGTCCGCCTGCGTTCGTTCCAGCCCCGGACCCCGCACAATTTCCGTTGTGGCAGCAGGTAATCGTTCCAGCATTCGCAGGATTCTTACCTGCAATTCTTTCAAGGGAACCTCGCCGTCAGCTTCTTCACCCCGTGTGATAATCTCCGTCAGTTCGTCCTGCTGTCGTCGTGTGGTTCCTCGCAGCTGTTCTCCCAGCACAACGGCATCGGACAGCGTCATGCCAATCAGCGAATGCACCAGCGGCGCAATTTCCACGTCCTTCGCGGACTCCGCCAGCAAATCGCGAACGCGCTGTGCCTCGTCCTTGTGCGTCTGATAGTCCGCTCGCAACTGATCCAGCAGAATGTCAATCAGCATTCCACGGGCCGATGAGTCTGAGGGAACCGTTTGCAGCCGATCTTCCAGCAACTTTCGCGCATCCGTCGCACGTCCCTGAACCAGCAACTCCGCAGCCCGCTCGGAGGGCAACGCATCGCCGTCTCCTGCGGCAATACGAGTGACCGTGGTGAGCCCCTGCGACAGCAGACCGCTCGGTGTGGCAATCAGATTTCCGGGTAGTCTGGGGCCTGTCCATTCCTGACTGACAAGAATCCGACCGGTTTTTGTATCCACCGTCACAATCGAAGGCGTGTCTGTCGGAATCTGCAGCACCGGGCCATGAAAAACGACGGATCCGCTCGTGGTGCCCCGACGCAGTTGCGTCATCCAGAGCGGCTTGCCCGTATTTATGTCGAACGCGCCCACCTGGCTGTTTCCGACAAGTACCACGCGATCCTCCGTCACACCCGCGACCGCATGGTAGCCCCCACGCGCTGCCGTCCAGATCTGTGCTCCTGTTGCCAGGTCCAGACAATACAGCTGATCGGAATCTCGCGGTGTGACCAGCACTTTTCCATCGACAATACGCGGCAGAAAATCCGTCCAGCGATTGTCCCGATCCACGCGATTCGAGTCGGACGGATTGTTCGCCCCGAATAAAATGTTGTTGTCGCCACCAATTTCCTGACGCCGCACCACACCGCTGTATCGAAACACCCAGCGAATACTCAAATCCTCGGCCGATACCGCAATAATCCGATCATCGCACGTTGGGCAAATCAGCAGACCCTGCGCGAAGGATGGAATCAACCCCGCGTGCTTCCGCAAAGGATGCGCTGCCAGCGGACGATCCGGAACTGTCAGTAGCTGCGATGCCGAAATCCACGGATTCGACTCACGCAGACCCTCTACTGGTTCCCCGATACGTACCAGAAAAATCCCTTCACCATTTTCTGCCAGCACATAAACCCGACTGCCCAGCACCAGCGGGGCTCCCAGAAAGTAATAGCCGGCCAGAAGATTGGCTGAGCGATTTTCCGTGGGATCCGCATTCTGCGTCTGGCCGCCAATTTCCCATCGAAACAGCCCCGATTCGGCATCGTAGGCCCGAATAAAATTCGTTGGCAGCCGTTCGACTCCCATACCATTTATCAGGCCCCCCAGTGACATGCTCCATGTCACGCCGGACGATTCTTCCACAGTAAACAATGTGCGATTACTAATTGACATCTGTGCTGACGTGTTGGTACGAATCATCTGGTCAAGCAGTGCGGAATCGGCATTCAGCAAACCCACCGGACGGCCGGGGATCGACATCAGGTCCTGTCCGTTCTCCAGCGCCTCCCGCATCTCCAGTAATTCCTTGATCGGCCGCTCAGGACGCGCGATCTCCCAGATCAGCTCACCCGTCTCCTGCTGATACGCCCGCACACCAATCGGCGTGCGCACGTACACCATGGATCCAGAGATCATGGGACTGGCCACTGGTATCATGGTGCTGTTCTGACGCAGAGCCCGTTCCTGCAGCAGCTCAAAGGGATCCTGAAATCCTTTCAGCAGCGGATTCAGCTGATCTGCGTAAAGCACGTCGGCGACTTCAAACAGACTGGAGTTCCATGCGGATCTCAGTCGCGATGGGATCGCCGCCTGCGATTTCAACCGCCGGTAATCTCCCAGTGGCTGCAGCCAGTTTGAGGAGGTCTCCGCTGACGGCTCGGCAGTGGAAGCCAGAAGCTGCTCAAGTTCCTTCAGCATGGTGTCCGCCGCCGCGTTACCGGCAATTACAGCACTCATCCGCGCCGTTCGATACAAGGACAGCAGATCGGCAGCGTCCTGAAGCAATCCCGCTTTCCCATAACACCACGCAGTTTGCAGTATCAGTGTCGGCTCGGATTCACCGATCATCTGCTGCACACGTCCCAGCACCAGCGCCGCTTCAAGAAAATCTCCCCGATCCAGATACAGCCGGGCCAGGACCTTCAGCCCCTGCCGAGCCGCAGCAGCGAATTGATAACGTGCCGCCAGTGTCCGCAGTGATTCCAGGTCACTCGTTTCAATCGCCGCCAGAATCTTTTGCCGAGCTACCTGGTCAAACTGCCTTGAAAACTCGGTACGAAATGCATCCGGAGCAGAACGATAAAGATCCTCCAGCCGCGCTTTGCCGCCTGCCATCAGGTCCGTCTGACCGGGTGCCAGCTGTCGAACATCCGCACCACGCTGATCCAGCATCGCATCGTCGCCCTCGCAGGCCAATGCCCAGGCCTCGTCAAAACGCTCTGTCGCTTCCAGCCATTTCTGCCCCGCCAGCAATTCCCGCGTGTCCTCGATCTTACGCAGCAATCCACGCTGCTCCACATCCTCTGCCACTTCCTGCTGGTCCTGAGCGTAAAGCCGACCTGTCATCGACAGCCCGAATACAGGCACGAAGACAGTGAAGCACAGCAGCAAACCGCGCATCCTGAACGATGCCCCGCAGTGTGACACAGCACAACAGCGGTTCGCGGTTTTCTGCAGCTCAGACCCAACGATCGATACCATGCTCACTCCATTTTTCTGACACACCCGACTGACATTCCGTGGCGATGCCAGATCGCCACGGAATGCCACGAGTTCTCTGCCTGATCGGCTGCCCCTACTTCTTTTTCAGACTCTGCATGTACTCAACGACATCCGCCAGCTCCTGACTGGTCATCGTCTTCTGCAGATCCGCCGGCATCAGACTGATCTTCTGTTTCACCAGCTCTTCCACATCCGATTTTGGAAATCGGCGAACCAGCGCGTCGTCGCCCCGAATCACCACTTCCGCATCCGTATTACTGACCAGCAGACCGTTGACCGTGGTTCCGGAACTCAGAACCACCGTCCACGCTTCATAGTTGTGACTGATCCCGGCACTCGGATACAGAATCGATTCAAACATGGCCTCGCGGCTGAGCTTACTACCGATCTCTGTCAAATTCGGCCCGATCTCACGCCCCATGCCATCTACCACGTGACACTTGTGACAGGTGCCGGTGGAGAAAAAGACGATTCGACCATTGGGCAGATCACCCTGGATCTTTGCCAGTTCGCCGATCGGCGGTGTAGGCTGATTGTCTTTTGATGGCGGAAGCGGAAACAACCGCTGAGCCTGTTCCCGAGCCTGGCGTGATGGCGATCCATGCAGGGCCGCCGCAACAGCCTGTTCAAGATCGGCGTCCAGCGATTTTTCATCCACCATCTTCACCAGTTCCAGGGCACCATTGTTGACTCGGGCCACCGCTTTAACAGCCGCACGCCGTACATCAAGGCTGGCGTCGGGCTTCTGAATCACCGCCATCAACGGTCCGGCGATCGCACCGTTCGCGGTGTTGCCCATCGCTTCCGCCGTCGCGATGGCCAGCAGAGTGTCTTCCCCGGTCAGCGCCTGAGTCAGCAGATCCCACTGCTGCAATTCCACAATCGCCGCCATCGATTCCACGCCCAACTGCTCACCTGGCGTTGACTGCGCCTGCTTCAGCAGTTCAGGATAACGATCCGCAGCACCAAACTGCCGCACCATCCGCACAAACCGGGACGTTCCTGCCGCACCATCCAGTACGGACTTCACAATCCCGGCAAGTTCCGGATCCGACAGCGGATTTTCGCCAGCGCGCTGCAGCGCTTCGGAAATCACAAACGCACGCTCTTCCGAATCCGCGTCCAGTGACTGAAGCGCGGCACTGCCAAGCAAAGATTTCATCGCCGGCGCGACAGCGTCCTTTGGCTGGAAGTCCAGCGCACGAAACCAGCGACCTGTGGCCGCCGGGCTGTTTGCCGCACCCGGTGCCGTGGTACCTGCAAGGATGCTGTTGGCAATCGCCTGCGCCGCTTCAGGGCCGCGAGCACGCCAGACCAGTTCTTTGCGAACGGCCGCCCATCGCGCTTCCGCCTCGGGTGTGGCGACGCCACGCGTGGCGTCCGCGGCCTCCCACGCTTTCAAGACCTGCGACCATGCTCCTTCAGCACCAATCCCCAGTGCTTCCAGTTCCCAGCGATCTGAAGAATTCATGGAACGGGCAAGTCCCGCGAGGGCCGCTGCCTTCTGCTCCGGCGGAACCATTCGCAATGCAATCGCACATTCTCTGCGAACCTGCGCCGATTCATCATGCATCAGTTTCTGAACCACAGGAAGGATGTCCAGTTGCATGCGCCGAGCAAGACGAATTCCCGCAATCCTCAGGTCTTTGTCTTTGTCCGCAATTGCCAGATCGACGTACTTCTGAGACTGACCGGAAATCTGTCCCAGCAGCCACAAAGCCCGCGCCCGAAAACGAGGATTCGATTCGCTGATGAACATTTTGCTGAGCACCGATTCCGCCGCTGCACCGGATTCCTTCAGCTTTGTAAAGGCAAGGTAGCGCGTCGCGACGTTGGGGCTTTTCAACGCAACTGCTGCCCCCTCAACCGTCGAAAAATCATGCTTCGGAACCGAATACTTCTGACCCGGCAGGGAAACCCGGAACAGACGACCACGTTCCACGTCCCCCTGGCGATGCCCGCCAACACCCGGGTCGTACCAGTCCGCGATGATCAGCGAACCATCCGGGGCCACACACACGTCCGAGGGACGGAACCACTGATCGCGAGTTCCGGTGACCACGCTGTTGATCTCTGCCGAGTATCCCGCACCGTTGTCCTTCACCGCATAACTGCGCACCACGTTCGGGCCAGCATCACAGTGAATCAGCTGATTCAGAAATCGCTCGGGAAGGCTGCTGCCTTCGTAAATCAGAATGCCGGTCGGTGAGCCCGCTCCCGTCTGCAGCAGATTCGGAACTACTCCGGGATCGTTCAGATGCCAGTGACGCTGCGGAATTTCTTCTTCCAGATTCGTTCGCGTCGTCTGCCAGCCTGCACCAGTCAACTCATCCTTGTAACCATAATTTCCGTACTCCATCACGAAATTGATCCGCACGCCGCGGTTGCCGTCGTCATCGTTGTCCGACTGCCAAACTGTTCCATAACTGTCGACACACAGTTCCCAGTTGTTACGGAAGTTCCAGCCCAGCGTGTCGACCCTGCTGCCATCCAGTTCGCACCGAAAGGCCATGCCCTCCTGATACGGTTTACGCGCCGCGCGAACTTCGTTGCCGGCCTCGTCCACCACAATCGAACCATCCGGATGGTGCAGCTCTTCACCGCTGTTGCCGAAGTTGAAGTACAAACGCCCGTCCGGTCCAAAGGTGAAACTGTGAATCCCGTGATCGTGCTGAGTCCCCTTAATACCGGTGAACAGAACTTCCTTGCGATCCGCTTTCAGGTCCCC
>CAIQIE010000129.1 GCA_903871805.1 uncultured Planctomycetaceae bacterium | reverse complement strand
TTGGAGCAGTGCAGTGTCCCCAAGAGCAATGTCCCCGAGAGCAGTGTGGTGACTGTGTCCCCGAGAGCATGACGTCCCATCCATGACTGGTTTGACGCCCGGGACATCCCTGTGTCCCATCCGTTTGAAGACGAAATTCTCAGCGGCATTCAGGATTGCTCCATACTGCTGGCCTTCCAGTCAGATCATTATGCCAGCCGTCCATGGTGCCAGATGGAAATCCTGAAGGCAAAAGAACTCGGGATCCCGATCCTGGTGATTGCTGCCGTGGCCCACGGAGAGCCGCGAAGCTTCCCTTATCTGGGGAATCCTCAGGTCGTGGTCTGGGACTCGGCAAAGCCACGGGAAAGTACAACACGGGTGCTGAATCTTGCCGCCCGGGAATCGCTGCGCTATCACTGGAATCGAGCCTGTCTGCAGCGTCTGTTGTCTGACGAGACCACCAGCCTGAAGCAGGCCCGTGTGCTGGCAACGGTACCAGAAGCACTGACACTCACCACGCACCCATTGCCTGCGTCCGGACAACAGGTATTTCTTTACCCCGACCCGCCGCTCGGACATGCTGAGCTGCAAATTCTGAAGAGCCTGCGTGACGCTGATTATGTCACGCCCCTCACACTCCTGGCACGCTGGCGCATGACTCCCGCCGTCACCGCAGTGACCGTCTCCGTTTCGGAATCCGGCGATCTGAAAGCTCGGGGACTCTGTCTGTGGCATGAGCAGACGCTGACCGATGAAATCCACCTCGGGCTGTTAATGGCAGGACTGCAAATCGTCTACGGAGGACGACTGGAACTATCGTCAGGCGGACAGCGGAGAGACTTCACGATTCGACTTCTGGATCTGGCACGCACCTATTCCGGAGTAGCCTGTGCTGCAGGAACCAAGTTCGCCTCCATTCTGAATGTCCCGCCATGGCCGAACTCGACTACCTACAATAACGCCATTTGCCAAGTTTTGCAGCCCGACGCTCAACTGCAGGAAGCACCGCGTCCTGATCTTCAGGAAATTCCGGAGTTTGATGAAAAGGGTCAACCGCTGTTTCCAGCAGGGGTTGATTTATTCAAATTGCCAGACACCCCATTGCGTCGCCTCGCGCGGACGCGAGGGCTGACGCTTATGCGGCACAAGACAACCTTCCAGACGCAGGCCCGAATTGTGATCGGCGGTACGTTACAGGGATTCAGTGGCTTGTACCCGGGCGTTGTTGAGGAAGCATGGTGGTCAGTGACGGCAAAACGCCCCTTGTATCTGGCGGGTTTGTTTGGGGGAGCGGCGCAAGCCGTCATTGATCTGTTGCCGGGACGTGACAGGCCTGAAATCGCAAATCCCCTTCTGGGAAGTCAGGAACTGACGCATGAAACCATCCTGCAGATAGCCAGACAACGCGGCTTGAGCGTGATTGACACCGGAGACCTGCTACCTCACACGACGCACGCCAACGGCTATGTGGTACACCCTCGGCGCATCGCATCAGACCTGCGGTCTGCGGGCAGTCACGGTTTGGCCGCTTCACTGAACAATGGGCTATCGGATGCGCAGAATCATGAGCTGTTCTTATGCACAGAACCCGAAAGAATTGTGCAGCTGATTTTGACTGGTCTGAAGAATCTGGTTTGATCCATCAAAACCATCACGAGCACGTTTTCAACCTCAGTGACCTTAGCCGGCCGTTGAAAGTAGCCTCCGGCGTTGAACTGCCTCACGGATAAAACAGGTAGTTCGACGCCGCGCGGGCAAGTCCGGTTTGTTCGACGTAGGACGGCCAGAAGTGGCGGCATCCTACAGATTCAGAGACATCAAGGTCGCGTACTTTTCTGTGTGAGTTGCCCAGTGCACTGCGATCTTTCTCAGTGAGTCCCGTGACGCCCAAAGCCCGGCTGGAGCCGATTCTGCGAAGTGGGTACATCACCAGTGCTGCGTCGAACGGGTTCCTGAGATTCAGCAGGCACTCGGTGGAGCAAAGTGCTCGTTCAAAGCGTTCTCCGGGATTCAGCCAGTCATGGTCGATTGCCGAAGCGGCAAACACAGTTCGAATCTGTCGTCCTGCGCACTGCAATTGGGGGCAGGCCATTTCTTCCACCGCACCTCCTGCCATCAGATGCAGGGCTGACGAGATCACGCGGGTGCCGTGACTGTGTCCAAGCAGGCTTAGAGGGGATTCGGGCGGCAGGGATTTGATCAGGCCGGCGAGATAAAAACCGTTTCGGCTGGCGCGTCGTCCCAGGATAGCAAAGTCGATACTGAGCAGCGGTGTAAGCAGCTTATAGCTGGGCCATCGAAAGTAGATCATCTGAAAAGGTCGGCCTCTGGCGCCATGACGCAGCCACTGCCATGTGCGAAAGGATTCCGGCTCAACGCTGCGATCACCCACCAGGCTGCCGTGCACCATGACGCAGATTGGAATGCCGGGCTGCAGGCAGGCACGAAGTTCCTCGATGCTGGTTTTTCGCAAGCCTGCTCCATGTTCATAGCGGCTGACGACGGCAGAGAAACGAGGCAGTGTGTGGTCAAAGGACTGCGGGGCGCGTTCTGTGCTGACGATCCAGTATCCGGTCTCTGCCGGAGTGGCAGGATTACAGGCCATGCTAGCAGCGGGGGGCTCTGGAACAGGCGTGGACGGTCCATTCTGTGCCAGCAAAGCATTAATTGGAGTTTCTGAGAATCCATCGTACGGGACGCGGATTTCAGTGGATTCCACAGCATCCTGCATCTCCCTGATCGATGCGTCATCAGCACGAAGAGTCAGGGCGCAGCAGATCGCCGCGAACGAACAGAATACGAGGAAAACTCCTCGGCGGAGGCCGGGGAAGAGCAATGGGAAACGATCGGTCATGAACTTCTGGTCCGAAGGAATGTCGCGGCAGAAGCTCTTCCATGAGTACAGGATTGCCTGCAGCAGCTCAGCACCATCAGAGCCACTGTGTTGGCATCGGGTCCGACCTGCAAGCAGCACAGCGCAGTTCAGCACGAAGGGACAACAGTGGCAGATTCGGCTGAATCAGGATGTTGAATTGAGTCGCAACCTGGGGATTCCCGCTGAATCGCAGAAATTCATCAAAGATCTCCAGCAGCGGGTGCGTAGTTTTCGACATCAGATCGCGGTTCACGGGGTAAAATCGCGGCGAGTGAGACTGTTTTGTTTTTTGGTGCTCGTGATTTCGCGTGGTATTCAGCATTCAAGTCCCGGGAAACATCTGGGAATTCCCGGATGCACCACGGCGGCTCACGTGGCGGTAATTTCCGGTTTGCTGCAGGCAAATTTATATCGCCGGGTAGTTTTCTTTCCCTGGCGCGGTTGCCATACTACAGGCGTTCTGGCGCTGATTCTGCGTCAGGAGCCGGCCTGCTTTCTGTCTTGCGAAGTCGCAAAAGCGGCAGGCCAAAACTGGAACACATGTTGCTGACTGAAATTGGAATCCCACCATGTTGCGAGCCCTGTGTGTGACGTGCTGCCTGTTGACCGTGACGACTGTACAGGCGCAACAGATAAGAACTCAGAAGGCAGAGATCCAGCGAATACTGGAACGCGGGGCGCCGGCAGCGGTCGCCACAGCGGTTCGCCCCGCGATTTCTGACGCAGAGTTTTCGGCAGGCCCCGGGGGACAGTGGATCTGGGGTCCGAAAAACGAGATGGGCTATGTGCTGAAGACGACAGTCAAAATCATTGGTAAGCCTCAGGCGAGCCGGTTGAAGGCCTCATGTGACAACATCTGTAAGATCTTTGTCAACGGCAAACAGGTTGGCGGTGGAACGGAGTGGCAGGATCCGACGGATGTGGATGTGCTGTCCAGTCTTGTTCAGGGTGACAATCTGATTGAGGCGGAGGTCCAGAACGAGGGGGCTGTTGCGGGCTTTGTTTTGAAGCTGGTCGTAAAAAACGCAGACGGCAGTTTGTCGACTTCAGTAACGGGCGACAGTTGGACCTATGCAGACGCTCGGGGAGCGGGCCAGGGCGAAAAGGTCAGGATCCGGGCCAATTATGGCGACGATCCCTGGGGCACGGTCTTCAGCAATACGGCGATTGCCGGCCGAGTACCTCCGGGAGTCTTTGAAGTATTGCCGGGATTTCAGGTGGAGAAGTTATACACAGTCCCGAAGGACGAGCTGGGATCGTGGGTCTGTCTGGCGTTTGACAACAAAGGACGCTTGCTGGCCAGCGATCAGGGGGACAAGGGAATCTGCCGAATCACGCTGCCTGCTGTGGACTCATCTGAAGGAGAGACAAAGGTCGAGGTACTGGATTTTTCGCGATGTGAAGTCAAGCCTTTTGGCGCGCAGGGAATGTTGTGGGCTTTTGACGCACTGTATCTTTCTATCAATGGTGGGCCCGGAAGCGGCTTGTACCGAGCGAAGGACACCGACGGAGACGACCAGTTTGACGAATGTGTGAAACTGAAAGAATTCCGGGGTGGTGGCGAGCATGGTCCCCATGCGCTCCGACTGTCTCCGGATGGCAAACGCATTTTTGTGATCTGCGGTAATCACACGTTGCCGCCGTTTAACGCCGGCGATGAACTGACCAGTAGAGACTTCAGCAGTCGCATTCCGACAAACTGGTCGGAAGACCACATTTTACCCCGCATGTGGGACGCCAACGGCCATGCGCGTGGCATTCTGGCCCCCGGCGGCTGGATTGCCAGTACAGACGCGGATGGAAAGACGTGGGACGTCTGGTCTGTGGGCTACCGCAACCCCTATGATATGGCATTCAACGCGGATGGCGAGTTATTTGCCTATGACGCCGACATGGAATGGGACGTGGGCATGCCATGGTATCGACCGACGCGTGTTGTGCACGCCACCAGTGGCAGTGAATTCGGCTGGCGCAGCGGCAGTGGCAAATGGCCGAACCACTACCAGGACAGTCTGCCCCCCATGGTCAACATCGGACCAGGTTCGCCTGTGGGAGTGGACTTTGGGTATGGGTGTCGTTTTCCCGCGAAGTATCAGAAGGCCCTGTTCATCTGTGACTGGACCTTTGGCACGATGTATGCAATTCATATTGAACCGCGGATGAGCAGTTACACGGCAACGAAGGAAGAGTTTGTCTCCAGAACACCGCTGCCATTGACAGACGTCGTGGCGGGTGCGGACGGAGCGCTCTACTTCTCCACTGGCGGCCGCGGGACTCAGTCGGAACTGTTTCGCGTGACCTATGTTGGTCCGGAATCCACAGAGCCGACGCCGTTGCGCGACGTGCGTGAAGCCGGCCCCCGATCTCGTCGGCGAGTCCTGGAGTCATGGCATGCCGGGCGTGTGGGCGATCAGTTGCAGCAGAAAGTGGATTCAGGCACGTTTTTGCAGCAGCTGGCGGGCGATGCTCAGAGTGGGGATCGTTTTTTGAAGTTTGCAACGCGGAATGCGTTCTATCATTCGCAGTTATTTGCGGATCTCATGAAGAATGCTGCCGGGCTGGCTGACGGCGACCTGTCACAGGCGGCACCCGACGACCAACTTGGGATAGTGATGTCGCTGGCGAAAGCCCCGATTTCGCATCTGGCAAAGACGGACGGAATGTCCGAAACGGAGATCACCGACGCGGAAGAAGCGGTTCGCGCGATCTGCCTGCGTCTGGTGCAGAAAATACAGTACGGAATGCTGAGCAAGGACCAGCAGCTGAACTACCTGAGAACGCTGAGTATTGTTTTTCTGCGTCTTGGGCCACCGGAAGATGCCGTGCGGACTGCGTTGTTGGGGCAGATTGACAACGCCTTTCCGGGCGGTGATGACGAGGTGAATCGCGAACTGTGTCAGGTACTGATTTATCTGAAGTCGCCCACGGTGATCGGCAAAGCGGTTGCACTGATGTCCGCCGAATCAAAGCCCACAGTGTCTGACGACATGCAGGAACTGCTGGCGCGAAACAAAGGCTATGGCGGCGCGATTGCGGCCTCCATGACCAGCGCGCCTGATCAGCAGCAGACCTGGTATGCCTTCTGTCTGCGCAACGCGAAGGAAGGCTGGACACTGGAACAGCGGAAGGCATATTTCAGCTGGTTTGAGAGGGCTCATCGCTGGGCTGGCGGCGCCAGTTTTCACGGTTTTCTGAAGAACATCGAAGAAGAGTGTTTTCTGAATGCCAGCGAGAAGGATCGTCTGCTGATTGAAGCTTCGGGAGCCCGCAAGCCGTACACACCAGCGGAAATCCCCAAGCCTGTGGGGCCTGGAAAAGACTGGACATTGGAAGAGGTTCGGGCGTTGGTGGATGCGGGACTGAAGGATCGGGATTTTGGCAATGGGCAACGAATGTTTGCGGCAACGCGGTGTGTGATTTGTCATCGGTTTGCGGGTGATGGCGGCGCTACCGGCCCGGATCTTACACAGTTAGCCGGGCGATTTACGGTGAAGGACCTGACTGAGGCCATCATGGAGCCCGGAAAAGTCATCAGCGACCAGTACCGGGGAAGCACGGTTGTGACGACTGCCGGGCTGTCTGTCACGGGGCGAATTCTGGCTGAGAATGAAAAGACGGTGACGGTGCTGACGAATCCTGAGGATCCCACAAAGATTATGGAGATCGCGAAATCGGATATTGAAGAAATACAGCCATCAACCGTTTCGATCATGCCGGCGGACCTGCTGAAGCCACTGAACCGAGAGGAAGTTATGGATTTGATGGCTTACCTGCTTTCGCGCGGCGAGCGATTTAACCCCATGTTCAAGAAGTAGATGTGCGCCAGCGGTGGATGCAAGCCAACGTTCCGTGGAAAGTGCCTGACATGTGTTTGAAAGCGGAGAAAACAATGGGGGGAGTTCAGATTCTGTCACGGCAGTGGATCCATGCGGCCGGGGTTTTTCTGGCAGTAGCATTGGCGTATTCGTGTCGGGCAGACGAAGCGGCGCCACCGGAGAATCTGGCTCAATTCTATGGTTTCCGTGGGGTCGAGGTTTTTAAATTACATGACAGGGCTTTTGGATTGCAGTCCGGCGACTTTAATAGCGACGGTCTGACCGATGTGATCGTGGTGGACAATTTCTCCAGTTCCCTGAGGCTGTTGTTGCAGCAGGGGCGGGCGAAGCCGACTTCAGCCAAACCGCAGTCGGTAAATGATCTGCCATCAGATGGTCGCTTTGAGGATCGGAAGATTGCGCTGGATCGGACCATCGCTGCCATGGTGCATGGCGACTTCAATGGGGACAAACGACTGGACATTGCGGTAATTGGGGCGCCGGACCAGTTGGCAATTCGTTATCAGCCCGCTGCTGGTCAGGCAGAGTGGACGGAAAAATGGACCGTGCGGCTCCCGGGCCTGGAGCAGGTCGCCTCGATCCTTGGAGCTGGCGACCTGAATTCGGACGGTCGTGCCGACCTTGTGGTGACGGGAAAAGACGTCACATGGCTGATTTATCAGAAGAGCGATGGCACGATGCGGGCGCCTGAATCGCTGATGAACACATCGGAACGTCCGGGGCTCCTGCAGGTGGCCGACCTGAATGGGGACGGCAGGGACGACATCAGTTATGTGGTGGGTGACGCCAATTCAAGATCCATTGCGGTCCGCTTGCAGACGCAGGATGGGCGGATAGGACCTGAAATAACATTTCCTTCGGAATCACCGAGATCGGTGACGATTGCCCCGGTGGATGAGAAGCCGGGTGCGGAAGTGATTACGGTGGAATCACGGACTGGTCGGATTGTTATGTCATCCCTGCAGCCCGCGGTACAAAGAGCGGAGTCGATACCGGAGCAGCTGCGACGCTATGGAATTGGACCCGGGGATTCCGGACGCGACCGTGCGGTAGTTGTTGGTGACTTCGACGGTGATAAACTTGCGGATGTGCTGGTCAATGATCCAACGCAGGCCCGGTTGCTTCTTTACCGCCAGAATGGGATCGATGGTCTGGGACTGGCTGATGGGTATCCGGGCTTACTGGGGGTCACGGACCTTGCGGCGGACGACATTGACGGCGACGGCCGACTGGATGCGATCCTGCTGAGTGCCAAAGAGGGGGTGCTGGCAGCCAGTCATTTCGAGGAGGGGCGTCTGACGTTCCCGGAGACGTTGGTGAAGAAGCCGGAGGGTTGGGAGTTTGCTGCGATCGCCGTGCTGAAGCAGGCGGCGGGATTGCAATTGGTCGTCGGCCTGACACAGGGAAGCGGCGCATCCGTGAAGCTGGAGTATCAGCGATTCTCCCGCAGCGTCTCTGGCGAATGGGTGCGTGTGGAAGACCAGAAGAAGCTGGAGTTAGCGGGAGCCATTGGGTCTCGCGGTGTCCGATTGATTCCGATGGATGTGGACGCCGATGGGCGGCAGGATCTTCTGTCGATTGCCGCGGGTGCCGCAAAAAACGGTGTGCAGGTGCTGCTGCAGGGTGAGGATGGCAAACTTACGCTGGCCGAGCAAAAGAGCCAACTGGACGTGGGGGTCACTGGGCCGGGCAGAACCAGCGTCAAAGGCAGTCAATTGCTGGTCGCACGGGACTCCTTTGCCCGACTGCTGAAATATGCCGAATCCGGCTGGACGGTCGAGGATCAGTTTAACACGGAGGAAGCGTCTGCCAATCTGGAAGGCGTGGCGGCCATGGACCTTGATGGGCTTCCGGGAGATGAAATTGTTCTTGTGGATACCGGAGTCAGAAAACTGAGAGTCCTGCGAAACGAGGAGAACGTGTACCGCCCCTGGAAAGAGGTCGAGCTTGGGGTATTTCAGTTTTCTTCGACCGTTGTGGCGGACTTGAATGGGGATTCACGGGACGACCTGTTGCTGATGGGTGCTCAGCAGTTTGCCGTGCTTTACTGTGGTCAGTCGGACGTGACGATGCGGGAACTGGCTTCGTTTGAGTCGAATCGTGAGAAGGCCTTTCCCGTGGATGTCACGGTGGGCGATGTCAACGGAGATGGGCAGGTGGATCTCACGGTGATTGATACCAGTATTGATGGCTTGGCGATTTTGAAGCCTGACATGCAGACGGGAATCAAGGAAGTCACGTATTTCCGGGTCTTCGAAGAGAAGCGACTGGTGTCAGCGGCCACAGAACGCGGCATACAGCCCCGGGAGACCATTGTTGTGGACGTGACTGGTGACGGCCGCGCGGACTTGCTGTTACTGTGTCATGATCGACTGCTGCTGTATCCGCAGGACACCGGCGACGAAGTGCAGCCGGAAGTCGAGACACCTCCTGCGGGCGCGGGAAAAACAGGCGGTTAAGCCGAGCGATGTGGTGGGCTCTGGCGGTGACCGGGGCCGGATTGCAGGCCGAGTGACAGTCCGTTGCGGAGTGTGTTTCCATGTCATCGGATTGAAACATCAGGGAAGGTTACTGGCCGATGTCGGGAGACCATTGGAATTCAGCGGGTATGGACACTCCGCCGGATGTGATGTTTGTCTGTCCGGGGCAGACGGGTTCGATTTCACGGTCGTTGCATCTGGCCCGTCTTGGTGCTGCGTGGTCAGGCTGTGACGAATGTGAATGGCGTCATCATACGGAAGGGCTTCCGGAGCGTTCGGTCAGCGAAGTTGTGCGAATTCGGCAGCAGCGAACGGAGGGCATTCATCGCACGGAGTTTGGTGTGCGGGGGGCCTGGTTAAACGCGCTGGATCGACAAATCGCTTCAGAACTGGTGCGTATCTTCTGTCTGTGCCTGCTGAGATCAAAAGCGCCGAGGGAATCGCATGGGGACCTGTCAGGCGGGGATGTAACCATCTCCATGACGTCGTTGAGCCCGGTGATCACAGGCTATGACGGGCGTTCATTCTCCCCCGATTTATATGCCGGAATCACTGCCGCGGTAACGGAAATGGGGTTTGGAGTTCTGGACATCGGACGTACGACCATGGCCACTATGCAGGAAGCAATACGCAGTGTGCCTGAAATGATGGGGGGAATATTTGTCACGGGAGCTGGACAGTCCGCGGCGTGGACAGGAATTGATGTCCTTGACACACGGGGGGAGTCTGTGCCGGTGGTCTGGAAGGATTTTGGAGTTCGGCTTCAGCATTTGGTTGCTGACAGAGACGGAACCCAGCCGATGTTGTCCATGGATGACAAAGAGGAGCCGGGTTGGCGTCAGAGGCTCCAGCAGATTCGGAGTGGTGAAACGGGGGAACGCAGATCCAGAGACGACAGTGGCCGTCTCACCGGGAACGGGGCTGTGTTGCGACTGATATTTCCGGAATCGGCTGAGCGAACGGCCTGGCCACGCCGGTTAAGTCGGCAATCGGGGGTTCAAAGGGTCGAATCCTTTGAAGAGCGTTATCGCAACTGGCTGCTGCGCTGGTATCCCGAGGATTACCCGGCAAGATTAATTATCAGAGCGGATGATCCCCTGATTCGTTCTCGCATTCAGTGGCTGTCTGAAGCAGCTGGTGTTTCTTTGATACCCGCGATGGCAGCGGATCAGGAGCGGCGTGGAGCGGGTTTGCAGAGTCTGACTGTGATGGAAGATGATCGCCGATTTGAATGGCGTGACACAAACGGGGTCGAGGTTTCTGCAGGTGTACTGGCGGACCGTTTGAACGAGGCCATTGGATCACGGGCGAGTCACATCACAGCTCATAGCGATTCTGTCACGAATCGTCTGTGGCTGACAGATGCAGCGCGTCCTGTTTCTGCAGCGACAACAGAGCGGATTGAGGATTCGCTGGCGATTGCCGGACTGCTACTGAGGTTGCAGAGTCAGGGGCGACTGGCAGTGATGTGAGCTGGAGGTTTGGGCACTTGGACCGCGGCGGGACTGTGCATCTGCCCCGGACTACTCACAGGATAAGAATGGTCTTTCAAGCGGACAGCCCTTGCATCACTGTAACGCGGAAAACCGGATATTCCTGCCATTTGTGTCAGTTCCCCTTGATTTTTGTTGTTGATTTCAGGGTGGTTCAGTTGTAGTGGATGGAATTATCCGTTTGAATGTCCAGTGGAAGCACACTTTTCCCGACGGGCTTGCGCCCCTGTGTTTCGACTCTGATCCC
The DNA here is from genome assembly GCA_903871805.1 of uncultured Planctomycetaceae bacterium. Taxonomy (GTDB): domain Bacteria; phylum Planctomycetota; class Planctomycetia; order Planctomycetales; family Planctomycetaceae; genus SXXK01. The sequence continues at coordinate 14,420 of CAIQIE010000129.1, read as the reverse complement.
ACGGAAAGTCCCTGAACGTGAACAAAGCTGTTGGCAAGGCGGGCAGAATTCCACATTCTCCGGGTCTGTTACTTTCATGGATTCTGCTGGCATTCGCGATGCCCAGCCCGGAAGTTCATGCGGATGAGCCGAAACCGGACGCTGCGGCGAAGTCTGAGGAAACTAAAATCAATATTCGGTCGGGCGCTACCGGTCGCTTTGTCTTTGGGCGTTGGGGAGCGGTGACGGGGTCGATTTCCAACAGCAACAATAATGCAGCTCGCAGTCTGATTGTCGTCACGCCATCCACTGGTGGTCTGCAGTACGCGCGTCGCATTGAAGTGCCGGCGCGAACCATTTTCGATACGACGTGGCCGGTGCTTGTGACTGGAAAAAAAGCACCGGGGCCGGTGGATTTTCGTTACCTGCATTTCCCGGGTGGGCAGGATGATGGGGTGATTAGAAATTCGTCCCTGGAATCTGAGTTACCGTCATTTTCGGTGCTGGCCACTGATGGTCCGCAGGGGCTGACCGGTTATCTTCCGGACAACCGCAATGACGACCGCGGTGAAGACTTTGTGATGGCGTTCTCGCAGGCGTGTCGATTTAACAAACTTGGAAAAGCCGGCGTCGCGTCGTTTCTGGCACGGGACATCAGCCATCACAGCGACTGTCTGGATCCCCTCGATTCACTTTCGATCAGTGATCCGCGTCTGTCAAACTATCCGATGGCCTGCGATGCGATTCGGGCCTGGCTTCAGCGAGGTGGGCGACTGCATCTGCCGATTGATATCGTTGGGGAAGACGTTGCCCGGACCCTGTTGGGAGATTTATTTCCTCTGTCGGTAACGGGAGAAACCTCCTCCAATAAGGTCCTTTTGGAGCTAAATTCTGAGTATCCCAAAGCCCAGTATCCGGTGCGCAGTGTGGCAAGGGAATTTGACGAACCTGTCAGGTATTTGCGGATGGTACCTGGGACAGGTGAAGTGATCTGGACTGTTGACAACTGGCCAGTAGCCGTGCGGCTGCCTGTTGGTCGCGGATTTGTGATCATCACTGCGATTGACTCGCGGGTGTTTGTGGAAAAGAGGAAAGACTTTCCGGAGGGGGCCCCGGCGTGGACTCCGATTGCATCCTGTCGGCGTATGGTGGACACCTTGTTTGACGCTCGTCCGGCGTCGTTAATTTCCCAGCCCGTTGCGGCAGAGCACGCGGCATCGCTGGTTGGCTATCAAATTCCAACCCGGACGACGGCATTCCTTCTGCTCAGCGTGTTTCCGATTTTGCTTTCGGTCGTTGGCTTTTTTCTGCTCAAAAAATCGGCAGGAGAACGGCTTGTCTGGGTTGTGCCGTCGCTGGCGATAATTGCAGCCGTGCCAGCCCTCGCCACGGGAATGAAGATTCGTTCTGTCGCCCCAAACACCCTGATTGAAACGCGGGTGATGATGGCTGGAACAGGGGCCACGGACGTTGTGGCTGATGGTTTTGCCTCGGTATACCTTCCCAACGCCATGGACCTTCCGGTGTCTTCGGAAATTGGTGCAGTGCTGGACGCGCAGTCTGACTCTGCCAACCAGGATTACAGACGGTTGGTGTGGGAGGGAGCTGCAGAAAATCACTGGGAGAAGTTAAATCAGCCCGCGGGACTGAAAACGTATCCCCTGCGTGCCGTACGAACATCCGAGATGCCGTATCGCATTACCGGCACCTTTGACGAGTTGGGATTCCGTGCTACGTTGCTGGCGCCAGGATTTGAAGACGCTTCCGATTTCCTGATGGCCGGGTTGACGCCCGACCGTCTGAGTCTGACTCGGGATTCGGATGGCATCCTGCGTGGTACCGCAGAAAACGTACTTGATGCCGGGCAGTTTTGGTCCAGCACACTGACAACGGAAGAGCAGCGTCAGAGGACTCGGTTGATGAATTCCGTATTTTCCAATCGGGACCGAACGGATGCATTTCCTTCTGAGCAGTCGGTGTTGTTCTGGGAAGCCTCTGACAAGTCACTGCTGACATTTCAGTCGGCGGACCTGCGAGTTACTCAGAACACGCTGATGATTCAGCCGATCCAGTGGATACCGCCTGAGGCTGGAAAACCGATTACGGTTCTGTCTCCGTTTATGACCATGCGATCCATAGAGACCGCGACCGGAGGTTTTGGTGGACTGTACAATAATCCCCGTCGGGAATGGGTGCCGATCGAGACATCGTCGGATACCCTTCTGGAGTTCCTCATTCCTCAGGTTTGTCGGCCCTTCGAATTGGATTCCATCGAAATCAACCTGAATATCCGCGCAGGGTCACGCATAGTCAAAGTGTCCTCCGGAGAGCCGGGAAATCTACAGCCGGTTGCTGAGTTTGACAGTCCACTGGGGAACCAGAAGATTTCTGTGCCGGTCGAGCTGGCGAAAGCGGCTGCTGTTGCGGGCCGGTTTTACCTGCAGATTGATGTCAGTGATGTCGGCGGCAAGTCTCAGACAGAATCAGAGATGGGTGAGCAGGACGACAATTATCAGGTCAATCGTTGTCTGGTGATCTTAAAGGGACGCCGTCAGGAAATGATGATGGCAGAAAATCCTCCCCAGCGGTGATAGTCCGGCAGTGAGTCAGCTGAACAGCGGACTCAGTAACAGATCGGTTGCGATGCAGGCTGAAACCTCGGTGACGTGGCCGTTGCCGACAGTCAGCAGTGTTAAGTTCAGGTAAGTCAGAGGTCAAAGTTTCCTGAGAACAGCCGCTGGACGTTTGATCTGGCAGGTTCCCGGGAAAGTGAACACAGGCGAACGGAAAGACGCAGGCATGGCCAGTGCAGAACCAGTTGTGGAGATACATGAGTTGTCGAAGCACTACGGAGAATTCGTGGCGCTGGACAAATTATCGCTGACATTGAATCGGGGAAGCATCCTTGGATTCATCGGACCGAACGGAGCGGGTAAAACCACAACGATTCGAATTCTGGTGGGCCTTTCCAGACCGACTTCGGGGTACGCAAAGATTGCCGGGGCTGACTGTGTGAACGAACTGGCGAAAGTGCGTCGGCTCGTGGGTTACATGCCTGACAAATTCGGCTCGTACGACAACATGCGGGTCAGAGAATATCTGGACTTCTTTGGCGCGGCATTTGGGATTCCTCGAAAAGAACGTCAGCGACGCATTTCAGAGGTGCTTGACCTGACAAATGCCGTGTGGATGCAGGACCGCTACGTTGAGAGTCTTAGTCACGGGATGCAGCAGAGAGTCGGTATAGCCCGAACGCTGTTGCATAAGCCGGAGGTGCTGATTCTGGACGAACCAGCCAATGGACTTGATCCGGAAGCTCGTATTGAAATGCGAACGATCCTGCTGCGACTGGCAGCCGAGGGGCGGACACTGATCGTGACTAGCCATATTCTGCCTGAATTGTCCCGCATTTGTGATCAGGTAGCGATTGTCGCTGGTGGCCGCCTGCGTGCCATGGGGACACTACAGGAAGTCACGCGAGAGCTCTCGCAGCGTCGCACGATTGAAATTCAGCTGTTGACCGGGGACGGCATTCAGAATGTGGCCGCACGCGTCCGAACTGCCCTGGAGTCGGATGCGGAGGTGACGGTTTCCGAGGCCGAGACCATTATTCGCTGTCGAACTTCCGCTAATGACGAAAAGCTGGGCGACCTTTTGCGTCAGATGATTACTTCAGGAGACCGTGTGGGACAGTTCCGGGAAGTTGCGGGAGATCTTGAAGAGGCCTTTGTGACTGCGGCCAGAGAGGCTGAAGCGGAGCGAAATGCGCAGGCGGCATCGCGTCGTGACGTGGCGGAGGTGGCGAAATGAATGGTATCGGCGTCATTCTTGGACGGGAACTGCTGGCCTTGCTGCGCAGTGGCCGTGTTCTGGCAATTCTTCTGGTGATTTCCGTCGTTGCATCACTGGTCGTACTGCTGAAGTGGCCAACGACAGCGATTGTTGACCTTGATGGGGCGCGCGGGCGGGAAGTCTTCCGCTGGGTGACTTATGCCATGCTGGCGGCTGCCATTCTGGTGGTCCCCGTGTTTCCCTCCACACTGCTGGTCCGGGAAGTCCGCCGAAGGACGCTGGAGTTGCTGCTCAACTCCCCGCTGCCGCGAAGCTCAATCTACTTTGGAAAACTCTTCGCCATGCTGGGGTTTGTCGTGCTGCTGCTGAGTACCACACTTCCAGCGATGGCCTGCGCCTACCTGATGGGCGGGCTATCGCTGTCCAGCGACGTCCTGCGAATGTATGGCTTTATGATGATTGTCTGCACACAACTGACCGTGATTGGCCTGTTGGTAGGCACCTGGTGCAGAAACACGGAATCAGCGTTGCGATGGAGTTACGGTGTCACGTTTGCGTTAACCATCGTGCCCTGGTTTCCGGATGCGTTGTTTCCCGGCGGAACAAGTCCGCTGGCTCGGGGCCTGCAGGTTCTAAAACTTATTTCTCCGATTCCAGGGCTTCTGCAGATGCTGAATCAGAATTCCCTCAGCGGTACTGGGCTGATGGAATCCCGGGATGCCGTCTTCTGGTATCTCTGTTTTGCAATGACCTTTATCCTTGTCGGGACCATTGTCTGTATTCGTCGCCTGAGCCATTCGTTACTGGATCAGTCGCGTTCGCAGGGCTACATTACGGATGACCAGGACAGCTGGATTCAGGCTAGTCGACGAGTACTGTATCTCGTTGACCCTCAGCGAAGATCCCGGGGAATTCCGCCATTTATCAATCCTGTGATGGTCAAGGAATTTCAGTGTCGGCAGTTTGGTCGCATGCACTGGTTGCTTCGACTGGTCGCAGGCTGTGCCGTTCTGTCGCTGCTGCTGACTCTGGCATCGGCCCGTGGTACGGAATCCCGTGGTGTCGAATACACTGGCGCCTTGATTATTGTACTACAGGTGTCTCTGATTGTGCTGCTGACCCCGGGCCTTGCTGCGGGAATGATTGCCGGAGAAATTGAAGGAGGCAGCTGGAACCTTCTGCGTGCTACGCCGCTGGGACCTGCCCGAATTCTTTTTGGAAAACTGGTGAGTGTTATCCTGACGCTGGCTTTGCTGCTGTGTGCCACCCTGCCGGGTTATGCCGTGATCATGCTGATTAAGCCGATCCTTCAGCCACAGGTAATCCAGGTGCTTGGTTGCCTTGTGGCCTCGGCGGTGCTGGCGATGCTGATCAGTGCAGCAGTGAGCAGTTTGTTCCGATCCACAGCGATCGCCACGACGGTTGCCTATGGCGTCCTGATCAGCCTGTTCGGAGGCACGATGCTGGTTTGGGTAAATCGAGATGCACCGTTCGGATACGCCATGGTGGAAAACACACTGCGGCTCAACCCGATGGCTGCCGCATTGAACGCAATGCAGGCAGAGGGTTTTACAGCATACAACCTGATCCCCAGTGCATGGTGGATTGCGGGGATTTCCTCATCCCTGCTGTTGGTACTGTTATTCGTCCAGACTTTACGACTGACACGTCCCGACTGAACGAACCATTACTGAAGTAAGTACCTGATTGTGTGCAGACGAATGTCGGCCGATGTTGCAGAATTTCTCGCAGCATCGGCCGCATTGCTTTGATGGTTATTGCGTGCTGTGTCGTACAGGAGTGTACATCACGCCCAGGTCGCAGCACCGTCTATCCGCAAGGTTCCAGCGTTGGATGACAGGCCACGGAATCCGAGAGCCTCGACTTCCGGAAGGCGACTTCCATCACTGGTTTTTCCGGTGCGTTCACTCCCTGACAGTCGCGGCTCGAAGATCGTGTTCTAAGTTGCCCGGGTGTGCCGCCGCGGTGGCGTTTACTCTCCCGCTCACATCCTTTCCTGCAATTGTATTCGCGTCCTGAGACGCAACATCCTCCAGATCCTCGCCGGATGCTCTTTTTTATTACGAATACAAGAGCAGCCGGGCTGAGTGCGGGCAGACGTTGTGCGGTATTTCTCGTCCCAGCGGAAAGCACAAAGGAGCGTCGCATGGCAAGTTTGGGAGCGGCATCGTCGGGACACCTGAGAGACGCAGCTCCGTTGTGGTAACAGAGGATCGGACATGGCAAAGTGCCTGCGTGCAATTGCTCTGCATTCGTGATTGCCGTATACAATTCGTGGCAGCCCGTTGGGATTGAGTTCTTCAGCAGGACATGGACAGTTATGAGTGCCTTCGGAAAACACAAGCGGACGCATCCGGTCGCCCATCGTCGTCGCGGCATTTCGCGGAAATTTTTGCAATCACGAGCTTCTGGTCGGGGGGCGATCGCCGCCTTTCTGGCGGTCCTTGGTCCGGGATTGCTGGCAGGATTATCGGATGATGATCCGGCAGGCATTGCAACCTACTCAATGCTCGGGGCGGATTACGGCTATCGATTCCTGTGGATGATTCCGGTCTCGACCCTGTTGCTTGTTTATTTTCACCTTGTGGCGGTTCAGATTGGAACTGCGACGGGCAGGGGCTTTGTCGCCGTTATCCGTGAACGCTGGGGGCGTGGAGTTGGCTATGTGGCCGTGATTGGCTTGTTGTTTGCAAACTTCGGTACGATTTGTGCCGAGTATGCCGGAATATCGGCCGCGGCATCGCTGATTGGAATTCCGTCATGGATCAGCATACCTGTTGCTGGAATTCTGATCTCAGTGGTGGTGGTTCTGGGCTCGTTCCATCACGTTGAAGGTGTACTGCTGGTCATTTCGTCAACACTGGCTCTGTACATCGTTGATGGAATTCTGGCGCGACCGGATTGGTCCGCTGTCGTGCATAATTCCATTGTTCCTCACTTTCCATCGACGTCAGCCGGCTGGCTGGCCATCGCAGCCACACTTGGCACGACACTGGCACCATGGGGACTGGCCTTCATTCAGTCGTATGCTGTGGATAAGAAAATCAAAATTTCCGACCTGCGAATGGAGCGCATTGATGTCATCATTGGATCGCTGCTGACGGGTGTGATTGGAATGGCAATCACGATTGCCTGTGCAGCCACGCTTCATCCGGCCGGGATTCATGTGGAAAGTGCGCAGGAAGTTGCCATCTCCCTGCGGCCTCTGGCGGGATCATTTGCCACGGTATTATTTGGAACGGGCCTCCTTGGTGCATCATTGCTGGCGGCAGCTGTTGTCCCTCTGGCGACGGCCTATTCCATAGCAGAGGGAATTGGAGCCCCGGCTTCGCTGGATCTGGACGCTCGTCACTTTCAGCTCTTTTACGCAATTTTCATTGGAGTGACCGTTGCGGCCGTGAGCGTTGTCTCGCTTCCGAACCTGCCACTGATACCGCTGATGTTTGCCAGCCAGGTAGTTAACGCCGTACTGCTGCCGCTACACGCCATTGCGCTGCAAATGTTGATCCGGGACCCCAAAATCATGGGGGATTTGCGACCTGGGAGGCTAAGTCTTGGCCTTGGATGGATGGGTGTGATTGTGATTATTGCCTGTATCAGTGCACTGGCAGTCAGCTGGATAACATCAAATTCGGATGCGTCTGTGCAGCGTGACGTGCCGGCGGAATCTTCCAGGTAACCTAAACCTGAACTGCCATTCAGAGAAAGCCTCGCAGCGGATCCAGTCCCAGCTTCCGGGGACACAGCATGTTTGCAACCCGCGATTCGGATTGTATCGGATATACGGAACATCTTGTTTGTTCGAGATTTGAACGATGCATCCAACACCGAGGACACAGCACCTGGCATAGCACCAGCACCTGACACCGGGGACACAGCATCTGCGTGACCCGTGATTCGGATTGTATCGCTTATCTGGACTGTTTCCGCGGTTCTGGATTTGCCAGTTGCTCGCGGGTCTGAGTCCTGCGGGGCGATCCATCCAGTGCCGAGGGGGTCACCCATCCCTCGCACAGTTTTCGGACCGTCAGAAGGCAGAGAGAATTAGAGCCAGAGGTATTGAATTCAGCACAAGTTGGGTGGCACCGAAAATGGCGCATCGAGAATGGCACGTTTCCGGGTGCAAACGGCGCCGAGACGTCTGGAGACTATCCCTGAAAGGCATGGCTGAAACATTGACTAACGCGCGAGCGAATTCTTTTGACGGCTTTTACGCATTCGTCTCGATCATCGCACTGCTGTTTGCGATGGTCAACGATATGGTTTATGAGGGCTGGTAAATTATGCAGTCGCGTTTCAAAGCCAGTAAAAAGTACCCCGGGGCCAGTCAGGAGTTTCTACTGTTTCACCACGGCGCCGGGTTTACGGGCAGGCGGGAGACTCCAGCAGCCTTCTCAGACGCGAACGTGCTCGCAGAGCGCGTTTATTGCAGGCCACAAGTGATATTCCCATGACATTGGCAACCTCGCGGGGATCCATATCATTGATATATCTGAGCCGAAGAATCAACTGGTCCCCTGGTGGAAGTTCGGCAAGAGAGTTGCGGATCCGGCAACGATCCTCGAAGTCCTCAACTTCTTCGGCCGGCCCGCGGCCGCGGGCTGGTGTGTGCAACAAAGGATCGCGGCTCACTGGGTACTGCCTGGAATCTCTTATTTCCAGTCGAGGATCACGACAGGCGGCATCGAGGTGAAACCGCTGCTGTTCAATCAGCCGATAATGGGCTACTTTTTGTAGCCATTTTAGGAAACGCTGCGGCGAAAGTTGTAGAAGTTGGTGCACATTGCGGGGACATTTCAGAGTAATTGCTGCCAATACGTCTTCGGGGCCAAAACGAGCACGAACTGCCGGATGAATTCGTCGTTCAATCATGCTGAGAAGTTGTGTGCGGAACTCCTGAACACGCTTGCAGAACTCTGTAAATTCAATCATCTCTGTCGCCTCCGGCGGTCGGTCGAATCGGAATTTAACGCCTTTCGTGAGCCCTCCAACAAGAGGCCTCATTGAGGTAACTGGTGATTAAGGAGACAAATTGCGAGACAAAATGCCGAGTTTCGAAAAATTGTCCGGAATTTCCATCCAACGTGTAAACGGACTCCGATTGCGCATCCCACCCCACGCCTCACCTGGGCCCTGTGGATTGGGAAGCGGAATGGACTGACCGTCCATATGAAACATCCAAATTTGGGGGCATGTCTGCACTTCCGTTGCCAGGAAAGTACTCGATTCTCAACACGGGATTGCGATTATCCGAAGATCGTCGCGGTGTTTTTTATCGAGGATAGAAAACAGGCCTGCAGGTGCATCTATCGGAAGATCATTCGATTGCATGGAGACGTGCCACATCCGCCCGTAACCTCGCTACTAAGGTTGGTACCGCATCATGGAGCCTGGCATGACCGTCGCCTCCAGTTTCTGTATCACCTGGCCGCTGAGTTCTGAAACATCGCCCAGGATCAGGATTTCTGAAGGCACGATCCGAGGGGACTGCCAGGAATGCTTTTTTCCTGTCTTCGCGCCCTATGCCTGGAAATCCGGAACAGGCACAGGCGGCTGTCCGCATTTAACGAGCAGGCAACGTACAGCGAACAGGAATGTCTGTTCCATTCTGACCGGCGGCTGCGTTACATTCCGTACGGTTTGGGATTCGGGTGTCTACCGAGCAGTGGCTGGTGGACACCCTGATTATAACGTGAGACTGCGGATCGCCTTTTCGGAGTCATGTGCATGCCGTTGCAACTCGATTCTTCCCAGCACCGTTCTGCGGGCAATGTGTTCCGACTGCCTCTGAAGGGACTGCTGCTTATCGCGGCGATTGGGGCCCTTGCGCTGCTGCCTCGTAGTGAACAGCAGGTTCAACCGCAATCCGAATCGGGAGCCGCCGATTCACCAGCTTTGTTAGCGGCAGAGCCACCAGAGAAATCGTCAACCAATGGCAAATCGGGGGCAGATTCAACTGAAGCAAAGAAAACACATTCGCAGAAGAAGTCCGGAACCGCGGCCTCTGCACAGAAACTCGGGCAGCTTCGGGACGTTGGGAAAGATATTTTCGAATCATCCGCCGGTCTGCGTTATCTGCCTGGAAGTGCGGATGGGCATCGGCTGAAGCATGTTATGAAACATGCAGCGGACGATCCGAAGAAAAAAATTCATGGTGTGTTTGAAGGTGACAGGGACACCATACTTGCGGTCATTGACGAAGCATGGATTCAGGCAAAAAAAAGTGGCCCTGATGTCCGCAGGCAATCGCAGAATGACCGGACGGTGGTTACGGCAAATCTGAAACGTCGAATCGGATATGTGGGAGGATCAGATGGAGCTGCAAAGAAGTATCCAGAGTGCAGATTTTTGAGACTAGTGCTGGAAAGACAGAATGATGTGGTGACTGCCTATCCAACGCAATCGTTTTGAATGCAGTACAGCAACTGTGGCAAAAGTCAGAGTTGCAGGCAGACACCGAGTGCTGTAGTTGAAAGCGAATCGACGGTCGGGACGGGCTGCATCACAGTGCAGACGTACACTGACGGCATTGTCTTTGATCGTTCTCACGGGAACAATGTCGGGGGCTGCTGCCAGTTCTCGTACGTTGAATGCGACGCATTGGGTTGACGGGCACAAAGTGTCGATTCGAGGAGCGTCAGGGGTCATCACCAACTAGAAAGTCTGAAACGACGGTGTCTGCCAGCAGCAGGCCATTTTCAGTCAGCCGCAGAAACCCCTCAGATTCCTCGATCAATCCATTGCGAAATCCACGATCAAGAGCGGGGCCGGCGAGAGCCCTGAGGCAGACGTTAAATCTGTGTTCCAGATCTGAGATCCGAAAGCCTTTTCGCAGTCGCAGTCCCAGCATGACGGCTTCGCGGGCTTTTTCTTCCGACGTGTTTTGTTCCACATCCTCGAGACATGGTTCGTGGTGATTCCATGAACGCAGCCAGCGGACCACACTGCGAACTCCCGTGGAACGGACTCCGTGAATATAGCGAGCGGCTCCGGGGCCAAAGGCAAAGTATTCGTCAGCGGTCCAGTAGACCATATTATGCCGACACTGAAAGCCGTCTCTTGCGAAATTGGACACTTCGTAGTGATTGAGCCCGTGACTCTGCAGGATCCGGATGGCCGCAAGGTACATGTCTCGTTCCACTTCATCCGGAAGCTTTCGCAGCACTCCCTGATTTGCCCGGCGGAAAAACGGCGTCCCCTGCTCATACGTCAATCCGTATGTGGAGATGTGTTGTATGGGCAGTGCGGCAGCAGTCAGCAGCGTTTGTTCCCATGCAGACAGCGACTGCCCGGGAACACCGAAGATCAGGTCCACACTGACATTTTGAAAGTATTTGCGGGCCCGTTGAATCACCTCCAGTGCATCCGCTGGCTGATGCGTCCGTTCCAGAGTCTGCAGCTGAGACTGGTCAAAGGACTGAACCCCGAGGCTGAGCCGATTGACGCGAAAGCTCTGAAGGACGGCCAGTCTGGGGTCGTCCAGTCCGTCCGGGTTGGCTTCCACCGAAAACTCGCCCTGCTCTGAAAGTTCAAAGGCCTGACTGATGGTGGTGAGCAGTATTTGCAGCTGATCCGGAGTTAGATGCGTGGGCGTACCACCGCCGATAAAAATTGTGTCGACCGGCAACGGCAATGACAATCCGGCTGTTTGATGGCGAATCTCCCGGCTGAGGCATTCGAGATACTGAGGAATCAGATGGTCTCGACTGGCAACAAGCGTAAAGTCGCAGTACCCGCAGTGGTGCAGGCAGAAGGGAACATGCACGTAGACAGCGCGTGGCCACAAGGACATCAGCAGCGATTTCCATTCAACATGAGTTGTTCACCAGACCAGCGGAATTCTCTGGGCAATTGGCATTGACGCAGGGTGCCGCATCGACTTTGAAGAAACGAGCTATCGTACCAGACACAGGCGATGGATTTTCTTCGGAACACCCAGGAATACGAACGGAAAGAGAAAACAGGCCTCGCTTTCAGCCAAACTGAATTCCCTGAGCCAGCGGCAAATCAGAACCAAAATTGATGGTATTGGTAGCTCGACGCATGTAGGACTTCCAGCTGTCCGATCCGGATTCACGTCCGCCACCAGTGTCCTTTTCCCCTCCGAAAGCTCCACCGATCTCTGCACCGCTGGGCCCAATATTGACGTTGGCGATTCCGCAATCGCTGCCACTGGCAGACATAAACAGCTCGGCCTCTCGCAGGTCATTCGTGAAGATGGAAGATGCCAACCCCTGGGAGACGCAGTTCTGCAGTTCGATCGCCTGTTCCAGTGATGAATACCTGAGAACGTAGAGAATTGGGGCGAAAGTTTCCTGAAACATAATATCCGCATGCGAGGACATTTCCACGATTGCCGGGCGAACATAGCAACCGCCCGCGGGCACCCGATCCGTCAACTGATCCCCGCCGAAAACCGTACCCCCGGCATGTCGGGCTTCACTGAGGGCCGACATCATGCGATCCATGGCCGTTCTGTCGATCAGTGGACCGATCAGGGTACCATTTTCCAGGGGATTTCCAATGGGCAGCGAGGCATAGGCAATTTTCAGACGCGTGATCAGTTCATCAGCGATGCTCTGGTGTACGAACAGTCGTCGCAGGGTCGTGCAGCGCTGTCCACAGGTGCCTACCGCAGAGAACGCAATGGCCCGAACGGCCAGATCCAGGCTCGCACTGCGCGTGACAATACACGCATTGTTTCCTCCCAATTCAAGAAGTGGTCGTCCCAGTCTGTTGGCCACAGCTTTCCCGACTGCACGTCCCATGGCTACGCTTCCAGTGGCAGACACCAGCGGGATGCGTCGATCCTCGGCCATCAGTTCTCCTAGCGCACGACTTCCAATCAGAACACTACAAATCGCTTCAGGGACTTCGCGCATGCCATGCGCCGCGCGCATCAGAAGGCTCTGACAGGCCATCGCACACAACGGCGTCTTTTCGGAAGGTTTCCAGATCAGCGAGTTTCCGCAGACGAGAGCGATGGCAGCATTCCATGCCCAAACGGCGACGGGAAAATTAAAGGCGGAAATGATGCCCACAGGCCCCAGCGGATGCCACTGTTCCATCATTCGATGACTGGGACGTTCCGTCGCCATCGTCAAACCATATAACTGCCGACTCAGTCCGGTTGCGAAATCGCAGATATCAATCATCTCCTGAACTTCCCCCTGAGCCTCCGGGCGAATCTTTCCGGCTTCAATGGAGACAAGTTCTGCCAGAGCCTGCTTGTTTTCCCGCAGAATGTTTCCGAAACGACGCACCAACTCACCGCGGACTGGCGCTGGCACCAATCGCCAGCGTCGGAAGGCGGCGACGGCACCGGCGATGGCAAGATCGGCATCTTCGGGAACAGCCTGGGGAATCTCCGCCAGCAGCGACCCATCTACAGGAGAATGGATGGCAAGAATGGGACCGTGGCAAAGACGGACCTGCTGGTCAATCCACAATCCTGCAGGATGCGTGATGCCCAGTGTCCGCAGAGTTTCCTCGATATTCATGGCCATAATTTCCTGAGAATCGCCTTGCCGCTCAACTTGTCGCATAATCGAAGTTCCGGAAAGTCCAGCGGTCCCGGCGACATGAGACAACACCGCTGCTGAATACCGCTAAACACGAATGGCACTCAGACATTTAAGAAACCCAGGAACGCGATGCAGTGGGAACAATATGCCATCCAGCGCGGTCTGCTCAGCCACCGGAGCCTCTTTGATATTGAGACAGCAAATACTTCCGTGGCAGTGGGTGAATTGTACGGAGAGAAATCTCTTGAGCCAGCGGGGAACACTGCGTAATGCCAAACGATAAGCAGCTTAGGGAAATTTCGGACACACGTGGCCGCGAGACGGAAAGAAATAGGTGGGCAAACGCTGGATGTGGAACGTAGCAAAGCATAGCACTATCCCCCATCGCCAAGTAGCGCAGGGACGATGCAAAAGACAAACCCAGGCAGTCTCCCCGGGCCACAACCCCGATCCCGGACGATGGCCTGGTGCGGGGAGATAGTCCGGTTCGGGGACACACCAACTTTGCGAGACCTCCAGAGTACGATGTTGTACAGAAAGAGCGGAAGGTTGCATTGATTAGGATCGCACCATGTAGGCCGCTGATCGCGATTATGCTGTCAGGTTGCTTTTGAAAAACACCGTAAAAAACCGGTGACATACAGGCTTTTTCAAAGGGTCGTCGAGGTCGAGGTCGGGGGCAAAATGGTGTGTCCCCGGTTTGATGGTGTGTCCCCGGTTTGATGCCGGTTTGATGGTGTGTCCCCGGTTTGTGATTCCACCATCGTCGAATTGTGACTGTCGATCATCGCCCCCGGCGATAGTGCTGATGGTGTGCTAATGAACACTGCATCTTGAACGAGGGAGCGTCAGAGTGTGTGGGGAGCGGCAGGGGTAGGAGGTGGGATGCGGGGCGGGCCAGCCAAAATAGACTGAGCTGGCTCGTGGTCTCTGTGGTCTGCACGGCAGGTGCGGGCGTCTCTGGTGAACTTCCCCAGAAGTGGTAGGCGCTCTGGATTGGATATTCTGGACTCTGCACGGCGCGTTGTCCAAATGTGATCTATTATCATGTGTCAGACCAAACGGAGACGAGCTCTGCTGAGGAGCAACTCGTCAAGGGATAGT
>CAIQIE010000128.1 GCA_903871805.1 uncultured Planctomycetaceae bacterium | reverse complement strand
TTCCGTGTCACCAGTGAACAGGTCGCCGGGCTTGTGGCGGGGAATTTTGCTGACGTGTCTCGTGTGGGGCACTTCTCAGGCGGCACTCTTTGCGGCCGATGCGATTTCCAGTGCGGTCACTGTTCTGCAGACCGTCAAAGCTGGCGGAGTAGACAGCAGGGCCGCGCAGCGCGCTGTGGTTGCTCTCGTGGGGGCAGGCGAGCGCGCCATGATGCCGATTCTGGAAGGTTTCCAGAACGCCAATCCGCTGGGGGTCAACTGGCTTCGCAATTCCTTCGAACAGATCGCAAACAAGATTGTTGCTTCCGGAAAACCACTGCCAGCGGCAACACTCGAAAAATTCATCAAAGACACAACGCAGTCCGCGGCAGCTCGGCGGCTGGCCTACGAAACGCTGCGTGCCCAGGATAAAGACCTGGAAGCGCGCCTGATTCCCGAAATGCTTCTGGACCCAGGTCCGGAATTTCGCCGCGATGCCGTTGCACGACTTATGGATGAAGCGGCAAAAGCGGAAGGCGCCGCGTCCACGGAACTCTACAAAAAAGCACTCAACGGCGCTGTGCATGAAGATCAGGTAAAGCAGCTTGCGGAAGCCCTGCGAAAATCCGGCGAAACCGTGGACATCAGCCGTCACTTCGGCTTTGTCTCGAAATGGCTGATTGCTGGGCCCTTTGATAACAAAGAGGAAAAAGGGTTCGCTGTAGCCTATACCCCGGAAAAGGAATTCGAAGAACAGGGGCCGAACTTTTCAGCCGAATACGACGGCATGAATGGCAAGGTTCAGTGGAAGCCACTGGAAACCAGTGATGACTACGGAGTCATTGACATTGCCGGACAAATTGAAAACTTCAAGGGTTCCGCCATGTACGCCGCAGCCACATGGACCAGCCCTTCAGAACAATCCCTGCAGATCCGCCTTGGAACCCCCAACGCATGGAAGATCTGGGTCAACGGCAAACTAATGTTTGAACGAGAAGAATATCACCGCAGCTCTCAGATGGATCAGTATGTCGTCCCCGTGACTTTGAAGGCCGGCGACAATACGATCTGCCTGAAAATCTGTCAGAACGAACAAACTCAGGAATGGGCTCAGAAATACCAGTATCAGCTTAGAGTCTGCGATCAGACCGGAGCAGGTGTTCTTCCGGCTCCCATCGTGGCCCAGGAAACTCAGAAATCAGGAGGTGTGCAGTGAGTCCCGTTCGCATGACCGTGTTCTTCTGTATTTTTAGCCTGGCCGCTGCTCCGGAAATTGCCCCCTCTGCAATCGCAGGCGACTGGCGGCAGTTCCGCGGCAATGCCACGAACTCCGTCGCTGTTGACGAGTTTCTGCCAACAGAACTCAGTGGTTCAACAATCGCCTGGAAGTCTGAACTTCCAGGCCGAGGACTTTCCGGGCCAATCATCACGAATGGTCAGGTTTTTGTTTCCAGCAGCTCCGGTTATTCCCAGGACCGTCTGCATGTGTTGTGCTTCGATGCCTTCGGTGGGACAAAAACCTGGGAGCGGCAGTTCCTGGCCACAGGCCGCACGATGACGCACGAAAAAATGTCCAATGCCACGCCAACCATGGCCAGTGACGGCCAGCGTGTCTTCGCTTTCTTCTCCAGCAATGATCTGATTTGTCTGGATACCGCAGGAAGATTGCTCTGGTTCCGCGGGCTTGGCAGTGAATTCCCCAACGCCAGCAACAGCCTCGGCATGTCTTCATCTCCTGTGGTTGTCAGTGGCGTTGTGGTTGTTCAGGTCGAAAGTGATGCCGAGGCCTTCGCCTGTGGAATTGATGCGGTCACCGGCGAAACCAAATGGCAGATTGAACGACCACGCGCTGCCAACTGGACATCACCCGCAATCATTCCTGAGACATCAACCCAGCCCGCTCTGGTTCTGCTGCAGTCCTCCAAAGGACTGGCAGCGGTAGATCCCACGACCGGAAAGATCCTGTGGAACTTCGAAAAGGGCGCATCCACCATTCCTTCAGTCACCGTCAGCAACGGTACTGTTTACGTACCAGCCAATGGTCTGACAGCCCTGCGACCTGGGACCGATAAGTTCGAAGAACTCTGGAATTCCGGAAACCTCAGTCCCTCCACACCAAGCCCTCTTGTCATGAACGGAATGGCTTTCGTCGTCAATAGCTCTGGCGTACTGACCGCTGGTAACCCGGAAAATGGGGAACGGCTCTGGCAACTGCGACTGCGTGGTGCTTTCAGCAGCACGCCGATTGCGGCAAATGGCTATCTCTACGCATTCAATGAACAGGGCGTGGCGTTTGTTGTGAAGCCAGAACAGGATAAGGGAACTATCATCTCGGAACTTGATCTGGCAGAAACCATTCTGTGCAGCCCAGGCGTTTCTGATGGTGGCCTCTTCGTGCGAAGCGACCGATATCTGATTAAACTGGCGACGCCGAAGTAAACCCGAACTGTGATCACGCGCTGCCTGATGCGGAAACATCGGCAACAGTCCATCATCAGGCAGCGTTTCGGTCCATCAAAGACTTCCTCGTCTACGGTACAAAAGGACTTCGTGTCCACAATCCAATGCCCTCGTGCTTCAATGGATTTCGTTCTGTCAATGGATTTCGTTCTGTCCCCAATCTGCAGCAGTCGATGTTTTTCCATAGAACAGTGAAGCAGAAACACACTCGCATGAAGAAACACACATCCCAAATTCAATACTACCGGACCTGACGATGACCAAACGCCTGGTCGTCATCCAGAGAAATCCATCGTCGGGAAGTGGCCGTGGACGCGGTGAACTGCTCAGACTGTGCGTTGAATTACGCCGACGGGGGTTTCGGATCCGCATGTTTTCCCGCCGCAATGTGCTGGATCAGTGGATAAGACGTCCGGAAAACGCAGAGGAACTCAGGTGCTGTGTGGCAGCCGGAGGTGACGGTACGATTGCTGATCTGGTCAACAGACACCCCGGAATCCCGCTGGCCATTCTGCCGCTTGGTACAGAAAATCTGCTGGCAAAGTATTTTGGAATTTCCTGCTGCGGCAAATCCCTCGCGAAGATTATTGATCAGAATCATGTGTATGTCATGGATTCTGTGATTGCTGATGCTCGCCGCTTTCTGCTGATGCTAAGCGTCGGTCCGGATGCAGAAGTCGTGGAAGCTGTTCATGCAACACGGACCGGCCGCATTCTTCGCAGCCGATACGTCTGGCCAACTCTTCGAACATTGCTGTTTGGCAAAACACGCCGTTATCGAGTGCAATGCGACGAGTCCAGTGAATTCCACCATGGGTCCCACATTATTTTGACGAATGTCCCACGGTATGGTTTTGGGATGCCCTTCGCGCCCGACGCACGTCCTGATGATGGACTGCTGGATGTCCGTCTGGTTCTCGGAACCACCCGCTGGCAGATTCTCTGGCAGGCTCTTCGACTGAAACTGAAACTTCCTGTGGCGCAACAGGAATTCCTGCGCCTTCATGCCCGCAGCGTTCGCGTCGAGGCTGTGGACGGGCACCCGGCTGTCCGATGCCAGTGCGACGGAGATCCCGGTCCGCTGCTTCCTGTCACCGTTCAGGTACAAAACGCCAGCGTCAGGCTGGTCGTTCCCACCACGGGCCCTTGACGAATTGCCTCTTCAGAAACTCCCTGAAAGCAGCGTTGAAGAGCGGACACTGATCGTGGGCCTTCGCAGATGTTCCGTAGCCGCTGATCAGCATGTCTGCCCTGCTGTCCATGGAAGCGGCAGATCGCAAGACCTCCGGCGAATCCAACAGCGGGCAAACCGCAACCGGACGGCTTGCGCTGTTCCACTCCCGTTCCGCATGGAATGAGGATCCCGGACCATGCGGCCATCTGCCTGTCTAAGAACCGCCATGTTTACCGCGGAGAACACGGAGTTCACGGAGGGTGGCGGCTCAGGTGGCAGACGACGGCCGTCGGTGATTTGATCCGTTGGGGTGGTTAGTACCACGGCAAAAACAGCGTGGAAACATCGCGTCAACATGGAAAACAGCGAAACATCGGCTATCCACCGATCGATTGCGTTCAGACTGGTGGCACAGGTGAGCTTTACCGGTGCCTATGACGTTCCGGCCTACTCACACACAGCCTGATACTTCCGGGCGGGAGCCGCGATCTCATGGACCGGGTACTTTCCAGGTTCACGCCCGCGTCCGGGATTACGCCCCATTTCGGTAGCATCCGCCGCCCGTCGAGCGGCATCGTATTCGCTCAGTCATCCAGAACATGGCAGGTAAGACGCCCCAGGACCGCCACCACCGCGCTGGATCTGGAAAGTGCGGAAGTGCTGCAGACCATCCTGGGGCTGCTATGAGGAAGGAATTCCAGACCAAGACGCTGGGCGATACGTGCGAGATGTACCAACCAAAAACCATTTCCGGAAACGAAATGGTTGCGGATGGAGCATATGTCGTCTTCGGCGCAAACGGGGTGATTGGTCGCTATGACAAGTTTAATCACGAGGAGCCACAACTTTTGATCACGTGCCGCAGCGCGACGTGCGGTTCAGTGAACATGTCAGAACCCAATTCGTGGATCACAGGGAACGCGATGGTGGTTCGCCCCAGGAACGGCGCGATTGAACTCAGTTTCCTGGAGTATCTTTTCCGTGGCGGAATAGACATTGCCAGAGCAATCACTGGGGCGGCACAACCGCAAATTACACGAACGAACTTGGCTCCACGCGAAATCAGTTACCCGGAATCGCGAGCCGAGCAGCAGCGGATCGTCGGGATTCCGGACGAAGCGTTTGAGGGCATCACCACCGCCAAAGCCAACGCCGAAAAGAACCTTCAAAACGCCCGCGATCTCTTCGAAAGCCACCTCCATGTTGCGCACGCCGACAAAGCGTTCCTCGGGGATTTGGTGAATATCAAAACTGGAAAGCTAGACGCAAATGCTGCAGTTGAAGATGGAGAGTTTCCGTTTTTCACTTGTTCACGGGATGTTTTTGCAATCGACACAGGATGCCTTCCACTGCGAAGCCATCCTGTTGGCTGGCAATAACGCCGTAGGTGATTTCAACGTGAAACATTACAAGGGGAAATTCAACGTTTACCAGCGTACCTACGTCATCACGGTCAACGAGAAGAATCGAGTGCTTTATCGGTTCTTGTATTTCCAGATGCTGAAGAGCTTGAAGAAATTCAAAGCCCTGTCCGTTGGTACAGGGACGAAATTTCTGAAGCTTGGCATGATCAAGGACTTGGAAATAGAGTTGCCAAGTCTCGATGAACAGCAACGTATAGTTTCAACGATGGACGCTGTTCGCGAAGAGACCGACACCTCGCCACCATCTACGAACGCAAACTCGCCGCCTTGGACGATCTGAAAAAGTCGCTGCTGCACGAGGCGTTCACAGGGCAATTGGCAATGGACAACGGATAATTGATAATGAACAGCGGAGCACAGGAACCAAAGGGGAGCTCGGTGTCACGCCGGACGTTGCTGACAATTTGTAAAAAACGGATTTGCTTGACCGTTGTCAACAGTCATGAGTAGGATTTGACGATGTCCAAAGCAAGACACTCGAAGCCCGCGGTCGAAAAGGCAATCCAATACGCCGAACAGCTGGGCTGGAGCGTCGAACTATCGAACGGGCATGCATAGGGGCGACTTTATTGCCCATTCAGTACTCGGGAAGGCTGCATTATCAGCGTCTGGTCAACTCCCAGAAGTCCTGACAACCACGCTCGGCAAATCCGAAAGAAAGTGGATTCGTGTCCGCATTCGCAGGATTCGGGCGACGATTCAGAAGGAGAGTCAGAATCATGAGCGAAACAGCAAATCAGCCGTGTGAACCAGAGCACGATTTCGCTCTGATCGTGGATGGCGTGGAAAAACTAACACAATCCGTGGAAGACGCTTTGTTCAACGCCGGTTGTGATGATGCCACATTGAGCATGCAATACGGGCTGCTCTACCTGGAGTTCAGCCGGCCTGCAAAGTCCCTCGAAGAAGCCATCATCAGCGCCATCAATGACGTACGAAATGCAGGCATCGGAGCTGAAGTCCTGCGAGTTGATGAATGCGATTTGGTGACGGCGTCGGAGATCGCACGGCGGATTGACCGCAGTCGTCAGCTTGTGCATCAGTACATGATCGGCAAACGCGGTCCCGGCGGTTTTCCCCCGCCAGAGTGTCACCTGACGGATCATGCACCACTGTGGGCATGGTGTGCCGTAAGCTATTGGTTGGTGCAAAACAACCTGTTGCGCCCGGAAGTCGGCTGGAACGCCGAAGTGGTGGAAGCAATCAACAACTTTCTTGAACGGGAGCGACAACGTCAGCGGCATCCGGAATTGCTTGATGAGATCAGTCGCGGTTTGCGAGTCGTCATGGAGAATTGACAAAGGACAATTGACAATTGATAACGAAGCCCATTCTCCATTATCCATTGTCAATTCTCCATTGCGAAGGCCTCGTATCCTGTTCCTCGCCGACCGAAACATTCTGGCAAATCAGGCGTTCAACGCTTTCTCCGCATTCCCCGAAGATGCCATGGTGCGCATCGAGCCGGATCAGATCCGCAGGAAAGGCAAGGTGCCGAAAAACGGAAGTCTGTTCTTCACGATCTTTCAGACGTTCATGTGCGGACCACCAAAGGACGGTGAACCGTCGCCATGGTTCGGCGACTATCCGCCGGACTTCTTCGACTTCATCGTGATCGACGAATGCCATCGCGGCGGTGCCAGCGACGAAAGCACCTGGCGAGCAATTCTCAACTACTTCGCCCCGGCAGTGCAGCTGGGACTGACTGCCACGCCGAAACGCAAAGACAACGTGGACACCTACGCCTACTTCGGCGAGCCCGTGTTCACCTATTCCCTGAAGGAAGGCATCAACGACGGATTCCTGACGCCGCTGTTGCGGCTGAAATACAATGAGTCCCTTTCCGATGCGATCGCCGACCTCGGCAAGCCGGAAGAAATCGGACGCGTGTTTGCAGGGTTTCAGAAGTACCTCTATCAAGGCAGGGCGTGACTGCCCGTGTGAAAAAAACAGGGCCAGTCACCGAAAGTTTGCATTCAGATCGGCAGTAAAGGTGGCCATGCGCCCGCTGTTGGTGATTTGCCCGAACGGGGCCGTCGGAGCCACGTGATGGCGACAGGTACAGATTTTGGCGGCCTGAAGCTGCCTGTGCAGGGCCGCCATTATCGGCAGAGCAGCGTTGAAGGCTGGTCGCCAGTGCTGATCCAACGCAGATTTTCCCGCAGCCGATTCTCGGAATGTTTGCCATGTTGTCCACAGAGCAAACCAAATCTCTCGTGATTTCGACAAAATCACTTTTTCTGGGCTGCAGCTTTTGGACAATTGGCTCCCGGACAGGTTCCTGCATTACACTGGGCTGCAACTCCTTCCAGGGGTAACAGTTCGTTCCCGATGTTTATGGATTCAGCAATCCTGTCCATGACCTTCGAAATGCCCCGTCTAAAGGATTTCCGTTCGCGATGACTTCACGGAACCCACAGGAGACCACTGTGTCCATCTACACCGTATCCGGACAGCGAGCAGATCGAAACCAACAAAGTCTCCGGACTGTACTGCGAAGGGCATTCCTGGCACTGCCACTCATTTTCGGGTGCTGGTTTCAAACGTCCGTTCAGGCGGATGAGAACCCGAAGCAGGCCGAAACTGAAACAACCTTCTCTGCAGAAGTCCTTGCCGAACAGGCTCGTAAGTCCCTGGTCGTTGTGCGATCCACAGACCGAACCGGCGGCGAACTTGGTCTGGGCACAGGCTTTGCCATCGAAGGGCCCGGATTGATTGCAACGGCCTACCATGTCATTGGGGATGGCCGGGAAATTCGCGTGGAACTCCCCGATGGCCGAAAACTTCCCGTCATAGAAGTCTTCGCCTCCTCCAGTCAATTGGACCTGGCGATTCTGCGAGTCGAGGCAACTGATCTTCCACCACTGCCGCTGTCCCCCGAAGGAAAAACCCCGCAGGGCCGCGAAATCGTCGCTCTTGGACATCCGGAAGGCTTTCGCAACGCAATCGTGACCGGCGTGGTCTCCGGATATCAGGAGATCGATGGGATCGAAATGCTGCAACTGGCCATGTCGATCGAACGCGGTAACAGTGGTGGCCCGGTTCTGGATCGCAAAGGGCAGGTCGTTGGCATCGTTACTCGCAAGTCCGCTCTGCAGGACAAACTGGGGTTTGCTCTGCCAGTGCGCTTGCTGCGAGACATGCAGGCGGACCCGAACCCGGTGCCTATGACACGCTGGAGCACAATTGGCGCGCTCGATGAAAAGCAATGGACACCGCTCTTCGGCGGCAACTGGCGACAGCGAGCCGGACGAATTCTGGTCAATGGTCAGGGAAATGCGTTTGGAGGCCGGACGCTGTGCATCCATCAGCCAAACCCGCCCGAACTGCCCTATGATGTTCGTGTGATGGTGAAACTTGGCAATGAAGAAGGCGCGGCGGGACTCGTTTTTCACTCCGATGGCAACGAACGCCACTATGGATTCTATCCCAGCGCAGGGAATCTCCGACTGACACTCTTTGATGGCTCGGATGTCAATTCGTGGACGATTCTTCACAACCAGCCGCACGAAGCTTACCGACTGGATGACTGGAACACCCTCACGGTGCGTATCCACTCCGATCGATTTGAGTGCTTTGTCAACGGCACCCGCGTTGTGGAAAGCAAAGACTCGGCCCTTCGATCAGGCAGCATCGGCCTCGCCGCATTTCGCGGGACCGTCGCTGAATTTCGCCGATTTGAAACGGGACGCGATCTGCTGCCAACAACCCCAACGGCGGAAAATTTCGACAGGCTACGACAGTTTGCAGACTCCGTTCCATGGAAGGCTCCCGTTCAACAACCGCAACTGAACGAAATTCTGCCCCTGGGCGAAACTGCCGTCGACTTTATGACTGCCGAATCACTTCGTCTGGAACAGAAGGCCCGTCAATTGAAAACCCTGGCCCGTGATCTCTATGAAACAGGCGTCCGCCAGGAACTTCTCAAGGAACTGAATCGTAGTACCATCACCGACGTCAGTACAGAAACAGCGGCAGACAGCCACGGCGTTCAGCCAGGTCTGCTGAAATGCGCCCTCCTCATCGCTCGAATCGATAACCCGGATGTCGATGTTGCGCTTTACCTCGACCGAGTCAACGCCATGGCAGACGACCTGAAGAAGACTCTTCCTGCCGACGCATCAGAAGCCACACGCATCGCCAGACTCGATAAATTGCTGTTTGAAGAGATGGGCGTCCGCGGAAGTCGCTACGAGTACGAATCTCCCTCCAACAGTTACATGAACGAAGTGATTGACGATCGCGAGGGGATTCCTATTTCCCTGTCGGTGCTGTACATGGAACTTGCAGCTCGTCTGCAGCTGAACGTTGTCGGAGTCGGACTTCCCGGACACTTTGTGGTGAGGTTTGAACCAACGACGGCAGGCACCACACCAGAAACGATCGATGTTTTTGAACGCGGCCGCCGGTTGTCAGAAGACGAGATCCAGAGAATTCTTGCTGAAGCCGGATTTCCCAATGAACCCAGATTTCGAGAAGCCCGGTCAACTCGACAGATTCTGGAACGCATGCTCACGAATCTGCTCAACCTCGCAGAATCACAGCGCCGCGATCCCGACGTCCTGTCCTGCCTTGAAACTCTGGCACTCATCGATCCGACCAACGTCGAATATCGCGCCAAACGACTGGAAATGAGAGCTCGCACCGGACGTCTGCAGATGGCCATCGAAGATGCCAGCTGGTTTATTTCTGAACAACCGGCCGGTGTGGATGTGGAACGAGTCCGCGAACTGCGCCAGTCGCTGGAAATGCAACTGGAACGCCAGAAGTCAATCCCCTGATCATAGTTCAGCCATGCCGCCCACTGACAACTGACAACTGACAACTGACAACTGACAACTGACAACTGACAACTGACAACTGACAACTGACAACTGACAACTGACAACTGACAACTGACAACTGACAACTGACAACTGACAACTGACAACTGACAACT
>CAIQIE010000127.1 GCA_903871805.1 uncultured Planctomycetaceae bacterium | reverse complement strand
GATCAATTTTTCAAACGTACGACCCGGTGACGGCCAAAATGGCATGCCGTTTTGGCTGTTTTGTGGATCAGAGTGGCAGGGATGCAGAATGCAGAGTGGCAGGGACACTGCAGTATGCAGCAACTCAGTGCAGGCTGTTTCATCAGGAAAGATAGCGTCGCCTTCCCCGGGTTTGGCGAAGCGTTGCATTTCTACAACGCAGTACGTCGTCGGTCGCTCACACTGGTGCTGTGTCCCCGCCAGAGCAGTCTCATGGCGCCAGTGGCCCATCAAAGGGCTGTGTCCCCCGAGTCGCCAAGTCTCGGGGACGCCAAGTCTCGGGGACACAGCTAAGTCTTGGGGACACAGCAGGAGTCTTGGGGCACTGAAAGTCTTGGGGACACAGCAGTGTCGAGCACTGCCGTTCAGGTTGTATCAATAAGAAAGATAGCGTCGCCTTACCGGGGTTTGGCGAAGCGTTGCATTTCTACAACGCAGCACGTCGTCGGTCGCTTACACTGGTGCTGTGTCCCCGCCAGTCGTTCACTGGTGCTGTGTCCCCGCGAGTCGGGAACCGGGAAAGCGGCCGTGTCCCGAGGTTGGCTGCCGCCTGGGTGAGCGAGTTGGTGGACACGGAGTGTTCCTGCAAATTGAAGAAATGCGAGACGGCGGGGCCGAGAAATGCGCCCGTTGACGGCGGGTTGAGCATATGTTCCACTGAAATTCTGTTGGTGGTAACCGGGTTGATTTTTGCCGTTCGCGGTCAGGAAGTTCCAATATGAACCACGAAGGCGATCAGGACGTAATTGCTTCCAGAAGTAATCCGTACTCGCCGCCCGCTTCCGCTGGTTCGACAAACTCGCCGCCTCGTTGTTTGAGCGATCTCCTTCGCTTGTTGCCTCTGGCATGCTCGTCGCTGTGTCTCGCCATGGTCTCCTGCTTCCTTTTTGCTCTCGCCACAGCACCGTATCGACCGCCGCACGACATGAGTTCAATGCTGGGCTCTGGTGAGGTGGAGTTGGCCTTCTTTCTATCTGCAGCTTTCGCATTTGCGAGTCTTATTTCTGCAAGCCTCGTCGCCAAACGTCTGCAACGTGTCTTCACCGGCACCCAATCTCCGGTGGGCAATTTCCAAAGTGCACCAGACAACGAAAATTGAAGAGAATCGACTATCCCGGGGACACAGCATCTTGCTGGTGAAGAGTCACGCGGGGGGGACACTGCATCTCAAGGGCTCGGTGATGAAGTGGCAATCTCAGGTGACCGATTGGCCGTCAGTCTGCCCGATGGTTATTGTTTTCCGGGAACATGTTGGTAATGCCGACACGAATCGTAAAGTCCCTGCGATGGGCCTAACGTCACACAAAGCGGCGGAAGTAGAGATGCTGTGTCCCCATATGGCCTGTTTCCCCATATGGCCTGCTCCACTGGTGCTGTGTCCCCGCGAGAGCAGTCCCAGGTTCTCAGGCATCCAGAGACGAATCAGCGGCCGCGCAGAGTCGGGAATCCGGACTTGATTCCAGGGCTGTTGATGTGATGCAACATCGCCCGCCTGCCGGGCGCTAAGGTGCGTTCGCAAACAATATGCACTTTGACAACTGCCTGTGTTGTCATGCCCAGATGCAACGATGCAGGATTACGACATCGAGTTGCGCGGTGCCCATAACCAGACGTTTGCAAGCGGGCTACCTCTGAGATTTTACGGGAGAATCTGACGCTGAATTGTATGCCATTTAGCTGGTATGCCCGTATCGGCATCGGTCGTCGGATAAGGTGGTTTCAACGCAAATGCGAGCGAACCGCGAAAGACATGAATCCTGCATGAGATAATTTTTCTTCTGCGGCATTTTGTTTGCCTCCGCCTCAGAGACGTCTCGTCAGGAGCACATGAAACCCTGGTGATGTCGATCTGTGCAGCATCAGCTATTGAAAGGTAGTCCATGAAGACTTCAGTTGGCAGACGGACCGTACTTGCGAAGACAACCTCCCTGGCGATTAGTGCGGCGGTGGTCTCCGCAGGGGCAGCAGAGTCGCAAAAGAAAGCTCCAGTCGCAGCCGCATCGATAAAAACTGGCAAAGTTGCAGTCGCTGGACCAGCCGCAAAGACGGTGAAAGGCCCGGCGGCGGCTGGAAAGTCTCCGAAAGCGATCCCCGCGGCCCCTTTCGGCCTGATTCCGTTCACACAGCCAATGCCGCAGCCAATTGTGCTGCAACCACTAGCCGTTGGCCAACCACCGTATACTCCCGGGGACGTGTTTCACGGCATCGCACCAGAGTATTTTGATCGCCGTGTTGCAGAGCGGCCGGATCTGAATTGGTATGAGGCGTTTCCGACAAAGTTTTACGAAATGCGAGTTCGGAAAACGATCCATGAGTACATTCCGGGGGTCCGAACGCCAGTTTACGGATACGAGGGAATTGTTCCCGGCCCGACGTTTCGTGCGGCCGTAGGTCAGCCTTGTGTGGTGCGTGTGTGGAACGATCTGGATGTGGAACTTTCGACACATCTGCACGGTGGTCATACGCCAGCGCACTCAGATGGCTATCCCAACTTTTACGTCCTGCCGGGCCGAGCCCGGGATTATTTCTATCCGAACACCATCCCTATGCTGGATGGACAGCCAGACTTTACAGAAAGCCCATCAACACAGTGGTATCATGACCACGCGATGGACGTGGCCGGGCCAAACATCTGGCTGGGGTTAAGCGGGTTCTTTCTGACCAGTGATGCTCTGGAAGACGATCTTGTTCAACGGAACGTGCTTCCCGCAGCGGAATTTGACATTCCACTTGTGCTGCAGGATCGCAAATTCAATCCCGATGGAACGCTGGCCTACGATCCGCTGGATCACAACGGGACTTTGGGAGATGTCTGGATTGTCAACGGTAAGGCGCAGCCATTTTTCCGCGTGCAGCGACGGAAGTATCGTTTTCGCCTGCTGAACGGGTGCAATGCCCGCATTCTGGAACTGGCATTGAGTAATCAGCAGCCATTTGTGCGTCTGGGCAAAGATACGTGGCTCTATCCGGCAGCAATCGAGCAAACAACATTGATGATGGCAGCGGGGCAGCGTGCTGACGTGGTCATTGATTTTACAGACAGCCCCGACGAGGTGTTTCTTCAGAACATTCTTTATCAGGTCGATGGACGCAAACCCGAGGGAACTCTGGACAAG
>CAIQIE010000126.1 GCA_903871805.1 uncultured Planctomycetaceae bacterium | reverse complement strand
GCAGCTCCTCGCTGTTCCAGCGACTGACCCAGCGATCACCATCGAGGTAACGGAATGACACCGATCGCACGCGGTCAGAAATCCTGATCTCTGTCACACTTGGATCTTCCGCCATCGCGGAGGAAACCCATGGCACGATCCGCCGGATCAGCGCCGGGGCATCCTGCGCTCCTGCCAGTGACGTCGTAACCGCCCGGTCATCCCGAAAACCAAAAACTCCACGCAACGCCTGGCCATTTGACCAGACAACATGGGCAGCTTCGTCGCCATACTCTTGTGTATTCGGAAATCTGTGACTGGTCCTCGTGGCAAATACTGCCAGCCACGTGGCTTCCCCCACAAGATTGACCGGATGCGCCGCAATCGCCTGATCGGGGATCGTCAGCAAGTCCTGCGACTCCAGCACTCGTTCGTCACCGCCACTGAACTCAGAAAAACTGCTCTCACCCAACCGAGGTCGCTGCAGCACCTGCCGCTTGACTGGTATTGTACGTCGCAGAGTTCCTCTGAGATCCACCACCAGATCCTCGTACAAGCCCCGTCGCAGGGCAGCCAGTCCGGCACTGTCCTGCGAACGCCCGCGATACTTCCAGAACAGATTCAACGACACGGCGATCGAACTCATCAGCATGCCCGTCAGGGCCAGCGCCAGCATCAGTTCCACCAGCGTCATGCCCCGCCGCGAATATCCAGCGCCTTCCCCACACGATCTCAGAAAGCCAGGTCCCCGCATTGCGCTACCTCGACTTTCGCTGCTCTAAGGATGTACTACGCACAGCGGACGTCTTACGGACACCCGGAATCTTTTCAGGAGCCTGCACAAGACGAACCATCGTCCATCGGCTCCAGCGTTCCTGTCGCCCACCAACCCGATGCACGGAAACTCGAAGCAATTGCAGTCCTTCAAATTCTGACGGCAACAACTCCGCTGACCAGCGCCAGTTGTTCTGACCAGGAAGTACCTGATCCGTCACCGGCAATCGTCGCAATCCCCCGGCCTGCAGCAGCTCCAGTTGAGTCTGACACCTCAGGGCAGCCTCCGTACTGAGTTCCGATCGCAGCGCCGCGTTGATACCTACAGAGGCCTGATGGCCGATTGCGGCAAGGGCGCCAGTCAGAATGGCAACCGCCAGCACGACCTCAAGCAGTGACAAACCGGCACGCCGACCGCCTGAACCGGTCAGACTGTCGCCGCCTGTCGCGCCAGAATGCTGTCCAATCTCTGACATGCCTGATCTGCCCCTCGGAATTTCAGGGCACCGCGCCGAGGATCACGTGCACTGCAAAAACGGTTAACCCACCTGGAAACGGTGTCGACTCTCAGGAAGAACTCCACCAACTGACAATCGCTCATTGACAGTTTACATAGTGAAAGCGGCTGTCACCGCCACGAAACGCCACGCGCCCCCCGCGAGAGGTGTTGCATTTCCGCAACCGGTCCGCAGAATCGGAGATTTAATTGGCCGCGACGTGCAAGGTCAGCCCTGAAGTCGCTGACCACCGGTGGGCCGGCCTTCGCTCTGGCCCACCGTCATTTATTGCATGCGAAATTCGCGGCACGATCAACGCGGTAACAGCACCGACCACGTGCAAAAAAAGCTTCGCACCGTGCCGGGAACACCTCAGGAACTTCATCAAAAAAACGGGATCTATTCCGACACCCGTGCCATGTCGCCACCTTGGATGAGCGCCTTGACCTGCAGCGGCCACAAAGAGGAGCTCGAGATCTATTGAATGCAGCCTCCTGAAACACAGCCATGCGGCACGCAGAAATCACATCGGCCTCGCCGTCCACGGCTCATTCTGATCGCTACCGACGTGAAACACATTGCATACATCGGTTTTTACACCACGCACAATCGTTTTTTACTATGAATCATTAGCAACAGGCGACCATCGAATGAGCGTGCTAAGACATTCCGGAGCACCGACTCAGCGTCACGCGTTCAGCATGCTTATCAATTCTGCCTTCGCAGTTGTCCGGATCCATGAACAGACATCAGCCAACCCGCCATGCAACAACCAGGAAAGAAGAAGATTTGCCAATTTTTGCATCCATTTTGCCGCAAAATCGACACATTTTGCGGCCGTTTCCCTGGCTCAGGAGCATCGCAGTTGGAAAACAAATGAGGCCCATAGGTTTATCGATCATCGACGGCCGCAGCGGATTTACGGCACTCTCGATGCTATTTCCAGCCAGCACCTGCGTGATTAAAGAATCTCTAAATGGAAATGAGCCAGATCTATGAAACCGGATAAGCATCAAAACCCGACATCGCCGACCAGACGGCGTGCCCTGAAGACTGTTGCTGCGGCAGCAACGGTTTCCGGGGCTGCTCTGGCCGCTCAGCAGTCTCCACTTCGCAAGCCAACACCTCCGCCACCGCAGACCGTAGCTCCCAAAGTCGTTCGCAGTGCGGCCACAGCATCAGTGCCCAAACCGGCCCCCGCGGCTGCACAGCCCGTCCCACGCCCCATTACGCCACCAGCTCCTCAGGATGCTTTGCCACCGGTTCCGTTTGCCTTTACCCCCTTCACTGTGCCACTGCCCCTTCCACAGGTTCAGCAGCCGGCGGGGATCGGTCAGGCCCCCTATCAGCCCGGCGACGTGTTCCACGGGATTGCTCCCGAATACTTCGACCGGAGTGTCGCGGAGCGTCCGGATCTGAAATTCTACGAACGTTTGCCGACAAAGTTCTATGAACTGCGGATGACGTCGGGTGTTCACGAAATCATTCCCGGAGTGCAGACGCCCATCTACGCCTACAATGGGTCTTACCCGGGACCGACTTTCCGCTTCCGCGTCGGTGAACCGGCTGTGGTGCGTCTGTGGAACGACCTTCCCATCGAAATGTCAGCACACCTGCACGGGGGCCACTCTCCAGCTCACGCCGATGGCTATCCCACGTTCTACGTGTTGCCTGGCCGAGCCCGGGACTATTTCTATCCCAACACCGTGCCCATGCTCAACGGCCAGCCGGATTTCACCGAGAGTCCGTCGACGATGTGGTACCACGACCATGCCATGGACATTGCGGCGGGCAACGTATGGAAGGGATTGTGCGGCTTCGCCCTCTGCACCGACCAGCTGGAAGAGGACCTGATCGCGTCCAATGTCCTGCCGGGTGATCAATGGGACATTACATTGTGTCTGCAGGACCGTCGCCTGAATCCCGACGGAACCCTGTATTTCGACCACTTTGACCACAATGGGACGCTGGGAAACATCTGGGTCGTCAACGGGAAGGCACAGCCATTTCTGAAAGTTCAGCGTCGCAAGTATCGCTTCCGCATCCTCAACGGCTGCAACGCACGATTCCTCGAAGTGCGGCTCAGCAATGGCCAGCCGTTCACACGGCTGGGTAAGGATTCGTGGCTCTATCCTCAGGCGATTGAGCAGTCAACCATGATGCTCAGCTCAGGTCAGCGTGCTGACGTCGTCATCGACTTCACCGATGCACCACCGGAATTGTTCCTTGAGAATATCCTGGCACAGACCAACGGCAGAAAGCCGGAAGGTTCACTGGCAAGTCCGGGGCGTCTGGATGTTCCTGTGCCCTTCATGAAATTCATTGTCGAAGGCGAAGCACAGCCCGATAACGCGACAGTGGTGCCCGGTACCGCACTCAGACCTCATCACGATCTGAACCCTGCCGATGCTGTCATTACCCGCGTTTTTGAGTTCCATCGCAGTAACGGCGCGTGGCAGATCAACAAACGGTTCTTTGATCCCAATCTCGCCAATGCCACTCCGACATTGGGGACTGTCGAACGCTGGATCTGCCGCAACGGCAGTGGGGGCTGGTGGCATCCCATTCACGTCCATCTCGAGTCTCACCAGATCATTCGGCAGAATGGACAGCCACCAGCACTACAGGATCGCTTCAAGAGCGACCTGCACATCCTCGACGGAGGCAGCGAAGTCGAAATGCTGATGCGGTTTCGTACATTCAAAGGTCCCTTCGTATTCCACTGTCACAATGTGGAGCATGAAGACATGCGGATGATGTTCACTGTCGACCCGCGGTTGACGCCAACCGCCTCGCCACAACCCATTCAGGCCAGTTACCCGTAGAGGGAAATTGGGATCACCGGGACGGGCTGCAGGGGCATTCAGTTGCCCCCTGCCCCGTCCACTGTGATCGGTGACAAATTGATGTCTGAGAGACTTGTGAACGGTGCCTCAAAGTGACAGGACACCAGCCGGAGAATTCGGGCGATGCAGCAATGAAAGGCAACTCCAGCTTCCCAATTCAGCCTCTCAGGTTTTCATTTCCCGTGTAGTAAATTTTTGGATACGAATATCCTTTTTTGTCTGGATTCCTGCCGCGAACTGATCCAGAACGTGATCCGGACAGAGCAAACGTGGGAATTCTTTAACAGGGGGGCGCACAGTGCCATCCGGCTAGCGCCCGCCGGACTTCTTTTTTGACGTCAACCCATCGGAATCTGCTGCAAGACGACAACAACTTTTCAAGGTCAAACCAACTTGCGTAACCCGAACAATCCCAACCAGCGAGCCATCTCAGGACATCTGTCCTCGCAAAGCCCCGCTAACCAACTATCCCCGGAGAAACGGGCTGGCACGCTGCGTATTTTCCTGCGTCCCGGCAGAATTACACAGGGATTGACTCCATCCTCCGGCCCCGAGGACGCAGCGGAGGACACTCAGCAATCTTTAAATCGTCCAATCGTTCACACCTATGTTCAATATGTAAAGGCAAAATGTATCGACGCAGAAAAATCAGGACCTCATGGTACGTAATCTGCATGATGATTTCTCACAACATGGAGTTGCTCAATTGATTGCAGCAAGTGCTTCCCACCAGAGCCGGGATGACACAATCGCTACAACCGTAACATCCGGACTCAGGTGCCCGAAAATCACTTGAAGCACAGTTATGGGCTGTCGGGGTCGTTGTTTGGTACGACTGCTGCTTTTTTGAAAAGCATCCTGCGAATTGATTGCTTTTCCAATATGTCGCTCGTCGTAGCGAAGGAGCCCATTCCATGAAGTCGAAACGAACTTCTGCCACGAGGCGGAGTATCCTGAAGAAATCTGCGGCCGCTGCGGTTGTCGGCAGTGCTGCCATTGCGATTGCCGCTCCCCCCAGGCCCACGGGACCACCATCATTGCCCAAACCGGCTCCACCGGCTGGCAAGCAACTCCCCAAGCCCGGCGTGGCACCACGGCCGGCTAAGCCACCGATTAACCCAACGCCAACTCCCACTCCGGCCACGCCTCCCACTCAAACGGTGGCCGGTCCGTTTACGTACACCCCGTTCGAACTGCCGTTGTTGATTCCTCCGGATTTGCAGCCCGTCGGCATCGGCACGTCACCGTACACCCCCGGTGACTGCTTCCACGGCATCGCCCCGGAATACTTCGATCGCCGGACGGCCGAAGCCCCGAACATGAACTGGTACGAATCCGGTCCCACAAAGTTCTATGAAGTGCGGATGCAGGAAGGCTTTCACGAGTTCATTCCAGGCGTGAAGACACCAATTCACGGCTACAATGGGATCAGTCCCGGCCCAACGCTCCGTACTCGTGTCGGCCAGCCTGCTGTCGTCAGGTTCTGGAACGACCTGCACGTTGAGACATCGGTCCACCTGCATGGAGCACACACTCCATCACACGCCGACGGCTCTCCGCATTTTTATGTTCTGCCCGGTCGAGCTCGGGATTACTACTACCCGCTCTCTGTTCCAATGCTGCATGGCCAACCGGACTTTTCCGAAAGTCCCTCGACGATGTGGTACCATGACCACGGTCTGGACATCACGGACCACAACGTCTGGGCGGGCATGTGCGGTTTCTGCATCACGGTCGACGACATTGAACAGGATCTGATCAATCGCAATGTGCTGCCATCAGGTGCCTTTGACATTCCGTTCTGTATGCAGGATCGAACCTTCAATGCTGACGGCACGCTGGCCTTCGATCCCCTCGACTTCAACGGTCACCTCGGAAATGTCTGGCTCGTAAACGGGGTCGCTCAGCCCTTCCTGAAGGTGCAGCGTCGCAAGTATCGCTTCCGCATTCTGAACGGGTGCAACGCGCGATTCATGGAACTGAAGTTGAGCCACGGTGCACCGTTTCTGCGGATCGGCAAGGATACGTGGTTGTATCCCAAACCGATTGAGCAGGATACAATGCTGTTGAGTCCGGCGAACAGGGCTGATGTCATCATTGACTTCACGGATGCTCCGAACGAAGTTTATCTCCAGAATCTGCTGCAGCAGGACAATGGACGAGGCCCGAATGGCTCGTACACCCAACGTGTTCACGCTGATGTACCAGTGTCATTCATAAAGTTCATCGTGGAAGGTCCCCCACAGCCGGACAGCGCCACGGTGGACCTGACGACTCAGTTGCGTCCGCATGAGGTCATCGATCCTGCAGAAGCCGTTGTGACGCGGACATTTGACTTCCATCGCAGCAACGGCGCATGGCAGATCAACAATGTCTTCTACGACACAGCCCGGGCCGATGCGACGCCGACACTCGGCTCTGTCGAGAAGTGGATTCTGCGAAACAACAGCGGTGGCTGGTGGCATCCGATCCACATCCATCTCGAATCCCACCAACTGCTTTCGTTCAACGGTGG
>CAIQIE010000125.1 GCA_903871805.1 uncultured Planctomycetaceae bacterium | reverse complement strand
TAAAACTGCGCTCGCCGTGATTAGGTGCCTTCGCGTCACCAGCCCAATCAGCACCAGGGGCAGCAGACCGATGATGACCTGAATCCGAAGATTGGCAAGCACATCCGCAATCCACCAGTGCCCCGCGGTCAGGGTGATCGCCGTGATGCCGATCGACAGCATCAGCCAAATAGCCCCGAGGCGGTGCAGCAATCCTCGACGCATGACTCCGGGATCCACGTCCTGCGATTCAGAAGGCATAGCCGTCAGCTTCTTCGATGCAGTCCAGTATCAAGCTTGCCTGGAAAACCACGGCGGGTCAGTCCACTCCGAATCGACGAATGTTTCGCGTCTTCCGCTCTTTTTTCTGAAACGCTTCAAAGCCATCCACCTGATACTCAGGCAGCACCGTATTGATCCGTTTTTCGATGTTGGTGAGCTCGCCACCCTGAGCCAGAGTCACGAATGTTACCGCGCGGCCATTCTGATCGGACGACAGACGCCCCGTTCGCCCCACGCGATGAACATAGTCGTCGCAGGACTCAGGAATATCAAAGTTGATGATGTGCGAAATCCCGCTGACGTCGATACCACGACCAACAACGTCGGTCGCGATCAGCAGTCGCAGTTCACCAGCTCGCAAATCCTTAATCACACGATCGCGTTTTCGCTGCGGCAGGTCCCCGTGAATACAGGCGATGCGCTCGGATTTCAGGCGTCTGGAGAATTTTTCGTACAGCTTATCAGCACCGCGCTTGGTTCTGGTAAACACAATGACCTGCTGTGGCTTTTCTGCGGCCAGTATTCGCAGCAGCAGCGGCAGTTTCCGGTCTTCATCAACAGTCACATAAAACTGCTCGATCGTATCCACGACAACACGATCTTCCGACAGGTCCACTGAGGCCGGATCGATCATGTACTTCTGAGCAAGTTTCATTACATCCGGTGGCATTGTGGCCGAGAGAAGCAGCGTCTGACGATCGCTCGGACACGCTTTCAGGATGCGTTCGATGTCAGGCCGAAAGCCGATGTCCAGCATGCGGTCCGCTTCGTCAAGGACCGCGATGAATAGATCGTCAAGCTTCAGATATCCGCGTTTCATCAGGTCCTGAATCCGACCAGGAGTCCCGATAATAATCTGCGCCCCGTTGCGAAGGTCGTCAATCTGACGCCCCATCGGACGTCCACCCACTCCAAGGGCAAAGCGAATCTTCAGATTTCCAGCGAGCTTCTTCGATTCTGCATAAACCTGCTCACTCAGTTCTCTGGTTGGTGCCAGCACAAGCACCTGAATACTATCCAACTTCGTGTCAACCTGCTCGAAGCAGGGCAACATAAACGCAGCCGTCTTTCCTGTACCCGTACGAGCCTGCCCAATGCAGTCTTTTCCGGTAACGGCCAGCGGAATCAGCGCAGTCTGGATCGGACTGGGATGCTCATAGCCGATGGTTTTCAGCTGTCGCAGAGTTGCTGCGCTAAGGCCCAGTTGTTCGAAAGTTGTTTGATTGCCTGCAGTTACGTCCAATTTTTGATCCGAATTCTTCAGAAAACCGTCGACTCAGAAAACAGTTCCGACTGCCGGTTTTTCCTTGACACCATTCACTTTACGTCATCAGTGCCCGTTAGTCAACTTTGGACTCCGGACGACCCGGGAGATGGCTCAACTCCACAACCTTTCCCCCTCAATTCGATGCAGCTTCACGGACTTTCGGATTTCTTCAGGAAATCCCCACCTGATAGTGAAGTCCCGATGCCCCGGATGAATCCCAGGAATGACGCCATGAGCTGCCATTCCCTGACCAAAGGTGCCAGGCACCCTACGTTCCATGCACCCTACGTTGTTTTCTTTGCCATCGAAACGAAAACGTGACCGATTGCTGGATTGAAATTGGGTCACAGGACCGGTTGGCTTGTCGTCTGATCGGGTGGAGAGTGCCCGGACCGCAGGCTGCCGAGCGACGCCGAAAGTTACGCTTGTTACAGAAAAAGCGTGGTCGGGGTGAACCGAGTCAAGAGGCGTTGAAGGCGTGCGACTGGATGTTCCTGGTGACGAACGTGCCCAAGGAAAAACTCTCTTTCAGGGAGGCCATTGTGCTCTATCGAGCTCGCTGGCAGATTGAGTTGCTTTTCAAACACTGGAAATCAATCGGGCTGATTGCAACGCTGACCGGGAAGAATGACGCCGCAATCATGGTTCGCTTGTGGGCGAGACTTTGTGCATCAGTGATTCAGCACTGGTTAACAGTTTATTGCAGTTGGCGTCCTGATCTGCTCATCAGCTTCGCGTGAGTTTCCAAAAGCATCAGAATCATTGTGTCACAGATTGCCATGGCTTTGTCGACAACATGAGTCTGCCCAAAACAGGGCTATCCATCTGTCGTTTGACAGAACCTACAAGGCTCTGTCCCTAAACGTATGGAGCGCGGATTTTGGGGGATCTCTGTATCAACGCCGTTGTGAGCATACCACCGCAGTGGATGGCGGTTTTCTCGATGCGGGCCAGGATAAAGCGGCATTCCCTGAGCCAGCCGATGAGTCGCTCCACGTTGTTGCGTTTGCGATAACGGTCTTTACGGTTCGTGTTTTACTGATCCTGCAACCTATATGGCCTCCACGGGTGGTCAACGGCAAATGGTTGGCCGAAAAGTCTGCCACACTTCGTTAATGGTCAATTCTGGCTTGAGTGGAATGACTGCTTTTCCCCGAATAAGAGCGGGCGAAGGTTTCGGTTGTTTGCTCGAAAATGGAATCTTGGTGGCTGATTTCGGCAAAAGAGGCCGATTCCAGTTGGCAGGAACAGAATCAGCGAGGGCCAGCCTCGCTGATTGGTTCCATCGTCCCTCTGGGACCGTTCTGATACGAAATGCCGCGTGCCCTGTGGCAGGGTGCATATGGCAGGTCGTTCTCAGTTCGCAG
This sequence comes from uncultured Planctomycetaceae bacterium, assembly GCA_903871805.1. Taxonomy (GTDB): domain Bacteria; phylum Planctomycetota; class Planctomycetia; order Planctomycetales; family Planctomycetaceae; genus SXXK01. The sequence continues at coordinate 10,083 of CAIQIE010000125.1, read as the reverse complement.
GTGCACTTCACCCCGCACATCCCGTGCTGACCGCGCAGACAGGCTGATCTGATGAAGTCATTCTTTGAGCGACGAGACCGGTGGGGAAACAACATCGCCCTTTGGCTGATTGGCGCGACGGTGTTTCTGCTGCCACTGGTCATGTTTTCGCTCAGCAGGCTCCACATGCATAACGATGTGGTCGGCTGGCTTCCTCAGGATGACGAACAGTCCCTTGTGCTCACATGGTATCAGGACCTGTTTCCTGATGAAGACCGAGTGCTTGTTTCCTGGGACGGGTGCTCACTCACAGATCCGCGGATTCAGGAATTTTCCCGTCGTCTTGAAGGCGTGCAAAACGGCGATCTCCGCGAGGGCGGCTCACCTTATGTGACCGAGGTGACGGAGCCCGGTGATCTGATTCGCCGTATGCTGAACGAAAAGGTGTCTTTTGCCACAGCACTGGAACGGACTCAGGGATTATTGACGGGACGCGGCCCGGTCTGCCTTTCACTCACAGACTCTGCCCGTCCGCATTCGCTCAGCGTTGCTGAAGCCATCACGGCACTGGGCGCTGAAAAATTTGGGCTGAAGATCGAGGTCACACGAAGTGCTCTGCCCACTCCCTCTGACGTCACACTTTCACGAGATGATGAAAAAGCGTGGGCGCTGCATGAACAATTGACGGATTACGTTTCAGGGCAACAGCCTGCCGATTTGCAGCTTGTCTGGAATCGCATGCATGTCGACCGCGGCGTGACGGAAAAGTTTCTGGAAGCGATAAAAGATGTCAGGGTTTCCGGTCTTCAGGACGCGCCATTGGTGACTGGCACCTGGTTTGTATCGGGATCCATGGCCGCCGTGTCGGTCAGCCTCAGTCCTGCCGGGACTGAAGATCCTGTGGCGTCTCTGGAGGCGATCCGGGCAGCGGCTCAGCGGGCCGGCATTCAGGCCGACGCATTGCACATGGGTGGTCGAACCGTTGCGGCCACAGCACTGAGTACTGCCGTACGGAAGGCCGCATGGAACTACGAGGCTCCGGTCTGGAAACTGTGGCTGCGGTCTCCGCTGGCACTGGCCGCGGTCGTGGGGTTTGTCTGCAGCTGGGTGACACTGAAAAGTCTGAGACTCTGCCTGATGGTTCAAGGGGTCTCATTGTTTGCCGCCGCTGCCGCGTCCGCGTTGATTGTTCCGTCCGGGGGCACCATGAACATGGTCCTTGTGGTCATGCCGACACTGCTGCTGGTCATTTCTGTTTCCGGAGCCATTCACCTTTGTAACTACTGGAAAACCTCAGGAATTTCCTGCCCGGAAAAATCCGTGACGCATGCGGTGTCGCGTGCCTGGACGCCGTGCGTTCTGGCCGGGGTCACAACCGCGATCGGTTTGGGTTCGCTGATGGTCAGTGAACTGGTGCCGGTTCGCGATTTCGGGCTGTTTGCCTCACTGGGCTGTTTGCTTTCCATTGGCTGCATTCTGTACGTTCTGCCTGCGATGATGTTGCAATGGCCCGCTGTTCCTCCCGCTGTGCAACAGGTTTCCACAGGCCGCTGGAACGCCCTGGGCATGTTGCTTGTGCGTTACTCGGGTCTGAATCTGACCATGAACCTGCTGTTGACCACTGCCGCTGTTTCCGGGCTGGCATGGTTTCGCACCGAAACGAAAGCCATTCGATATTTCCCGGAGGATTCACGCATGATGCAGGACTATGTTTTCCTGGAGCAGAATCTGTCTGGAATCGTACCCGTTGATGCAATTGTGCGATTCAACACCACGCAGCAGAAGCTGATGTCGTTTCAGGATCGCGTGAAAGCTGTGATGCAGTTGCAGACGGCGCTTCAGAAGCATCCCGAAATCACCGGGGCACTTTCGCTGGCATCCTTCCTTTCCGCTGATACACCGGAATCGGTAAAGAGCAACCGGGCGGCGCGCATTCGCGAAAACGTGACTGAGCAGAAAATTCGCGAAGCCCTTCTGGAACCTCGCGACAATCCCACATCACTTGCGTCACTGATCGCACTCCCCCAGACCACAGTGGAACTTCCCGGTCCCGAAGCCCGAACATTGCAAAAGGCCGGTGACGAAGTCTGGAGGATCACGTGTCAGGCCAGCATTCTGTCCGATTGCGATTATCGTACACTGACCGCCGAACTGACTCACATTACTGAAACAGAACTGATGCATCTTCCCGGCGGAAATCCGGCGTGTACCGTCACCGGCCTGGTGCCTGTGTTCCTGCGAACTCAGGACGCACTTCTGGAAAGTCTGATCGACAGCTTTGCCATGGCCTTCGTGCTGATCGGGATCGTGATGGCCGTTTTACTGAAGGATCCAGTGGCTGCCGCTCTGGCAATGCTACCCAATGTGATGCCCGTGGCGATTGTCTTCGGGCTGCTGGGGTGGTTTGGAATCCGCGTGGATGTCGGAACAATGATCACAGCGTCTGTGGCACTGGGAATTGCAGTTGACGGGACGCTGCATCTGATCAACTGTTTCCAGGAACAGCTGAAAGTCGGGGCCTCAAGGGATGTTGCGGTCGCGAATGCGATGTCGCACTGCGGCCCGGCACTGTGGCAGACCAGCGTGGCCGTCGGTGTGGGTATGCTGACGCTGTTCCCTGTGGAATTGCTGCTCATCAGTCGCTTCGGCTGGATCATGTGCGGTTTAATTGTGGCAGCTTTGTGGGGCGACGTGATTTTGCTGCCATCTCTGCTGGCAGGTTCCCTGGGAAATCTTCTTGAACGACAGGCTGCTAAGTCAGCGGCAGCGATCCTTAGCCATGAGACGCTATCGGAAGAGACCGTGCAGCCGGATCCGGATCGACAGGATTCTGTACTGATTGCCAGTCTGGATGCTGACAAGAAGCCCACAGTGCCATTGTCCGGTCCGCATTATCACCACCTGCGCATCGGTGCTGCACAGACGCGGCCCAAAACTCGGGAATAGTTCTGTTTGGGGCTCCATGGTTCTTTCCCCATGGAGGGCCAGAGTTTGGCCGAGATGCCGCGCAATTCCTATAGCGGCTGTTTCTGCAGGAATTTGCCGGGGGCAGCAGTGATCCCTCCTGAAATTGTCAGGCATGCAAAAGAACGCGAGATTGGCAAACACGCTGCAACCTGCTGGCAAATGCGTGAAACTGCGGCAGATCTGTATAAGATACTGCGGGCGTTAGAACGCTGCGGGGACTTCGCAGAAGTCCAGACTTAAAAAGTGCTGCAGCATCGTGATCAAATCTCACTGTTGGCAGGATGTGCTGTGGCAGAATACGTTGAACCTCTGGGAATGCGGATCCTGATCAGAAAGGATGAAGCGCGCCAGAAAACCCGTGGCGGCATTGTGCTGCCGGACAATTCTGAAATTCCGACAATTACCGGTCGAGTTGTGGAAGTCAGCGTTCAGGTGGAACGCAACGAAGATTTCCCCATCAAAAAGTATGACAAAGTGCTGTTCCATCCGCGGAATGCCATTCCCGTGGATTTTGAGGGCAATAATCTGCTGTTTGTCGTTCCGATTGAGGATGTGGTGGCGGTCTTCCGCAGAGAAGTGGCGAAGAAAACCCGGTCGAAGCAGACGGAATCGGAAGAAGATTCCGAATAATCACCACGGTTTCTCAAGGGCGGACTGTAAATTCCGAAAGCTGACGATCCTGCAATAGCAGTCGGATTTTTGTGGAATTTCCCGGAACGCGTGTTCTTAGTGGCACGGCATGCAGGCGATTCGTTCAAGGTGGTGCGGGGAACAGCCCGCGTCAACGCCTGGTCAGGCAACCAAACGGCCGGGTAGAAATCCCAAGTGCACCTCAACCGCATCCATGGTTGCACGAAACCTTCAGCTGAGCGGAGTTGCATGCGTCCGGGGCGTCGCTGGTTCTGACAAAACACTAAGGGGTTGGTATGATTCGCCGCTTTCTGAAAAACTATCTGCCACGACACAGAAACCGCTGGAACCAGGCATTGCATGCCGTGGGAGTTCCAGTCACGTTTGTTCTTCCTGTGATTGCCGCATTGCGCGGACTTGAGTGGTATTGGCCGGTTTCCTGTTTTTTCTGCGGGTACGTTCTGCAGTTTGTCGGTCACGCAATTGAGGGGAATGACGCAGGCGAGGCTGTGTTTCTCAAAAAGATACTTGGAATGCCTTACACCGAGTATGGTCCTGAGTCCGAATGTTCAAGCAAGTCCGATTGTCGCGACGATAGCACGTATGGCTGAGTTAATGGTTGCAGCGGTTTTTCGAGAGAAGGCCGATATGCAGCATGGTAATGGAAACCGGTATTCGGTGACCTTCCGCTCAGCGTCTTACAGAAGCCACCGTATTTTGCGGATCTGGATCTGATCCGGACTGGAATGCGGCCCGAAAACAGATGCGACAGGACGTCACATGAGCCGTCTCAACGACTGCCTTAGACAGTTTTTCCGATCATCGGCTGCAGAACAGTCCCGATGTTTTGAGCGTAGACGTTCGTCACGCTGTTTTTCAGCGCCCCTGAAAACTTTTGCCAGGCTGCTGCTGCTGGCTCCGATCGTCCTGAACGGTTGCGCATCGACGGCAAAAACGTCCCTCGATGATCTGCAGTACGTCGACGGCGAAAAACCGATTCACTATTTCAAGTCCAGCAATACGGCCATTGAACACCCGCTTCTGGACAATCAGACGGCTGAGGCCGTTCAGGTGACAGATGCACCACGCAGCCTGGAACGAAGAGTTGACGATACTGTTCGTGAATTTTCGCTGGAAGACGCCATTCTGACGGCTCTTTCCAACAACAAGGTGGTGGAATCCAGTGCACTGGGGGGAGTCGGTGCCACGCGTGTTCTGTCGGCCCCGGACGGCATCTCGTCGGTTTACGATTCGGCCATTCAGGAAACGGGCGTCCTGTTCGGGCGCCGCGGGCTGGAAGCGGCACTGTCCGATTTTGACACCCGCTGGAATACCTCCATGAACTGGGGGAGAGACACGCGAACGACACATCAGTTAGCGCCATTTGCACCATCCAGCGAGACAGCCGCATTTCGGACGGGGCTGGACAAGGCTCTGGCAAGTGGTGGTAGTGTCGGCGTCTTTCACACATGGGACTACCTCGGCAATACGTTTGGAAGTCCACTCTATAATTCGTCCTACTCCGGCAGCATCGGTGCTCAGGTGCGTCAACCTCTGCTCGCTGGAGCCGGCACAGAGTTTACCCGTGTCGCGGGACCTGTTCGCCCGGGCTTTGGAGCGATCGCCGGGGTCAGCCAGGGCGTTGTCATCGCCCGTATCAATCAGGACATCACGCTCGCGGACTTCGAAATCGCCGTTCGAAACGGAATGCGGGACATCGAAACGACGTACTGGGATTTGTACCTCGCCTATCGTCTCTACGATACGACGGTCGCGACACATCAGAGTGCCTTCCAAACCTGGCGTGAGGCGCGGACCAAAGTGGAAGTCGGGACGTTGAAACTGGCGGATGAATTGCAGGCACGTGATCGCTTTTACGAAACACGCTCCCAGCTGCAGCTGGCACTGAACGCTGTTTACAATTCCGAGGCCAGCCTGCGACGGATGATCGCGATGCCGATGAATGACGGAACTGTGTTGCGTCCGTCGACGGAGCCCTCCAAGGCCGAATTGAAACCGGATTGGGAATCCTGCATCGCTGATGGTCTGACAAAACGTGTGGAATTGCGACGACAGAAATGGGAGATTCGCAGCCTGCAACTGCAGCTGGATGCTGCCCGCAGCCTCGTTCGACCTCAGCTCGATGCCGTCGGATCCTACGCGGTGAATGGCTTCGGCGACAAACTGATCTCTGAGAACGGCAGCAGTGGATATGGTTCGATGACCGGTGGCGATAATCTTGACAGCTGGACGATGGGGGTGGAAATGTCCATGCCCATCGGTCTGCGTCAGTCAAAAAGCCAGGCGAGAAACTACGAACTGCAGTTATCAAAGGCCAACGCCATACTGTCGGCTCAGGAACGCAGTATTGCACATGACATCGCCATCTCGATTCAGGATGTCGCCGCTGCATGGGCTGCCGCAGAATCCAATTACAACCGCGTTCAGGCTGCGGAAAAGCGGGTGGAACTGCTGCAGGCGGAACGCGAAGTCGGCACCACAACACTTGACCTTGTATTGCGTGCTCAGGCCAGCCTTGCTGAGGCCGAGGCCGCCTACTACCGTCAAGTGATCAACTACAACAAATCCATTATGTCGCTCAACCTTGCCACCGGTAATCTGCTGACGGCAAATGGAGTACAGCTTGCCGAAGGGGCGTGGGAAACTGAAGCCTACGGCGATGCCCGTCTGCGTGCCAAGGCAAGAACTCATGGTATCGATAATCCCAATATCAGTGCCGAGCCAAAGGAGTTTGCGTCACGAGTCAACGTGGGAACGGTCGAAAGACGAGTACCGGCCGGAAAAAACAGCATCCCGGCTCAGCCCGTTCCGGCGCCCCCCGGTGCCCTCCAGGCACCTCCGGCTGGACAGGTCGACCCTGCTTTGGACAAGGCTCCTGTTGACGTGGTGAAATAGACTCGCTGTTGTAACCGGAGCCCCGGAAGAGACCATGTCCCTTCGGCTCGCCCCGAATTTCCGGAAAATCGAAATCAGACATCCACAGGACGCCGACTGAAAATTATCCATTGATGCATTCGGTCCGGCTTGTCCCCCGGCACCGTGAAGGAGTCGTGCAGCGGAAAGGGTCAGAATTCTGCTGCATGGTTCGAGAAAGCCTGCCTTCTGCACGGTTTTCTCGAACATCCGGGAACTCTCATTCCCGGAGTCTTTCCTTCCCGGTGCCGGGGGACTGGCGTTTCGATTGCCGGCCAGGCCGAGGTTTCTGTGGAGTTGTCTATCTCGAATGCATTCCAGCGAATTGCGGAATTTCCGTGATTTGTTCGGTCCCGGTCGACCGGTCTGCTTCCGGTGTGCACCCGCTGCCAATCTCCGCTATAATGCAGCAGCAGATTCTCGCGGATCACTGGTTGCCAGTGTGATCCACGGCTTGCCCCGGCCGACATGCGGCATATCATCCATCAGGAATTTTCGTGGCCGGCCGTTGTTCTGTGCTGTTTTCAATAAAACGCGGGGATTCTCGCATGTTCGTTACACGCAGAGACGGTCTGAGCTTCCCGGGATCTCTCAGGGCTTTTACATGGTTTCACTTCCTTCCTTCGCAAAAACTGCAACCGCTCGGATTCTAATTTCCACGCTGGTAATCGCCGCAGCTTTTGTCGCAGGGCTGGCTCTGGCCTTCAGCTTCCCTGCGCAGTCGTCACAAACTTCGGACAGTGCGAAAACAGCTGTCAATGGCTTAAGTATTTCGCCCGCTCCAGGTCCCCGAAGTACTGTGCATGCTCTGGGGCGTCTGGAACCCGCCAGTCGCATTCTGGAACTGGCACCCGAGTCTGGCAATGAGGGAGCAACGGTTGCGGAACTGCTGGTGCAGGAAGGTGACAACGTCAGGGCCGGTACGGTGCTTGCCGTCTTCGATAACGTCATTCGTCGTCAGGCAAGCCTTGCAGAAGCACAGGCCCGGCTTGATGTCGCCATCGCAAGGCTTGAACAGGTGAGATCGGGGGCAAAAGCGGGAGATATCGCCGCCCAGAAAGCCCTGCTCGCATTGGCTCTGCAGCAGTCCAGCGTAGCCCAGAAAGAACTCAACAGAGCCATCGAACTGCACGAACGGAAAGCCCTCTCTGCCGAAGAACTTGACAGCCGCCAGTGGGCACTGGATCGACTGAAAATCGAACAGCTGAGAGCGCAGGGAAGTCTGGACAGTCTGCAGGAAGTCCGGGAAACCGATGTTCGAGTGGCAGCGATGGAGGTGGACGCTTCCAGGGCCGCCGTGAAAGTTGCCGAGGCAGATCTCCGATCCTCTTCTCTTCGTGCCCCGGTCGACGGTCGCATCCTGCGGATACACACGCGTGTCGGTGAACGGCTTGATCAGGATGGCATCATCGAAATGGGCGATGTGGATCACATGCATGCCGTCGCTGAAGTTTTTGAAGCGGACGTCGCACTGGTCTCGATCGGAATGACCGTGGATGTCCTTCTGGATGGTTCCGGAGAGCAACTTTCAGGAGCAGTGGTTGATGTTGGTCACCTCGTCGCAAGAAAGATCGTGCTGACGAACGATCCTGTCAGCGATACGGACGCACGGGTTGTCGAAGTACGGGTTGCGCTGGATGCCGCGTCTATCGCGAAAGTGGCCAGACTGTCTAACGCCCGGGTTGAGGCGTTTATTCGTCTGAACAGCCAGCATCCCACGTCAAATCTGCAGCACACGACATCGACCAATTGATCTCTCACGGCTGGCAGCACACCGCAGCCGATGGATCGTGGAAGTTTCTTTACTGAGCCGTGGGATTGCGTTTGCACCCGAAGGTTAGCCAGATCACTGCCGTTTGGTGAGCGCATCGCTACTTAGATCACCATGGCCCCGGGGGACTGTGATGCTGACAGCGTTGGCATCAGGCGACGTGCTGATCAAAGATCAGGCCGCCATCCCACTGAGCGGAGAGAACGCGAAAAAACGAAACATGCCAATGATGGCTGTGTTTGCTGCTAACCTAACGGCCGTCTCTCAGGCGTTCGGCAAGGAAGTTATCCAGTTCAGGTATCGCGTAAATCTTGGCGATCGTCTTTCCCAGATCGTATGGTACGCGATGAAATTCAATCGCGTCTCCGTTGACGGTGACGTAGGAGGACCGTGGGTCGTTGTTGCGGGGTTGACCTACCGACCCAACGTTGACCATGACTTTGCCGGATCCCAGGGTATAGCGAAATCCGATTTCTTCCGGCGCCAGGAACTCCAGAGTATCTGTGAACACTCCGGGGATATGAGTGTGCCCCTGAAAACAGGTCTTCTCAATCAATGCGAAAATCTTTTCCATTTTCACCTGATTGTAGATGTCGTCAGGGAAGACGTATTCGTTCAGTGGATTTCTGGCCGATCCGTGCACGTACATCATTTTCGACGCTTCGTCGCGATGCCTTCTAGACAGTTCACCGAGGAAATCCCAGCGTTTTTCTGCCTTGGGCCCCACACCCTTTTCAAGCACTGATCGTGTCCAGAAAATTGAACGCTCTGCGGCGGCGTTAAATCCCTCCGGGTCAAACAAGGCTGCCTGATCATGGTTTCCCAGCAAACACAGATCCAAATCCATCACCAGATCAATGCATTCGGCTGGGTTTGGACCATATCCGACCACATCACCAAGGCAATAAATCTCTGTGATGCCCTTGCCGCGAATGTCTGCCAGGACCGCCTGCAGTGCCTCGAGATTGCCATGAATGTCGCTGATCAACGCTCTCAAGGGTTTGGTCCTGGTAACTGTTCAGAACGGCCACAAATTCACATCATTTGCAGCTGTTTTTTCACATGGGTCACACACACGGTCCAGGCATTATTCAATGCTGCGGACTTTTCGCAGGTCACAAGTGGATGCACCTGGTTTACACGATCACGACAGTCCGCAACAGTTATTGATCGAAACAAATCGCTGCTGCAATGCCGGTCAAAAACGAATTTCAGGCGAATACTGACTCAAAAAACACCACAGAAGTTATCACACTGCCGATTCGGCATCGTCGTCACATCCGGTATCTGCTGATTTATTGGGCACGTGGCGGATTTTACGAGACGAGTACTGCGCGGGCAAGCCATTGCCGGCCCCGACAGGCAGAATCGTCCCCAAAAGGGGGATGGGCCGCAAAATCCCGTACTCGTGTTCAGTCCGCCGCGGCGGACTGAACACGTCGTCGTCATTGAAAGAAATCTCGCTGCTGTGATGGAAATTGTGGTTGGGCCATAGTTGAATCGAGCGGGGAGCGGGGAGCGGGGAGCGGGGGACGGGGACGGGCACGAGCACGGGCACGGGCACGAGCACGAGCACGAGCACGAGCACGAGCACGAGCACGAGCGCGGGGGCATGGGCGCGAGGACGGGCGCGAGCACGGGGACGAGCACGGGGACGAGCACGGGGGCGAGCACGGGGGCGAGCACGGGGGCGAGCACGGGGGCGAGCACGGGGGCGAGCACGGGGGCGAGCACGGGGGCGAGCACGGGGGCGAGCACGGGGGCATGGGCGCGAGGAGGGGCACGAAGACGGGGGCAGGGAG
>CAIQIE010000124.1 GCA_903871805.1 uncultured Planctomycetaceae bacterium | reverse complement strand
GTGCTCGTGCTCGTGCTCGTGCTCGTGCTCGTGCTCGTGCTCGGAGTCGCAACCGCAGCCGACACCTGCCGTCGCGTTGCGACTCTGCGAATTTGTTCTGCCGCGTGACCTCGGATTGGCATCCGAGGCTATTACCTGCCGTCGCGTTGCGACTCAACTGCAGAGAACACAGGGCGTGACTGAATTGCGAAGCAATGCCATGCACCAGCCTCGGACGCCAGTCCGAGGACCCGCGCCAACGGAAACCGCGGAGTTGCGCAGCAACGGCAGGCGTGGTCCCGATGTTCGACAACGAGATCGTAGTGGGCCGTTTCCAGCACGAGCGCCGCTGCGCTGAGCACGAGCACGAGTACGAGTACGAGTAAGGGCAAATCCGGGGGAGGCATATCGCTGCCGCAATCCTCGATCCGTGCTCATCTGTGTTCATCCGTGGTAGAAAACAACGTGGATCTTGAAACACGGCAACTGCGCGGCTCAGATGGAACTTCGCCCTCCCTCGGAAAATGCGAGCTCCATCTGTCGCGTTTCGACTCAACAGCATGGCACAGAGGTGGCGATTGAATTCCGAGGAATCAATCCAACGGAAACGGCGGAGTTCAAACTTCAGAATCGCCCCGACTTCCTCCAGCCCACCCTGCATTGACATAAGCCCCGAATGGTTCGTTATTTACGGCACCTCCCGCCCGTGGACTCAATTGCCATGAAATCATAGCTAATTGTTAGCCATCAAATATTGACTTTTTCGCTATCCCGGCCGACAATCGAGGTTGGAGGAGCGAATCATGAGCAAGCGCACAATGACGTTGAATTTGACCGAGAAGGAAATGCAGGTTCTGGATGAGCTTTGTGCCAGAAAGGGCCTCAATAAGACGGCACTCCTGCGGCAAGCCCTACGGCTCTACCAAACCGTTGATCAAAGGCTTGAGCTTGGGGAAAAGCTCATTTTTGAGAGTGACGACAGGAGTGCGAAAGCGGAGCTTGTGGTCCTGTGAGTGCGACGATTTCCCGGGTGTTTCTGCGAGACGGAGCGACTGGTGGGCTGATTTCGGCCGATCTCTATGACTCCATTCTGCCCAAACATCTGGACGATCACGAGCAGCAGTGGCAGCCGCTCAACCGCGTCACAGGAAACAGAACACGGCCATTGGGACTGGCGCAGAAAGATGGCGTATTACTCAGCACAACTCTGCTACCAGTCCTTTGCAATCGAGTGTTCCGGAACAACGCAGGGGCTGATGATCGTCAACACCATGGAACGAGGGCGTATTCGATCGCAGGCGAACAAGCACCTGGTTTATGTTGAGTACCTGGAAGCCGCCCCATGGAATCGAGGCTCGAATCCAACGTACAAGGGTATTGGAACTGTCTTGATTGCAGCAGCAATTCAACTCAGCATCGAGGAAGGGAATCGGGGACGAATCGGACTGCATTCACTCCCCCAGGCTGACTCGTTCTACAGGGATCGGTGCGGCATGACAGATCTGGGCCCGGATGCGTCCTATGATCCGAAAGTCCCACTGCGGTACTTCGAGATGACAGAAGCACAAGCGATGAGTTATTTGAAGGGAAGGAGCTAAGATGAAACTTGAACTGACAAAAGAGTGGTTCGAGAAAAACATCCCGCATGAGAATCCTGAGGTGGGTGCCGGTCTTCCTGCACGATGTGTCGAGCAAAAATGTGGTATGGACGAAATGGGCACTCACCGAGAGGATGACTTCGTAGAGTCTTATGCGTTTGGTGCTCTGGTCCAATTTCTTCGGAGAGATCGGAGGCTGACGGTAGATCAACTTGCTTCAGCCGTCGAGGTGGGGATGCCTGAACTGATCAGCATTGAGCGTGATCCGAGGTACATTCCGAAACCTTCCACCGTGTTTCAGATTTCCAGATATTTTGGACTACCAGATCGTCCACTGATGAAGCTGGCAAATGTGACGACAACACATAACGACCGACTGCGCGACGCGGCTGTGCGATTTGCCGCAAGCTCATCCAGGGGAATGGAGTTAGCTGGTGAAGAGCGGGCCGCATTGGCCGAGTTCGTGCAGTTTTTGGCCTCGCAGGAAGACGATTGAGGATTCATGAGATGAGAAACATCGTAATGAAGCACTGAACCGGGGCCAGCCATTTCAGCTGTCGGTCACCCCATTCTCGTGCTCGTGCTCGTGCTCGTGCTCGGAGTCGCAACCGCAGTCCACACATGCCGTCGCTTTGCGACTCTGCGAATTTGTTCTGCCGCGTGACCTCGGATTGGCATCCGAGGCTATCACATGCCCGTCGCGTTGCGACTCAACTGCAGAAAACGCGGGTGGCGATTGAATTGCGAAGCAATGCCATGCATCAGCCTCGGACGCCAGTCCGAGGAACCTCGCCAACGGAAACCGCGGAGTTGCAAAGCAACGGCATGCGTGATCCCGATGTTCGACAACGAGATCGTGAACGTGGTGGGCCGTTTCCAGCGTGTGGCGGCAGGAATGCCGGGCAGGTCGCCACGTGTCGCCCCGTTTGGGGCTTGGGGGCGATTAATCCACTGCATTCCATGGGCTGACGCCCATGGCTACAACGTATCGCCGCTCCGCGGCTGAATTGCAAAACACGTCGCTTGCGGGGCGGCCGAACCTGCGCCCCTCCCCG
>CAIQIE010000123.1 GCA_903871805.1 uncultured Planctomycetaceae bacterium | reverse complement strand
CTGACAGAACGGTCACACTGACAGAACGGTCACACTGACAGAACGGTCACACTGACAGAACGGTCGGAACTGTGGAATCCGCATCACCTGGTTCCTGTCATGCTACAGGCTGCCTTCCAATGGCGGTCAGCACATCCACGCTTTCCGCAAGCCGCTGGTCCCAGATTTTCAAATAGTGCTGATACGCAGGATGCTCTGGGGCCTGCTTTTCCAGCATTTCGCGAGCATGTTCAACCAAAGCCTGTTCGTCCTGCAGAGTGATGCGGCCCAGCAGCACCTGAGTCCTGAGGAAGACGAAGTAGGTATCCAGTACATCGCAGCGGCAGTAGTCGTTGATCAGGTCAGCGCGTCCCTGATCATACAGTTCCTGAACCTGTGAGCCATCAATGCCGGACTTCCCTGGTTTGTGAATCAGATTGGCCAGCAGGTTCAGCCCGCCGCTCATGCGAAACGCACCGAAGTTGTTCAGCAGATCCTGAAGATCCAGATGGGCTTCGTGATTGTAGCGATTACGGCATTGTTCAAAGGAACGGGAATCGACATTAAACCATGCAGGCAGACTAATTCCAAAGCGGAAGGCCGAGACTTCCATCACAGGGAGATCATAACCCCGCCCGTTGAACGTCACAAATGTGGGCCGCTCATAGTGCTGCCATCCCTGCCAGAACCGACGAACGATTTCCTGAGGCCGAAACTCGGGGGCATCAAGAACGAGGATATCCACAAGGCGAAAGTCCTCCGCCACTTTGGCAACGGCCACCGAAACCGGCAGCACAAAAGTCAGCGGCAGAATATCGCGTCCGCTCTCTTCCAGTAATTGCCGGCGATACTTCTGAACGGCCTCTCGCGGTGTCATGGCCTGGTCGGGAAATCTTACCCGCCGAATCAGATCACCATCGCCGACAGTTTCTATATCGAAAATCAGATAATGGATATCGCTCATGGTTTTGGGGGCCAGCAGACTGAAACAGAAAAGATGCAAACACTCAATTCGAAATGACGGGCAAACATCTGCTGAGTTCCCCTGGCAGAGTTGTCAGAAATCCCGGTGACGCGATATTCTGCCCATTCGTGCTCGCTTTTCCCTGTCCAGGGCGTTCCAATTCGCAGAACAGTGCGAAATTTTCTGAATCCGGTCCGAGCCCCCGAATATGCCAGACGTCGACGCCCAGAACCCAGATCGCCCGAACCCGCCACCAACGGCGCTCGAAGAACAGGCCATTCGCGGCCTGACAAATGCCTACCAGAAGATGCGTCAGGAAATCGGCAAGGTGATCATCGGTCAGGACGAGGTCGTGGACCAGTTGCTGATTGCCATGTTCTGCCGGTCACACTGCCTGCTGGTCGGCGTCCCCGGCCTGGCCAAGACGCTCCTGTGCAGCACTATTGCCCGAATCCTGCAGCTGAACTTTCGCCGTATTCAATTCACCCCGGACCTGATGCCGTCTGACATGACTGGCACCGATGTGCTGCAGGATGATCCGGAAACAGGACGGCGTGTGTTTCAGTTCATCCCGGGGCCACTGTTCACCAACGTGCTGCTGGCAGACGAAATCAATCGTACGCCCCCCAAGACACAGGCCGCCTTGCTGGAAGCCATGCAGGAACGGCACGTGACCGTGGGATCCAATACCTACGATCTTCCGGATCCGTTTTTTACGCTGGCCACCCAAAATCCCATTGAACAGGAAGGCACCTATCCGCTTCCAGAGGCACAGCTTGACCGCTTCATGTTCAACGTCGTGGTGCGCTATCCCACGGCTTCCGAAGAACTGCGGATTCTGAAACAGACAACCGGCAACGAAAAGCCGGAACTGACGCCGGTCTTAACAGGACGCCAAATTCAGGCTCTGCAGGAAGTTGTCCGCCGCGTTCCCTGCGCCGAACACATTTTTGTCTACGCTCGCGACCTCGTTCGGGCCACACGCCCTGGTGAAAGCGAAGCTCCGCCCTTTATCAAAGAACTGGTTTCCTGGGGCGCCGGGCCTCGAGCTGGCCAGTACCTTATCCTGGGAGCGCGCGCATATGCTCTGCTGCAGGGCCGGTTTCACGTGACCACCGACGACATTAAAGCCATCGCAAAACCCGTTCTACGCCACAGAATTATGACCAATTTTTCCGCGGCCAGCCAGGGTGTCACTCCAGACACCGTCATCGAAAAACTACTGAAATCTGTGCCCGTGGAACTTCACGAACGCGCAAAAAAACGCGTTCAGGCTGCCGAATAGCCCCACTTCCCACTGCCCACGCAAGCGTGCTGCCCACAAAGCACCGGCGAAATGGGAAAACTTTTAGGCCCCCAGCCGCCCCGCTCACGCCCGGACAAGTCAGCCAGAAGCAACAACACGACCTCACTGTCCTGAAATCGCACCAAAAAAGAACAGTTTTCGAATGACAGACCGAAGGATTTTGAGGAAACTCTGGAAAGTGCCGGCGAAATTCTGATAGGCACTGCACCACCGCAGTCTCAGACTTCGTTGTTTTGATCCTGCATCCCGTAAGATATTCAGCGACTATTCACAGCCGACTCCAATCGCTGATGCCACGCTTCTTGTGGAAAGAATCAATTCTATGGCGAAAGCCGTTTTTCACACGCTTACCATCCTGCTTTGCCTGTTCAGTTCAAGCGTCCTGTCCCAACAGACTCTGGCTCAGGACGACGATCAGGTACTGAGTGACCTTGAAGGCCCTGCGCAGGACTTTTCACCGACAGGCTTCTTCCAGGGACCGATCCGGATCCCGGACATCGTCCGATTCCGAAAACTGCCGCATCGAATGAACTACGAACCGTTCATTGCTGATCCCATTCGGATCTACGAACTGGGAAAAGACTACGTACCGATGTGTGTACGAGTTCTGGCGGAATCAACAGACCCGGAAGTGACCGAAGTCACGGCTCTGCAGTTGTACCGGATTGCCCGTGAGAACCTGGCCGATATCTCATCGGCTGAAGCGAACCTGAAAAACCTGCTGACTACCAGCAGCAGTCCCCGTATTCGCAGTGCCTGTGCGCTGGCCATTGCCGCCGGTGGTATGAAAGCCCTCGCACCCGAACTTCTGACGCACACCGCAACAGCGGCGGACACAGAACGTGTGATTGTCGAATCCGCATTGGCTTCATGGAAGTATGCTCCTGCGAAGGAACTTTGGCGTAAGCGAATTGCCTCATGGCCAGAATCGGCGACTGCCGTCAGACTCGCCTGCGAAGGACTGGCCGCGATCAACGACACCGAATCCGCAGCTCAGTTGCAGAAAGTTGCAACAGACAGCACGGCTGACTATCTGAAACGCATCGCGTCCGCCACGGCTGCCGCAAAACTGAATCCAACCGAATCGACCGTACAGGCCGACGGTCTGTTAAAGCGTTCCGAAACGGAACGACTGATCGGTGTGGCATTCCTCGACAGCCAGGACACAAGGGCACTCGAGACCGCCGCAAAACTCTGCAGTGACCCGGAAGATTCCGTTGCCGCAGCCGCATGGCAGCTCGTGTTTCGACAAAAACCAGAACTTCTGCAGCCACTCCTGGACAACGGCCGTGTCCACAACGATGCCGTGGTTCGCATGACGGCCGCACGAGTCATGCGTTTGTTCCCTGATGCTCAGCGCGTTACATGGCTCCACCAGCAACTTAGCGATGTTCACATTCAGGTTCGCAATGTGGCACGCCAGCAACTCAAGCTGGTTGCCGCTGACAAAGCGGAGCTAAAGGAACAGATGATCGGACTGTGTGCCGACAGTCTGAAGCCGGACTCGAAGGACTGGCAGGGGATTGAACAGGCGCTGATTCTTCTGGGCCAGCTGCGCGCCTCGGCGTTTTCTGCACAGTGCGTCGATCTGCTCAACTATCCTCGCAATGAAGTCATGGTCTCAGCCGGATGGCTTATTCACCTCTTCCCAGATGTCGCCGTTCGTGAACTGGTGCTCAAGGCAGCACTCGACGCCGAGACGATGATTTATGACCCAAAGGAAGAAACCCGTGAACATGGCCTAAAGCAGGCGTTCCTGTTTCAGTACCTCGGAATTATGCGTGTCAAAGAAATTGAAGAAACCCTGGCAAAGCAGTTCAGCAAAGGTGTTCCGGGAGCACTGGAGCGTCGCGGAGCTTCCATGTGGGCGCTTGGCCTGCTGCATGAAAAAATGCCAGACCCCGCTTTGGCTGCCCGTTTCCACGAGCGCATCCAGGACCGCTCCTCACCCAATCCGGAACGCGCCATTGTCCGCCGCTTTTCTCTGGTCGCTCTGGGGATGATGCGTTCCACGGCTTCGCAGCCAATCGTCGAGGAAGCATGGCAGATTGACGATGCCTCAGAAGGCCTTCGCGGTGCCGCTCGCTGGACGCATCCCCTCGTTGGCCTGAAGCTCCCTGAACCAATTGGCCCCTACCTGTATGCTATCGGCGGCTGGCGACTTAACCCCTACGAGGACTGAATTCGTTTTCAAGACTCAAACGTCATATCCGGATTGGGGGCCCAGGCTCGTTCTGCCGCAGTGTAATACCAACGGTGGTGAAACCGGACGCCAATGCGTGCCGATGGATTAAGCCCACTCCTGTTCTTTGATTTGACGAAGGGTTCCGCCCGCCTGCAAACCTGTCAGTCGGCCGCTCACCAGGCTGGTGGACTCGGTTACTGGCAAAACACCAACATCCGGAATCTGTCCACAGAACCGGTGACCAGGAGCTCCATGCGTCGTGTCCATTGATCACGACTGCCTGGTCAGCCCCTGTTGGGTCGTCTGTTTTTGCAATACATGTCGCCGATGGGCGCCTGCACAGTAAATTGTTGTTCAATTCACAACCTGCCACTGAAAAATATTCGGCGGCGAAGTTTGTTTCATCGATTGTCTCTTTTTAGTTCCGGATAATTGTCACCCATGACTACCGCAGAGCCTCGCAATCTGCTGATTTCCCCCTGCTGGCAGGCCCACGAGTTGGGGGCTCCCATGCCAGACTCCGTGCATGCCGCATCAGCCTGTCTGCCTCTGTGGGAACACAACGTTCGTTACGAAGAAGGGGATCCGGAAGTTGTCAACAGGCTTCAGGCCGCCTACCCGCGTTTCTGTTTCCATCCCCTTATACGGCAGTTATGCGCCCAAATCCTCGGCCCAGGAACTCAGGGGCTGATCTTCCCATCGCGTCGGGTTGCCGAAAGGGCTGTTCGACATGTGCAGCAGCGAGGTGGTACGGTGGCGAAGCAGGTGGAAATCCCCGAGGCTTCGGCCATCGCCGTGCAGACGACGCCGGAAGATTTCCCAAAGCTGAAGGAATACTGGCAGCACGCTGGAGAAATCCTCAGTTCCCGGGCAGCAGAACTGCTACTGGCGGGGCGCGATGCAGCAACAACTGAATGTCCTTCCCGCACGATTCTTCGAGAGCGACTGGCAAATTATGGCGGCTGTGCCGCAGACGACGTGTGGCTGTTTCCCAGCGGCATGGCCGCGATTGCCTGTGTCTGGCGCGCAGTACGGCGGCTGGATGCAGAGCGGCCAACAGTTCAGTTCGGTTTTCCCTATGTGGATACACTCAAGATTCAGCAGCGATTTGCTCCCAACGCCTTTCGATTTCTGCCGATGGGGGATGCCTCCGATCTGCAGAGACTGGAAGAGCTGCTGACACGCGAGTCCATCTGCGCAGTGTTTTGTGAAACACCCACCAACCCCCTGCTGACAATGCCGGACCTCGCAGAACTCAGACGATTAGCAGATCGACACAGGTTTCTGCTGATTGTCGATGACACGCTGGCTGCGATTGTCAACGAAAATCCGCTCCGATTTGCCGACGTCGTCGTCACCAGCCTGACAAAGTACTTCAGCGGACGCGGTGATGTACTGGCAGGGGGTGCCCGATTGAATCCGAACGGCCCGAGGGCAGATTCACTGCGGGCTGCCATTCGTGCCGAGTTTGAAGAACTTCTGTGCGACGCCGATGCCGACGTCCTTGAACAGAATTCCAGAGATGTCAGGGAACGCGTGGCAATCATCAACCACAATGCCGCGGCACTCGCAGAACGCCTGCAGCAGCATCCCGCTGTCGCGCAAGTCTTCTATCCCTCCGCAGCCACAGGCAACCAGTCCGGCTCGCCGGCGGACACCCACGGACGTGGCGGACTGATGTCGATTGTGCTGCACAATGCAGCTCAGACAACACCGGCGGTCTTCGATCGACTTCAGATCTGTAAAGGACCCAATCTGGGAACCAGCTTCACGCTTTGCTGCCCCTACACATTGCTCGCTCATTACACAGAACTGGACGAGGTCGAGAAATACGGCGTCTCCCGCTGGCTGCTGCGTATCAGTGTGGGAACCGAGCCTCTGGAAGTGCTGTGGAAACGATTTTCTGACGCTCTCAGCCCATGATCACGGTCGACCTGAATTGTGATCTGGGTGAACTGGATGGCCCGGACGGTGAATTACAGGATGCCGCTATTCTCAGGCTGATCACTTCGGCCAATGTGGCCTGTGGCGGGCATGCCGGTGACTACCCGAGACTGCTGCAGACCGCTCGACACTGTCGCGCCAGTCAGGTCCATTTTGGCGCTCATCCCTCCTATCCGGACCGCGAGCATTTCGGACGCCGCGAATTAACGCTGCCGGCTGCAGAACTGTATGCCAGTCTCACGCAGCAACTGCAACTGGCCGTCCGCGCAGCGGCCACCGCAGAAGTACCGCTCACCCACATAAAACCGCATGGCGCACTGTACAACGTCGCCGCTCAGTCCACAGCTCTGGCCGATCTGCTGATCGACGTCATCAAAACAACAACCCCGACGGCCTCATTGATGGGACTCTCCGGAAGTCTGCTGTTGACCCGCGCGGCAGCCGCAGGTTTATCGGTGCAGCATGAAGTCTTTGCGGATCGTCACTATCAGGCGAATGGAACGTTGCTACCCCGCAATCATCCGCTGGCCGTGATTCATTCAGCCAAAGACGCCGCCTCGCGTCTTGTTGATATGCTGCAGACAGAGACTGTCGTCTCCCATGACGGCCACAGAATCCCGGTCATCCCCCAAACCGTTTGTGTGCACAGTGACACCGACAACGCACTGGAAATGCTGCTGGAAATTCGTAACGCCCTATCTGCCGCCAGCAAAAGGAGACATTCTACGAATGGTACGGGAACTTTCGTAAGCCGTTTCGTGGCAGAGTGATATCGACAAAAACAGGCCTCAATGCGAGAAATGCAGGGGGTTATACGACACGTACGTTCCGGCAGGGAAGCCATGCGATGTAGTCTCGTTTTCATGCGGCGGTTGAGCAAGCCCGAATGAGTGGAGCTTTAACCTTCGCAGCACTGCTGAGCCAGGAGCGGATCATAGCTTCACTGCGCGATTCCGGAGGATGGTTTCAGGGATAGGTCTACACTGGAACGGTCACGATCCGGGTCTTCCTGTCTCAATGCCTCAGTGCAGATCATTCGTGCCGGGAAGCTGTCGCCAGGCTGATTGCATGGCGATTGAAAAATGGCCAGTCTGCCTGCACCTCGTGCTGGACCGCTATTTTTCCGATTGGTTTGATCTCGCGCTGCTGATGCAACCGGGCGTCGATGTTGTTGTTCGTAAGCATCACCTGAGGACAACAAACTTCCGCAAGGGGAAGCGTGTGGGGAAGGATGATCAACTGGTTGTCTGGCCGACGCTGGCTTAAAGTCCGGGGTATGCCCCTGTCAGATCAGATTCAAAGGCTCGATTCAGTCGCTCAATCAGTTCCTGCCGATGTGGTCAGCGGTCATGTCAACAGATGACTGGTACGACGGTCTGATGGAAGCCATTGCAACACACATTGTCGCGAATCGCCCGGACCGAATCGAACTCCGCTGTCACAAGCGAAGGCGAAAGAAGCGCAAGAAGACCGAGTCGCTTACAAAAAGCGTTTTCTGCACAAGGGGTTAGGGGCGTTCCCGTGTCATTCGTTCCTGACACCTTAATTTACTTCCGACACGTTCCATGGGCTGACGCCCGATTCTATACCCTTCCGCCACTCCGTAGCTGAAACACAACCCAACCAGCATTGTATTGGATGCCCTGTCACTGATTATGCCCCAACTCCGTCACAAAGGCGTCAAGCTGAGGGGATGCGGGCAAACGGTATCAGGAACCAGTTGGTGTTGCTGGTGGAAAGCATGTCTTACGGAATGCTGCAGTTTGGCGGACGGCACACGGAGTGTGCCTTCGACATTGAGGGCAACCGAGGGTCGCACAGCAATAGGGGCGTTGCCGTGGATCCCTGGTAGTCTGTCCTCAGCAATCAGTTCTTAGTCGTTAAGTCCCCAGACGCCGTCCCAGCGGACGAAGCCTTCGATGGCTTCGTATTCTGCCAGTCCGAGTTTGTCGTACTTGGCTGCTGTCCCGGCGTTTCTGGCTTCGGCGCGTTGCCAGAATTCCCGAGCGTCAGATCCAGGAAACAGGGCCCGATCCTTTTGGGACTGGTGCTTAAAGATCGCATCACGCTTTTGTCGCACTTCTTCGGGACTGAGCGGTACGGCCATTTCCACCTGGTGCACGGGCCATTCCTGCCAGGCACCGCGGTACAGCCAGACTTCACATTCCCGGAACCAGTCGTCGTTTCGGCACTTGTCACAGGCCAAAATGATGGCTTTCAGGCAGGTTCGATGGGTTCCATGCGGATCGGTCAGGTCGCCAGCCGCGTAGATCTGGTGTGGCTTGATGCTCCTCAGCAGGTCCGTCAGGATCTGAATATCAGCGTCCCCCAGCGGCTTCTTTTTGACGCCGCCGGTTTCATAGAAAGGCATATTCAGGAAGCTGAGGTTGGTTGCGGGAATCCCGCAGCAACGGGCTCCGGCTACAGCTTCTCCTTTGCGGATGAGCCCCTTGATCATCTGAACCTGAGGACTGTCGACCTGCCCCGGCTGCTTGCGGCGAAGAAATTCTTCGACATGGTCTTCCAGTTCGCGAATTCTTTCTGACAGCAGCCCAAAGGCGGCACAGTAGTCGGATACGAATTCCGTAAACCGCAGCGTGTCATCGTCAAACACGGCAATATTGCCGGATGTCTGATAGGCGACATGGACATCATGTCCCTGGTCCGCAAGGCGTATCAGGGTTCCGCCCATGGAAATTACATCGTCGTCCGGGTGCGGTGAAAAGCACAGAATTCGTTTGGGGAAGATATGGTCAAAAGGCTGCGGCCGGTCTCCGGGACTTTTCCTGGAATCTGGTTTTCCGCCGGGCCAGCCAATAATGGTGCCCTGGAGATGTCGGAAGACTTTCAGGTTGATTTCGTAGGCCGAACCGTGTTCCGCCAGCAGATCCTGCAGACCACCTTCGTTATAGTCGGAGTCTGTCAGTTTAAGAATGGCCTTGCCTTCTTTTTCGGACAGCCAGATGACAGCACGACGGATCAGAACCGGATCCCAAACGACATCCGTGACCAGCCATGGAGAACGAATGCGGGTCAGGTTGGCTGCCGCTGCAGTGTCGATCAGAAATTCTGTGTTGCCGTGCCGCTGCAGGTAGGTGGCGGGAATCGATGGCGTCATTTCACCTTCGATGGTTTTCGCTACGATCGTGGCTTTGTTTTCACCAAACGCAAGGATGAAGATCCTGCGAGCTTCCAGGATCGTGCCGACTCCCATGGTCACTGCACGTCGTGGAACATTTTCGGTGCCAAAGAAGTCACTGGCCGCGTCGACACGCGTGACGGTATCCAGGGTAATCATGCGGGTTCGAGAGGTCTGGTCCGAACCAGGTTCGTTGAAACCAATATGCCCGGTACGTCCAATTCCCAGAATCTGAATATCAATCCCGCCCAGGGCGGCAATTTTCGCTTCGTAGTCCCGGCAGTAGTCCGCAGTCTTGTCCGGAGCAATCGTGCCGTCCGGTACGTTGGCGTTTTCGGGAGCGATGTCAATGTGGTTGAACAGATGTTCCCTCATGAACCGCACGTAACTTTGAACATCCTCCGGCTGCATCGGATAATATTCGTCCAGATTGAAGGTCACGACATTGTGAAATGAAAGACCTTCTTCGCGATGCAGGCGAATCAGTTCTGCGTAGATTCCCGTGGGAGTGGACCCCGTTGCAAGTCCCAGAACGCATTTCCGGCCTTCCGCCTGGCGAGTTCGAATCAGCGTCGAAATCTCTCCGGCAACCTTGCGAGCGGCTTCGCGAGAATTGGAAAGGATGGAACAACGAATACGCTCTATCTGGCGGGAATCCTGCCGTGCAGTCATGGCGTCTGCAGATCCGTGAAAAGCCCATGGAAGTGGTTTGGTCATGGCCAGTAGTGTAGCCGGGAACCGCTGCCTGTCATGTCTTCATGCAGGAGAAAATTCAGTCGAATTCCCAACCCAGGAATGCAGACGGTTCGGCTGGACAGAATTTCTGATCCAGGCGTCTGACCTGAACACTGATGCCGCTTCAAAACAGCGGAATCACCCCGGAATCGATAAACTTCCACGGAATCATCGGAAAATCCAGCCCCAGAGTCCTTCAGCTATTGCTCTTCCAGGGCCACGTTCCAGTAGAATTCGCTGACAAATCGCGACCAGCTTTCAATCCGGACTCCATGCGGGGCATACAATGGATTCCAGATTGGTCGAATGGGTTTGTGTCTCAGGGGCATGCTGGCTTGCTCAGGTGTGCGATTGGCTTTTCGCGTGTTGCAGTCGATGCAGGCCAGAACGCAGTTAGTCCAACTGGAAACACCGCCCCTGGAGCGTGGAATAATATGGTCGATGGTCAGTTCTTCACTGCCGGGGCGGCAGCCACAGTACTGACACATGTACCCATCACGCTTAAAGACGTTGCGACGACTGAAGGCCACGATGCGGATCGGCAGCCGGTCATAGCGAGTCAGCGTGATGACTTCCGGTACTCGCAGGCTCATCCACTGCGTGGAAATTACGGGATCTCCTTCCGCCGGTGTCAGCTGCGACCAGTCTTCCCATGTGTACAGTTGAAAGCTGGCAGGATCGACAATTCGAGCCGACTCGTTCCAGACCTTCACCAGCGAACGAGAGACCGTTGAGACCGCGACCGGTTGCCAGTTGCGGTTCAATACGAGGATTGGACGTTTCAGAACAGAAATGGCCATCGCAGTCTCCTGCTGTCCGTAGCTGACTCTGTCACCTGATAGGTATCGAGATTCCCGGAGTTCCCCGGCTGTGGCGTGAAAGGATATCCGATGTCAGCGGGGGAACGCTATTCAGTGGACAGAAAATTCATCTTCGTTCAACAGAAACATTCCGATTTTTTCACTCGAAATCGTTCAGAAATCAAAGCTTGCTGACCAGCGAATGTCAGTCTGCGCGGCAGGTGTGGTCGTTGAAAAATTGATCCGGCGGAAATTTTTCACAGTCTGTCGTCCTGCACTTTACGGCGAGTGATTCGCTGGCGCTTAGGGTTTGTATTTTCCAGCGGTTTCGAGGAACCCGCGACGCAACACAGGTACATTTTCTCTAACGCCGCCATTGTCTCGTTCTCGGAAGAAGCGACTTGTTCCGTGGGTTTTTCGAGACTAACACGAAGCGTTAGCAAGGATCTGCGTGTTGTTGGGGGCCTCGCTGGCGCTGCGGGTTCGTATCTTCTGCTTTCCGGGAGCCGAACAATCCACGCTTTTCCTCAGTGTCAGAACTCACGGAAAGCGGATGAAAATCTCCGGCCCTGCCAGTAGAATGTGGCTGGTGTTTTGTCATGCCGGGCTTTCTCCCCAGCAGACACTCGCTGTGTGTTATGGTTCGCCTGATCCTGTTGTCTTTTTCGGGAGCTGTTCCCATTCGTAACGCGATTCCGGAAGTTTTTCGCTCCGACGAGTCTGTTGAATCATCGCAGCCCCCGGCAGAAAAGCGAGTGACTCGACCCGCGTTCCGTGGTCCCGTGCATTATGGGCGTCTGGCACTGCAAAGCCGCTATCTGCTTTCCCCCCTGGCGGGCTTCACAACGTTGCCATTCCGCCGCATTGTCCGCCGCATTGGTGGCGTTGGTCTGGCCACAACCGATCTGGTGAACGCGCGTGCTTTGCTGACACGAAATGAACGCACAATGCAGATGGTGGAAACGCATCCGGAGGATCGACCGTTTGCTGTCCAGATCTTCGGCAGCGAACCCGATGTCATGGCCGATGCTGCTCGCCTGCTGGTGGAACTTGGTGTCGATACCATTGATATCAACATGGGCTGTCCAGTAAACCGAATAGCCGGCGCAGGGGCCGGCGCTGGCATGATGTGCAATACCACAAGCACGCTGCGGCTTGCACAAACCGTCGTCGAAGCGGTCACTGTCCCCGTCACCATCAAGATGCGACTGGGCTGGGATGCGGAAAATCTGACGGCGCCGTTTTTCGCGCGCGAGTTCGAAAAGATTGGTGTCGCCGCAGTCGCCATTCACGGCCGCACGCGTGAGCAGGGCTTCAGTGGTTCTGTCTCACTGCCTGGCATCCGCGCCGTCGTCGAAGCGGTGGAGCAAATCCCTGTCGTCGGAAATGGCGATATTCGCTCGGTCAGTGATGCGGCCCGCATGATTCGGGAAACCGGGTGCCATGCCGTGTCCATCGGTCGCGCGGCCCTTGCAAACCCATGGATCTTCCGGCAACTGGTTGAATGGGAAACTACGGGCGATTTTGCGCCCGCCGGCAGCTTCGACGAACGCCTTTCCCTGATGCTCTTTCAATACTCGTTTCTTGAAGAACGCTTCGGGGCCGAACGCGGTCTGGTCCTATTCCGAAAAATGGCGCACTGGTACCTGAAAGGCATGCGGGTCCGAAAGAAACTGCGGGGCGAATTTCAGTCTGTCTGCACCCTGCAGGACCTGTCAGAAATCATGGAACGCATCCGTACAGAAGGTCCGGTGGATGGAAATCGGACCGGTGTGCTGTCTGATGTCGAAATTGCCGTGCCACGCGGCCCCGTCGATAAGTGGTAATCCCCGCAGACCCCGGTAAACGTTCACAGTTTCGCCAATCCCGGAAATCAATCCGGCAATGCCGTGCATTTCCGATGTGCGCTCCGTAACCTCTGCAGCAACTTTCGGGTTCTCGCTTTTCCCCCTGAAACGGCCGAAGTCGCAGCCCTGCCGATGCTCCCGGCGTTCAGGAGCCCGTTCTCTGTTGAAAGTCTGGTGCGTCATGACAGATCGCGAAGAAGTCCGCCATCCACAGGAATTTATCGAACTCGATCAGTTCCTCAAAATGGCCCAGGTCGTCTCCTCCGGCGGTGAAGCCAAACGGCTGATTCAGTCCGGCGCTGTCATTGTCAATGGAGCGGTCGAAACCCGTCGCGGCAAAAAACTGCATCCCGGAGACACCGTGGAAGTCAACGGCGATCAGTATGTCATCGAAGCCGATCCCGACAGCACTCCGCCCGAAGTCTGATGGGCAATCGGTTTCAAAACACATCCGCCGCCTGGCAGTCACAAGGTCGCTGAGTCATCACGAGCGAACTTTGACACGTCAGAACTTGCGCAATGTCGTGCGGGCCGATTTCTGCTCCTGGCCCACAATGTCCATGCGAGTGATCTTCCAGACTCCGTCGCGCGGTTCCACCGTGAACGAGGCCTCGAACAGATTTTGACGCTCGTGGATGTGGCCCCAGTGCTCCACTGTGCCCGCCACCGTCCACCGACCTCTGTAGCAGAAACCCGGCCATGATACCGCCAGGCCAGATTGTTCCCGCGGTGTCACCTGACCACCTTCTGTGAGCACCTCACGAATACGAGCGACCGCGCCGCCCTGTTCTCGAACCCTCAGGCTTTCCTGCAACTGCAGGTACAGGTCTTCCAGCAGCGGTCCGTCTACCGTTGCGGCCAGTGCGTCGTAAACCCGATCCTCACTGCCAAAATCCAGCGAGCGATACATGCCCTTCAGCAGAGAATCCAGCGTCGCCTTTGATTCTTCGGCACTCAATTCCGGCAGGGCCTTCCATGGATGGGCAATCGTGATCAAGGGGATTTTCAGCATCAGCAACGCCAGCACCACCTGCGGAACAGCGATAAGCAGAGCCCGACGGCCGCGACCGAGCCGGAACCACGAATAGATTGAGATCCCCAGCAAGAACAGCGTCAGCAACGGCAGATTCATACGCGGCACCGGCATCTGCTTTGCCGGTACGGATTCAATTCGCCCCGGCAGCAATTCCTGCGGACAGGACCACTTCAGCGTATTTTCTTCCGGTTTGTTGAACCGCGAAAACTCAAACCGCTCCATGCTTTCCTGATAAGCTACGACGACGGCAGGAATCTTTGTCATGGCCGAATAAAACAAGTTCCATCCCAGTGAGACATCCCGGACAGGATCTCCGACCGGTCTGTAGGTCATAATGATGCCCACTCGACCACTTGCCATACTGACTTTCTGCTCGGCAGCCTGCGCCGCAAAGTCAGACAGATTGAGCGAATAAAAATCAATCCGCGTGAATTCCGGCAGCACTCTGGTACCGTTGATCATGACCGGATTTTCATTCATCAGCCATTTACGAATCTCCTCGCGAATGGTCTCCTGCTCCGCAATCTCTACAAAGGCCGGGTCCTGATGCGTCAGCCGAATCATAGTGTTCAATGTGGCTAGCGGAACAAGGACTTCATGCCGAACCTCGGCAGGCTCGATGTAGATGAATGAGTACACACTGCTGTAGCTGGTGATCCCCAGTGTCTTTTCCCGCTGCTTTTCGAACCACAGGTCCCATTCCTGATCCGTCGCATCTTCGGACAAAGCCTGATCCCAGTCAAAACGAATGGTCGTGGACGCGCCAGGCAGCAGCCGTTCACTGAAGTTCAGCGCGGTCCCCGCCTGATGCACGTGCAGACTCATTTCACTGGGAATGATGAAATTCTCGTCCGCAATATCCTGCTGAATGGTCAGGAATTCAGGCGGTTCAGCGAACGTGTGTTCAATCTCGTACACAGCCGTATGCATCATCATTTCACTGGACGGAATTCCTTCCGCCGGGATAGTGAACGGTTTCAGGTCCGTCACCTGTCCCACCAGCAGTTCCCCTTTGGAATTCCGCAGCGAAAATTTTTCCAGCAGGAACTTTTTATGGTCCTCAAGGGCCCTCTTCAGATCCTCCGGCATCAGACGATCCTGATCGTTCGGTTCCAGTTCCTGAAAAAGTACAAGGTCCTCTGCAAACATCTGCAGTCTTGTCACAGCACGGGTTTTGGTCACGTACATGCTGGCTTCAGTGATGGAAATCGGATGCCCGGAACGCACTGTCGAGCGGACTTCTGCGGCAGAAACAGCAGTTTTTGAGGCGAAAAAAAGCAGTACAAGCGCCACGAATTGCAATCGCAGTGTTTCCGACGTCAACATGGAATGAACCTTCTGGCAGAGTGCCGTGAAACAGACGCACACCCGGCAACCGCGATGCGTCTCTGTCATGTAAGATATTCGCTTACCAGTTGCTGCAGCATTTGCAGTTCGCTGGCGGGTTCCCCCTGCGAATTCAGCAGGCCACGTTGCGAATCACTGCCCTGAGTCTCCCAGTCCGAAAAATAAATCCCCGTCACGCGATCCTTGGCAAGGCTCATCAGCACCACACTTCGCATCCACGCATTGCGCCGCGTCTGTGCGGCACTGGCGTTGGCCGCATTGATCTCTGGTACCGAAACCATCACATTGATGGGCAGCTGAAAGAACGACCAGTGGTCAATTAACTGTGACAGTCCAAGCGGATCCCGCTGCAGCGTTCTCAGCTCTCCCTCCGACACTCGCACATCCAGATTGATCTCACCAATCCGAATTCCGCAGCGTCGCAGAGTGTCGAAGAACTGAATTGGCGAAAGGCTGTTCCTGGTCTGACTCAGATATTCACCCCACGGCTGCACAATTCTCATGCTGATCTGAATATGCTCATCAACACCGCGTGCCGCGGAAATAATCCCCGCCAGCAGGCTGAAACGCTGCTCTTCTGACAGCGGAAATGCGCCGCCACGATTGGCCCCCAGAACGACCTCCCAGTGCCGAATTCTTCCGACATACCGACCAATCACCGTCTCGACATAGTCCGCAGCAAAGCTCTGCAGATTCACCGGGTCCCGAGCCCACTTCTTCATCCATTCGGGGGCGGTGTCTGTGCTGAGGTCGATCAGAGGCCCACCCATCAGAAACAAACGATGCTCCTGTGCCCAGGCAACCAGCTCGTCCAGCCTGTCCCATTCATAGTGCCCGTCGTCAGGCTCAAGATTCTTCCAGCATGTGTCCACCTGAACGGCGCCGAATGTCCGCAGAAACAGATCTTCGTTCTCTGGAACGGAATCCAGATGTGCGCCTAAAAATACCGGTATTCGCGAAGCCCGCTGCCGACGAAACTCAATTCTCTGGGACACATAGTATTCGCACAGCAGGTCCGCTGCCCTCGCCGACAGTTCAAGCGATAACACGGCTGCCGCGACAGATGTTTCCGGAACCTCTGCACGCAGGGCCGCGGAACGAAACGAGCGATGCGATTCGCGAATCAATTCTTCAAGAATACCTGAGGACTGCAGCCCCGAACTGTGCCAGACAGAGTACTGATTTCGAAGCCGTGACAACTGCCCCCGCGCCAGCTCAAGTTCCAACTCGTAAGGAACAGCCTGCTCTCGCAAACTCGTGCTGTGCATCACCTGTCTGCCGCCGTCAAAACGCGGCCAGAGCAGTCGCAGTTGACCACTTTCAGAGCCCAGACGCTCACAGCGGAACAGGTTGCCCTCAAGCGATACCTTCGACCGGGTTACTCGCCCGTCATACGTCAAAAAATCCACAAGGGATGACGACGACGCAGCGACTAACAGATCTGTACGTTCCGCAAGAAACTGAATGACCCCCATGCGATTCAGAGCCCCTGCTCATTGACAGGTTTTATCGCCTGCACGATTTCGTCCCGTTCACCAGACCCGTCGAGAAGTCGCCTGAATAACCTGTCCACACAGACAGTTCCTATCCGCTGAAACATCGCCGTCAGGAAATTCCTCTTAATCAAGCTGCGACAGCAAGCCCTTGCTGTCCCCAATCTGATCGATTCCGGCACCCATCCGCTGTGCCATCGAAAGATAGAGATTGTTGAGCGGCGTTTCGTTGTCGTACTTCACGTATCGTCCACCACGAATTGTTCCGCCGCCACCACCCGCCAGAAGGACTGGAAGATCGTCGTGGTTGTGCCGATTCCCGTCCGAAATCGCACTGCCGTACATGATCATGCTGTTATCCAGCAGACTTCGACCGCCTTCATCAATCCCGTTCAGATTCTTCAGGAAGCGCGCAAACCTCTCGATCAGAAAACGGTCGATGCGGGAGATTTTTTCCATCTTCTCTGCGTCATTTTGATGGTGCGACAACTCGTGATGTCCGTCCCGAACGTCCACCTCAGGATAGGTCCGGTTACTTCCTGCGTCTGCCAGCATAAAACTGGCCACTCGCGTCGAGTCTGTCTGGAAGGCCAGAGTCAGAATGTCGAACATCAGATTGATATGCTCGGTTAATTCTGCAGGCACGCCATCCGGAAGTGCCAGTTCCGGCACCTCTTTTGGTCCTTCCATTGCTCGGCCGACCCGTAGCTCCACATCCCGCAGGCTTGTGAAGTATTCGTCCAGCTTTTGACGGTCCGCTCCACTCAGCATCGGCTGAATGCGTTTTGTGTCCTGCCCAACCAAGTCCAGAATACTCGCTCTGTTCTTCCGCCGCCGTTCGTTGTCGGCAGCCTGCTCTGGATTGCCAAAAATTCGCTCAAATGCCAGACGCGGATTGTTCTCTTTGGAACACGGAGTCGTGGCGGACTTCCAGGAGATGTTTGAGGAATAGGCACAGCTGTACCCCGAGTCACAGTTGCCGGCATTTCGCCCGCGGTCGATTCCCAGTTCAAGTGATGGCAGTCGCGTCTGACTGCCAATTCGCTCGGCAATCGCCTGATCAATCGACTGCCCCACACTGATGTCCGCACCAGATGTCTTTTTGGGCTGCGCACCCGTAAGAAAGGCACTGGCATTGCGCGCGTGATCGCCGGGACCGTCACCATTGGCCCGGGCATGATGCTGAGTGAGTCCTTCAAGGATCAGCAGGTTATTCTTAACCTCTGCCAGTGGTTCAAGCGTTGGCGAAAACTGGAAGTCCGCACCGTCGCCAGTTGGACGCCACTTGTCCATGATCGCACCGTTGGCGAAAAACAAAAACGCCATGCGGACCGGCCGCGTCTCGGACATCGCCGCTGCAACCGCCCGCGAAGGTGTCATCGCTTCCAGAAATGGTAGCCCAACTCCACAGCCAAGACCCCGCAAAATCATGCGACGATGAAGGATGCGTCTTCTCATAGCGAACTTCCTTTGGTTTCAGAGACCTGTTTGACCACTGAGGCTGGGATGATGATTCACGGAAAGTGGCTTCGGGAAGCCCGCCCATTCGCAGAGATCTAAAAGACTTCTGCGACATCAACAAGTTACGGCTGACAGGAGGCGAGCTAAAGACGTTGCGTGGTGGATGAAACCACTCGGTCGGTTCTGTCGCTCACAGACTGATCCTCCGCTACCTGTATTCTGGACAGATTCCCTTGCAAATGGAACCAAAAAGCAAAAAGGCAGGCAAATTCTTCCGGGCAGGCAAGATAACAGGACTTTGACGATTAGAACCAGCTACGGTGCGGCAGCAGTCGTCGCATGCGATTCTCTGGTACGACTTCGTTTCAGGAAAGGATCGGATACCACGATGCCCTCCACAAGCGCAGAAAAGCGATTTCCCTCCCGCTGCATGCTGTCCACGGCCCCGTCTACGGCACACTTGTCATAGTACTCAAGTCCGCGTCCCAGGGCGTAGGTCATCAGCTTTTCTGCAAAACTTCGGTAAAAATCTTCTTTTTGACCGCGAAGAATCGAAATTAACTCGGCGGGGCCGGAAAACTTCGCCCCATCCGGAAGATCCCCCGAAGCATCGACGTTTTTCCCAGCCTCCTGGTCTCTCCATCTTCCCACCGCATCAAAGTTTTCAAACCCCATTCCCAGTGGGTCCAGTGTCTTGTGGCACGAGGCACATCCGGGATCCTTGCGGTGAATCTCCATCCGCTCGCGCAGACTTAGCTGACTGACGTCCCCACTGGCCTCTTCCAGGGCGGGAACTCCCGGTGGCGGTGGCGGCGGAACCTGCCCCAGAATGTTCTCCAGGATCCATTTCCCACGCTTCACCGGACTTGTGCGCCCCGGGTTGGAGGTCAGGGTCAGTACGCTACCATGCGTCAATACCCCTGTTCGCTGAGTCCCGGCCAGCGAGACTCGCACAAACTCTTCCCCCTGCACACCGCTGATCCCGTAATGCTTCGCCAGACGCTCGTTCACAAAGGTGTAGTCCGCCGACAGAAATTCCTCAATCGAGCGGTTTTCGCTGACAATCGTGTTGAACAGCAATTCAGTCTCTCGTCCCATTGAACTCCGCAAAGGCTCATCGAACTCCGGAAACACTTCGGGATTGGGCCGCACATCTGCCAGATTCCGCAGGTTCAGCCACTGCGCTGCAAAATTGCGGCTCAACGAGGCACTTTTCGGGTCCTTCAGCATCCGCTCAATCTGCGTTCGCAAAATCTGACGGTCCAGTAACCGCTTGTTTTCCGCCACCTGAAATAACTCTTCGTCCGGCATGCTGCTCCAGAGAAAATAGGACAGACGCGATGCCACTTCATAGTCGTTTAAATCGCGTTCGCTCTGGCCTTCCGCTGGGTCCGCTTCCATGCGAAACAAAAAGTCGGGGGATACCAGAATGGCCTGGATCGCGACAAACAGTCCGTAGTCGTAGGTTTCCCCCTGAGCAGAAATCGTACTTTCCACAAGCCCCGCAAATCGATCCACTTCCGCATCCGTGACCGGACGGCGAAATGCACGGTACAAAATCGGTCGCAGGACGTCAGCTGCTGCCTGGCGAGCGGTCTTCGTTTCCGATGGTCTGGACGTCACGAATTTCTTGTGCGTGTCGTGCCAGAGCTCTCCGGCACCGCCTTCAGGGCCTGTCAGTTCCATCATCCGAATCGCCAGATTTCTGTCACGCCGACGCTCTGTCGCTTCCGGGGCGTAAAAGTCGTTCAGAAATGCGCCCGCAAGTTCGTGCTCGCCCGCTTTTAACTCTACAGTCTCTTCAAAGATCTTCGTCTTACGATGTCCGGCAACCTCAAATTCCTTTGTGTTGTTCCGATCAATCATTAAACCCATCTTCGCCGTTTCGTCGCCCGCCTGCGTGGCCCACGCCTCCATTCGGATCGTGTAACGACCATCCGTTGGTGCGTTCACTTTCACCGCGAAGGTCCCGTTGGTTGCGAGTACGGCAAAGCCTTCGCCATCAACGTCAGGAGTCTGTCCGTTGCCGGAATTGACAAACTGGCCCGCCATAAAAGTCTGCTTCAGACCCTTTGAAAAATCGCGAGTGTCAATGACCGTCGCCGCCACCTCCTCGGCTGCGTCAAGATACTTTTCCATCAACAGTGGCGGAACGCTGAGGACATCACCGATGTTGTCAAACCCTTCGCCAACGTCGTCCTGAGGAAATTTGTCGGCCGGGGTGATGGTTAGTCCAAAGAGGTCCCGAATAGTGTTGTTGTACTCCGCCCGATTCAGACGATGCAAAGTCGATCGGCCGGAATGCCTGACCAGATTGCAGTCGAAGTTGTACAGCTCATTATACAGCAGCTGCGTGACTTCCTTTCGAACGGCTTCCTCCGGCTGCGAGTTGTGGTCCGAAGGCGGCATGGCTCCCGCATTGATCATTCGATAGACCCGTTCCCATTTTGTGTGGTCGCGAAGAAAATCGTCCGCTGCGATCAACTCATGCACCGTAATGCCGGATTCCTGAGAATCTTTCCCATGGCATTCATAACAGTACTTTTCGAGATACGGACGGATCTTTTCTTCGACGGCCCGCTGACGCTTTTCCAGCTGCTCCTGCTCTGCCGTTTTTATCGCGGTCAATTGAACTTCCGCAAGCTGCGCCACGGTGAGCGATGTTGTGCGATTCGGTTCTGCTGCCGATGCTGCAATGCCAGCGGCTTGCAGGCCGACAGTGGTTGCAGCGTCTGATTGCCCCACGAAGCGAATGCCCAACCCAGCGACCAGTAACATCAACGGAATCACAGCAGCGATTATCCGAAGACGGCCACGAGCAGTTGCTCGGTTCAGTAGCGGAGGCCGGCCGGCCAGCATCAGATTTCGACGCTGCCGCTGTGCTGCCCGGGATTGTGTGGGATCCACCTGAGCAGGGGGACGTTCCGGCTTTGCTGTCAGCGACTGCCTGCCAACAGCGGCGGTTGTCCCCGGCGAAGGGGCTCCCTGCTTTGAAGGCGCGGCTGACTCCGGGATCGGCCCCCCCGGATGCTGCAAACCTGCTGACAGCACCATCGGTGTGCGGCAGGCGGGATTTGGACACCGAACCCGACGACCCACATAAGCGGCGTCCGCTCGAAATCTAAACTGACAGGATGGGCACTGGAACGCCGGTTTCATAAGTTTTCGTCCCATGAATATGGACGGTTCACTGCTGAACTCTGACGGCCGCATGAGGATTCGGCGGCTCAGCAAATGTCCCAACCCAATGGCGATGAGGCACCGCCAGTGCCTGAAGTCTACCCCGCTATCCCTGTCGGGTCTATAAAACCACTCAGAAACGGGATTATTCAGTGAGTTTTCCATGCCGCGAGACGCAATTTTGGGGAATTCTGCAAGATACGGCCCTGCGCGAGGCTCCGGTTGGCAGGTTCGTCTCCTGCCCGACAATCAGAAATTCCGACAAAATCGCATTCATCGCCGCGGCGTTTTCTGCACGATCCGCAAGACTGCCCGCAGGATCTCGTCGTCCGATGGCAGGTCTGATTTCAGAATCTGACGCAGTGGAATCGGTACTTCGTCCATCCGGTACGCCGTGGCACGCCGATGGATTCCGTAAACGGCAGTGTTAAATCGCACGTCCACTGCAAAGGGCCAGTCAACTCCCGCCGGGTCCAGCAGAATCACCGGAATCTCAGCAAGGCGCTGCTGCGCCTTTGCAGAGAATCTGGAGACGCGCTCTCCGCCGACCAGCACAAGGCAGTCTGCTTCACCTCTCGCCAGCATCGACTCAGCAGAATATTCGCCAGGGTTATAGCGAGGATAGCCGCGACTGAGACTGACGCTGAAGGGATATCCTGTCTGCCAGCACAACACGCTGTCGGCTCCAGTGACGTCCCCGGGAACTCGCATGCGACGCACCACAAACCGCGTGAAGGCGTTTAACTCCGTGCCCATCCGCAGCAGCGCTTCCACCGACGCATGCCCCGTGGCTCCTTCAGCAAGTTGCACACCAAAAAAGAGGGCGCCGTAGTGACTGGCCTTCATCTGTTCACACAGGCCCTTCAACACCTCCACCGGTACGCCGCCAATCAATGGCTCCTGCAAATCTTTGCCCTGAATCAGCAGTCGCAGGGCCCAGAGCACCTCGAAGTCTTTCCCGCGGTCAATCCGAATGAACTGATCCGCTGTCTCGGCCGTCGCAGTCCGAGCGGAATCCACCACAATCAGCCGACGCCCGGAACGCCCCCGCGGTACGGCCAGACCCGCCGCGTTCACAATTCGCTCCAGATGCCGCGGATGACTGGTAACAGGATCGCTGCCCCAGTAAATGACAAGGTCAGAGCGGTGTCGGACTTCGCCAAGCGTCGAGGTACATTCGCCGGCCGCCTGAAACGCCATGATGGACGGCCCGTGTCCCAGTGAGGCCGTTGTGTCGATCGTTGCTCCCAATTCATCTGCCAGTTCGCAAACCGCTCGCTGCCCATCCGTACTGGAACGCGAGAGCCCAAAGAACAGGGGAGATCGTGCTCGTGTCAGCAGTTCCGCTGTATGCTGAACCGCGACCTCTGTGTTTGTCGGTGTGCTGCGAATTTCCGCTGCTGCCGAAAGTGGCAGTTGCCCAAAGCTTTGAAACCAGGGGGCCGCCAACTCACAGCCCGGCGAAAAATCGTGAATCAGATTGTCCCGAACCGTGACCCGAAGATCATCGCAGACACATCCACAGCGCGTGCAGGCAACGCTGGTATGAACATCTTCCCGGGATTGCTTTGTCATGTTTGCGAAACACCAGCCATCAAATGCCTGTCAGATGCAGTCCCAATTCTATCAAATGAGTCCGGAGGGACAGATCCGATTCAGTCGACTCTCCATCGCTCAAGCTGTTTGTCATCCAGCTCCACACCCAGACCAGGACCGTCAGGGACCAGAGCCGCCGGGGGCCCCAGCTGCAACGGCTGCGTAATCAGATCTGCGTCGTGGTAGAAAGGGCCAATTGTGTCGGCGGGAAACGCATCCGTGTCGACTTCCGGAAACGCCGCGGCTACGTGCAGCATCGCAGCTGTCCCAATGCCAAGTTCCAGATTACTTCCAATCGTACATCTCAGACCCGCTGCTCGCGCAATCGCCACGATGTCCGCAGTTGCCGAAATCCCACCGTGCTTGCCAGGGTAAACGCTGAAGATATCGGCTGCACGATGAATCGACAGCTGCCATGCATCCTGCAGGGTAAACACACTCTCGTCGGCCATAATCGGCACGACGGACTCCCGCCGCAATTCTGCCAGACCGGCAAAGTCACCCGGAGGAATCGGCTGCTCCGCCAGCAACAAATTGACGTCCCGCAATTCCCGCAGACAGTACCGCGCCTGCTGTATCGTCCAGCCACAGTTCGAATCAATCGTCAACGGGATATCCGGGCCACAGACTTCCCGCACTGCGCGAACACGAGCAATGTCGGTCTCGGGATCGAGCCCCGTTTTGACCTTCACGCAGGTAACTCCCAGGGCCAGATGCTGCTCGGCCATCCGACGAGACCCCTCAAGGTCACGAGCCCAGACCACCAGCTTGATCCGCACCCGGTCCCGGACCTTGCCGCCCAGAAGTTGGTAGACTGGAAGACCAGCCGATTTTCCAGCCAGATCCCACATCGCCATTTCGAGAGCGGATTTGGTAAACGGGTTTAGCTTGACCAGAAAATCCATCGCCCTGCGAATTGCCGTGATGTCGCGCGGATCACGACCAATCAAAGCCGGCGCAAGGTATTCACGGATCAATGTCAGGACCGTTCCCTGAGTCTCTCCGGACCATAACGCGGAGACAGTGGCTTCACCCAGCCCGATCAGCCCCTGATCCGTATGAACACGCACGATCACGTACGGCGAGGTGACATGCTCACCATGGGCCGTCTTTGCAGTCATTCCGGCTTTCAACGGCACACTGACCGGAATCGCTTCAATACGGGTGATCTTCATCAGACGACTCCCTTGCTGACGGACTTTCCGGAAACCAGACACCGACGAAAACACACCAGTGGCAGCGCTGATGCGAAGCAGCAGGATTGCTGACCTTGTAGAGCAGCACATCCCTGACGCAGCCCGGCTTCTACGTGTGCCATCAGATCATGACGTCGCATCCACCAGTGGCAGTGGTGCCGGTAGTGGTACTGGCACCTACTGTATCCGGTGTGTGAACAAATGGCAAAAAACACTGCGGCAGCGGCGTGTCCATCAGAACCGCCGCCACCGGTCCCAGAGAATCCTTCAGTGGTTTTCTGTTTCTGGCAGTGCATCTGGCAGAAACGCTGTGAAAACGGCTCCAATGAGGGCATAGGCCCCGGCGACACAGGCCCCCATCAAAGCGATCTTCGCCGGATTAGGGGGAGTCGACGCTGACAGAGTGAGAGTAATAAAGGCGGCTGCTGTTCCAAAAACGCGTCCGCCGATGTTGGCGGCAAAACTTTCCCCGGTGCCGCGGAGGTGCACAGGAAACACGAGTGGAATGTAGTTACCCCAGAAGCTCATCTGCCCAACAACCAGCACGCCTGCTGCAAAAATGGCATATCGGAACCAAACCAAACTTCCCTCGGTCTGCAGATTATTGGAAAGCCACCAGTACAACACCGGCACAAACAGCAGACTGGGAATCTGAAACACCCGGAACAGGGTGCGCCGATTGACAATCTGCACTGCAAGAATGGCCAGCAACAATCGTCCGAACAGGCCGCCGATTTCCTGCCAGGTCTGGACGCCGGCAGTGAGTTTGTCGGTGACATTGCCCTTAATTGCCCCCAGCTCCTTCGGTGACAGTGTCTTGCCGGCTTCTGCCGCCAGCGTTTTTCGATTTTCCTGTTCTTTGGCCACTGACTTCTGGACATCAATATGCCCTGCCAGAATCTGAGGGTTTTGCTGAATGGCGCCGAACGCCAGTCCGAATGTCGTTGCAAACACAACTGTGGTCACCAGCGTCGTCAGCCGCAGTTCCGGACTGAACAAAGCCAGAATGCTGGCGCGCTTTAATGTGCCTTCCTGGCGTTTTTTCTGCCATGCCGGGGATTCCGGCAGGAATGGACGCACCACAATGAGGGGGATGGCCGGAATCAGTCCCGAAATCAGCGTGTAGCGCCATGCCGCGTTCACGCCATGAATTGCTGGAAAGCTTTCTGCATATTGACCTGCCAGAGCCGCCATCACAGCGACCAGAACTCCGCCCAGGGAAGAAAACGCCTGAGTGTATCCCAGGACTTTCTCACGCTGTTCAGGATTCGGGAACAGTTCCGCCAGCCAGGCAACGGCCGCGACAAATTCCACGCAAACCCCCACAAACACGCAGCAGCGGAAAAACAGCAAATGATAAAGGCTGGTCGAAAATCCTGCGGCACACGCTCCGAATGCATAAAGCAGAATACTCCATGTCAGAACACTACGACGTCCAAGGCGGTCCGTCATGTAGCCCCCGAGCAGACCGAAGGTTCCGCCGACAATTGCGGGCACGAAAAATAGAATTCGCGCCCAGTTGACGTACATCGGTCCCCCAGGTAACCAATCCTGCGGCGAGCCAATTTGGGGATGCAGGTCTGCAATCGCAGATTTCACGATCAGCGGCAGCATCAACAATTCATAAATGTCGAATGCAAAACCAATCGATGCAATCGTACAAATCAGCCACTGAACGGGCGTCAGCTTTAGAGCCGGAGGCGAAGACATGAAGAACTTCCGGTTAGAGTGTTTTGGGAAGGAACACCAAGGGAGGATTTCTGAGCGTTGAATCGCACGACCTGAGATAATCCGGCATCAAACCGGCCGCCAGGGGCACGAAGATTCTGCCTATTCTGTGGCGTTTTCGCCCGGGACGCAACCAAACCCCGGGAATTCACAATTGGCAGGAATCCGAAGCGGGAGCTAAGTGCTCTGCCGCTGCGACTCGTCAGAGGCAGGGGCTTTGTGATCACGGCGTTAGATTATCACTGTTACTTCCGGGTTTGTGGATTCAGCGAGATTCTTCATCATGAAGATCTCAAGCCCAAATTCACCCCTTGAATATTCAACCCAGCCCCGGGGCAGAATTGCAGTCTGCAGCATCCCGGGCAGGCTTAAAACAGAAACAGCGATGATTCGCCAGGAAGCGGAATCATCGCCGTCTGTTGTCTCCAACGGTTCCACCCTGATTGCTGATCCGTTACTGGTGGAACCGCTAGCCGGGACGAATCCCGAACGGCGTGTTCCCCATGTGAGTTGCCTCACTTATCTCAGCATTGCGGGGCGGAAGGCTGGGCTATTAACCGTGACTACTCGTCTGACCAGGTCCTCTCGAAACTTACTTACCGCACTCGGCTTTTCGGGGACGGCGGGAGCAACTCATGACTGTTGCTCCCTCACCGGCCAGAATCACTTCATCACGTTGGCTAACCACCTCACCTTACGCCAACCAGAACTACTTGCAGCCGTCGCAAGGAGCAGCACAGGTTGGTTCTACCGGAGCTGCACAGGTCGGTGCACAGCCTTCGACGACGTTGTCACCGCAGACAGCTGGAGCAGCACAAGTTGGCTCGCAGCCTGTTCCGCAGGAAGAACCGCAGTTGTTGCTGCCGCAGTTCAGCTTTGGCAAGTGCAGCTTTGGCAGGCGGAACTTCGGCATGTGCAGCTTAGGCAGCTTAATCTTTGGCAGCTTGAAGCAGCTCTTCTTTTCGCAGCCGCAGCTGCTTCCACAGCCATTGCCACATCCGTCACCGCAGACCGCTGGTGCTGCACAGGTTGGCTCAACAGGAGCTGCACAGGTTGGTGCACAGCCATTGTCAGCACAAGCAGCAGGAGCTGCACAGGTTGGTGCACAGCCGTTGTCGCCACAAGCAGCAGGAGCTGCACATGTTGGGTCAACAGGAGCTGCACAGGTTGGAGCACAACCGTTGTCGCCACAAGCAGCAGGAGCTGCACAGGTTGCTTCAACGCTGCAGCCACATCCATTGTCATGCTTGAACAGACCGAACAGACCGGCCTGTGCGCTGTTGGCGATAGAGAGTACCACCAGAGCAGCTGTAAGTGTAATTGCCTTCATCTCAAATTCTCCTGACATCGTTCTTTCGGAGGTCGCTTGAAAATCACCCTGAATGCACACGCAGCACCCAGAATCCTTGTGATTCCTTTGCTGACTCCTTTATCACGCCGCAATTACTTTCGACCTGCGCAGAATGGGCAACTGAGGCAAAGCGCAGGGTTTGCCGGTTACTGGGCGATCTGTGCCCGGGTATGACGGCTGTATCGACTTTGCCATTTCCCGGCTCGCCGAAGCCGTCACCATTCCCGGAAATATGCCAGCGATAGAAAACCGCAAACCGTTCTCTTAAAACAACTTGCGACGATATTGTCCCGTTTTTTGTGAGCTATCCTCTGAGCGCAATTGCGGGACTCCCTTAGATTCGTCCGACACGGTCACCACTCTATTTCGCCCTCAAATTCCGTACTGCCATCACGACCCTCACAAACACATCCCCCCCGAAAAACGTATCAGGTACTTCGCAGGAAAATTGATGAAGAACTTCAGACCACTTCCGGCCCTGCGGCGAACGCCATGCATAGCCCTCTTTACTAAGTGGACAAAGTTCTCTGATCCGGAACGCCTTCCTCCGGCCGCCGCCTTCCGCCGAACATTGAACATTGACCAATCCCGGAACACTCTTTCAATCTGTACAGTTTTCCGCCTCAATTCTGTTCTGCTGGCAACCTCGTAGCTCCAACAGGTCAAATTCTGAGGGAAAGGCAGAACCCGACGCATCCCATAAAATTCAGGGCATGAACCTTCTCGAATCAAAAGATCACCCCGGGCAACATGACATTCCGGTGGTAAACTGTCCTGCGGAATTCCGTACAGGTCCCGCGAAATCATCAGGGCAAGTCCTGGGGACGCGTTTTTGACTGGACTCCACATTCAATCACGCTAAACAATGTCTGGGAAATGCAGCTACCCCGGACTCCAGGCCTTTGCGTTTCAGCGGGAATGTGGCTTGTCTCGCAGGAGTGAATGTTTCAGAATCCGAAGGGACTGGTGCCTGCCCAAAACTCCGGGATCCCCCAGCATTGCAAACTCCTGTTCCGACAATGGTCCCCGATGGAAAATTTTGGTTTTCGATGGAATTGCAGTTCACAACAGGTTGACAGACGACAGAATCTTTAGACCTGCGAGAAAGGACTTCGCAGAACTCACAAGGCGAACGGATTCGGAAAGAACCGTGCAGCGGAACGTCTTCCGCCAGAATTTAATTTCCCGCCAACGTCTTCAGAGATCCCACCGGTCATGCTCAATTCCCCATCCAACACTGCTGACGTCCCGTTTTCCGTCTCATTCTGTCATCGCCTGCGATTTTCGGAGGATATCTTTGGGGCAGACTCCGACGTTCTTGCAGACTTGATCGAGTCGTCTGAAGACCGTACGCCACGCGTACAGTTCTGGCTGGATGAGTGTGTTGCTGCGGCGAATCCCGACCTTCGGCAGCGGATTCATGCATTCTGCCGCAGGAATTCCGAGAGGTTCAATTCCTGTGGAAATCCGCAGTTGGTGACTGGCGGGGAAGCAATCAAGAATGATGTGCATGTTCTTGAACGCATGCTGAAAGTCATGAATGAGGCCGATCTGGATCGACGCAGTTACGTGGTGGTCGTGGGTGGCGGAGCCGTTCTGGATGCTGTTGGCTTTGCGACGGCAATCGCCCATCGTGGCCTGCGTCTGATTCGTATCCCCACAACAACGCTTGCTCAGGCGGATTCCGGAGTCGGCGTGAAAAACGGGGTCAACCTGTTCCAGAAGAAAAACTGGATGGGGGCTTTCGCCGTTCCCTGGGGCGTGATCAATGATCGACGAATGCTCGAGACCCTCGGGGATCGAGATTTTCGCTGCGGATTCTCAGAAGCGGTTAAGGTTTCTCTGCTGAAGGATCCCGCGTTTTTTGACTGGATTCTGCACAACACTGCGGGCATTTCCGAGAGGGGCCCGGAGGCCTGGGCGGCCATCGAAAAATCGGCTTTGTGGCACCTTCAGCATATTACAAAGGGCGGCGATCCTTTCGAAATGCTCGAAGCCAGACCGCTCGACTTCGGACACTGGTCGGCGCACAAACTTGAAGCAATGTCACAATTCTCACTGCGTCACGGAGAAGCCGTCGCGATTGGTGTGGCCGTGGATACCGTCTATTCCAGCCTCGTCCATGGCCTGCCAACCGAGGAAGCCTCACTGGTGCTGCAGACTTTGGAAGGCCTCGGACTCCTGATCGACCATCCGGCCGTCAGCAGGACCGAAGAACTCTTCGCAGGACTGGAAGAGTTTCGGCAGCACCTTGGTGGGAGACTCACGCTGACCATGCTGGAACGAATCGGTAAACCCATCGACATACACACGGTTGATCGCGAGCGGATGAAAGAGGCGATCCGGAGTGTCGTGGAACGAGTCAAATCCGTTTCTTCTGATCCAGGAAGG
Organism: uncultured Planctomycetaceae bacterium; assembly: GCA_903871805.1. Taxonomy (GTDB): domain Bacteria; phylum Planctomycetota; class Planctomycetia; order Planctomycetales; family Planctomycetaceae; genus SXXK01. The sequence goes on along the minus strand of CAIQIE010000123.1, from coordinate 15,934 downwards.
GTCTCTACGCAGCGATCTCAGCGATGATATCAACAGGAAACACAACAGAGTCAGGAATCTCCCGAACCTGGCCAACAACGGAAGCCCGGCACTCCGAAGGTTCCCTCAATATGCAGTGAACCGGAACACTCAGTGCCGTTTTCACTTGCGGAACCCAAAATTCCTGACACACTCACTGTCAGAAACGGCTGCGTGTTTTTTGACTGAAAATCCCTCAATTGTGAAAAGCACATTTATCACTGTGAATTTGACGTAAACATCATTCAGAAAACAGGTTATGATACAACTTCGGGTGTAAAACCCGGGGTTGGGGTGAATTGAAGGTAGATTCTCTGGTGTTTTGCTGCTATTCTCCGCATCCCAGCGCCAGAAACTAGCCCCCGTTGATTCAGCGTTTTCATGGTTTCTGTGCAAGAATAAAGTGCATTTGCACTGTTTAGTATTCAGCCGGCGAAGGGCGCTGGGCTGACAGATCTCCGGAATATCTGGTAACAACCATGGCAAAAAGTCGTTTAGCAATGCGCCGGGAAGTTGAAGCAGCTGAGGCTGCTGATGCGGATGGCGTGAAGAAGAAAAGCCGCAAATCTTCAGAGGAGAAGACAGACGGCGTTGGCAAAAAAAGAGCATCCAAAGGCGATAAGAAGGATGTAGCCGCCAAAAAGAAAAAGGCTGCAAAGCCCAGGACGAAGCGCGCAAAAGAACAAATGCAGCGCCGCCGAATCGTCTGGGTTGTCTACAGCAGCACGATGAGAGAAGAAGGGCGGTTCCTTTACTACGAGAAGGAAAAGGCTGAAGAACTTCTCAATGCTCTCCTGGCAAAGGGAAAGCGACGCTATTTCATGCAGCCCATGAAAGAAGCTCTCAATCCCGATGGAACGCCAATCCTTCAGACAGCGGCTGTAACGCCGGACGAAGATCACGAAGAAGAAGTTCGTGCTGAAGTCGAAGTGGAAGGCGCCGAAGACATCGATCTCGACGTAGAACTCGATATCGAAGGCGAAGAAGTTGAAGAGGTCGCAGAGGTCGAAGGGGAAGCCGAAGAGGCTGCTCCGGACCTGTAATCCAGAGCCGTTGCTGCTCCGAGCGATACAACCCCCGTCTGTTCTCAGGAATGCCGGGGGTTCTTTTTTTGATATCTGGCCAGTTCACTGCAGCCCCAGCCTGCAACTCCATTGCAGATCTGATGTCGTATCAGCACGCGGCAACGCAGTGATGGACACATCCTGTCCACCAAAACCCTGCAGTCACAGGCTTCGCATCTGGCCGAAGGCTCTAAATCGGTACGCCGGCCGAATTTGACACAGATGCAGTAAACCGCGTCCGTTACTGTTCGTCAGTCCTTAGTTCCGCTATCCCCTGCCATGTCCCGTTAAGGTCACTTCCTGTGCAACTTCTGGTGTCTGTTCGAGATGTCGACGAAGCGGATGCTGCTATCGCAGGCAACGCCGATATCATCGACGTGAAAGAGCCTTCCCGCGGATCTCTGGGTATGGCACCCCTCGAATCAATTGCTGCCATTGTGTCGCGTTGCTGCCAGCAACGCCAGGCGCCTCGCTGCAGTGCCGCGCTTGGGGAGCTGCATGAGTGGATTGGCAACCCAGAACTGCTTCACACTCAGGCACAGGGCTTCGCAATTCCCGGGTTGAACTTTCTGAAAGTTGGCCTCTCTACGGCCCGTCAGATTCCTGATTGGGAAGCGAAGTGGCTGGATTTTCGCAGACACTTTCCGGGCTCTGTGCACTGGGTCGCGGTGGCCTACGCAGACGCTGACCGAGCCGGCTCACCTTCCATTGAGGAAATCCTGGAAGCCGCTGCTGCCACAGGCTGTCGTGTACTTCTGCTGGACACGTTTGTGAAAGACACGACAACCCTGTTCAACTGGGTTTCGCCGGAACAGTTGTTGAAACTCCGGCAGCGCTGCACGGTTCTTGGTTTAAGGCTCGCCCTCGCTGGGCGACTCGGACTTCCGCATCTGCCCCTGCTGCAGGGGATTGCACCGGATCTGCTGGCTGTTCGCGGAGCTGTCTGCGATGGTTCTGATCGGTCAAAAACGGTCTGCCAGACTATGGTTCAAAGCCTTCGCATGGCGATGCCGTAAGCCCACACCTTGCCGTGCCACCCCAGGTAAGCCGCCTCAGGAGCGACAGAAGACCTGGCGCAGTCCGCACTTCATTCTCCCGGATCTGATCTCACTTCAGCCAGGATTTCAAAGCGAGGTCAGTGTGGCACTGTCTTTGGCACTGTCTTTTCGTTAGTGCTTATGGCCTGGATTTCCCTGAATCAGGCGCGCCTTGGCCATGGCGTCTTCCGCCTCCAAGATCTTCCCACAGCGTTGATAAATCACCGAAAGCTGAGTGAACGAAAACGCATCATTCGGCTCAATCTCTGCCACTTTGCAGGCATGGTGGATGGCTTGGTCAAACCGTCCCTGCTTCTGCTGAAACACGGCGAGTGCCATGTGTGATTGCACATGGTTTGGATGCAGCGTCAGAATGTGCTGAAGCGCATTGATGAACTCGTCAGGATTGTCTGACTTGCGGAGCTGAATTGCGGCATCGTACAGCTTTGAGGGATCAGTTTCAGACATGGACCACTTCATTAAGACCAAAAGAAAAACGATGACTGGCGAAGAAGACGCAGGGCGTCAAATGGCAGTCGCTCAACAGCATCCAAAGCTCAACAGCATCCAAAGCTCAACAGCATCCCATCCAAATACCATCTAAACGGAATCGCCCTGGCTGGAAGAACTGCAGCGATTGTTTGCGTCCTGTTGACAGCATAACCCAAAGCCAAAGTTCAGCAACAGAAACCAACGGACTCCCTGCCGGTTTGCCGAGATTCTGAAATTCTGAGCTTCGCGGATCAGCCCCGCACGCTGGGGCGAACCGGGGACGCTCCTGGCGGTCCGCGATTTCGGGCTCGGGGATCCGGCGGCGGTAAGAATCCCGAGCTATCGCGGACTGTTCCAAGTGAAACGAATGGGCCCGGAGAGATGCCACGGCATTCAAGTGCCACGCACCCGGGCTCAGATTGAAGCGGGTTCCCAAGCTCGGTTCTCTCCACGCACCCCCGGCTCGGTTCCACGTGAAACGACGGGGTGTTTGTAGTTCAGGTGCCACGCACCCGGACTCCGCACCCAAGCTCGGTTCTCTCCACGCCCCCCCGGCTCGGTTCCACGTGAAACGACGGGGGTTTTGTGGTTTAGGTGCCACGCACCTGGGCTCGTTTTTGTGGTTTAGGTGCCACGCACCCGGGCTCTTTTTTTTAACGGCGATCCGGGAATCCTGGAGACTTCTCGGTTGGTGTTTTCGGACGACGTTCCACGTGAAACGGTGAGGTCTGAAGTGCGTAGAGCTGGTTATCTTTCATTCCCGACTGGCCCGCTGCCTCAGGCCACCCGCAAGCTTTGCGGCGGTTTGTCTTTGAGCTCCACTGACTTTTGTTTTTGCGATTCAGTACGTCGCTTTTGGGTGACTTGGAGACTGGAATCAGCAGGCGGTGAGTTGGCTAGCCCCTGTTTGAGGCTGTAGCCTTTTGAGTCGGTTCGTGTGGTTTGGCCGTTGGGACTGGTTTTTTACTGGTTCCAGGCAACTCATCTTGACGGTGGAGACGCTGATTTCACTGTTGCCGCGGAGTGATTTGCGAAACTATTTGGCGATCCAGTAGCGGGGTTTGGAAAGGCAAATCTGACGGTCGCACGAAGAATGCGAATGAAACTCTGCCCCTAACCGTGTAGAATGCGAGTTCATCTTCCCACTTAAACCGGTTCATGGCATGGCCAGTGTTGGTGGGCAGTGCATGGGATATTTCCGGGTTCAGAAATCCGGATCGCGGAGATATTCTGCGAGCAACAGGGCAAGAGGTTGAGTCCATAGTGATTTGTGGAAATCAATCCCGGTTATTCAGAGGGAGAATCAACGACGTGGCTGGAAATACTGAATTTGGCGGTATCTCCATCCGGGAATTGAAAATGCCATTGCACACCAATCGGCGTGGATCCCAGCGCTTGGAAATATTGATCGTGTTGTGTGTTTTTTTGTTGGGATGCTTTGTCCGGTTTTGGCAGTCTGGTCTGGAAACGGTGGAGCATTTTGACGAAGGCGTCTATGCGTCTTCGTTGTGGTATGATTCTGTGGCCGGAACTCCGTGGCCATCGCGGCAATTTTTTGCCCCTCCGGGCCTGCCTTTTCTTATAGAAATGGCGTCGTTGGTGCCGGGCTGTGGCACCGTTGCTCCGTTTCTGCCAGCGATGATTTTGGGAGCATTGACACCACTGGTGCTTTGGTGGACCGCGCGTGCCTGGTATGGCAAGTCCGCCGGTCTGTTTGCGTTGTTTGTGAGTGCGGGATCGGACTATCACATTCTCTATTCCCGTATGGCATTAACCGACGTGCCTGCATTGTTTTTCATTGTGCTGTCTGTGGCGGTGGGAAGCGTGGCGGTGTATCGCCGGTCCGGGCGTCTGGCGATTCTCAGCGGTGTCGCCTGTGGCTGTGCGTGGTGGATCAAATACACTGGCTGGCTGCCATTGGCAATTTTGATTTCCGGGTCGTCGGCCTGGTGGCTTTTTTCCGGTCGTCGGAGCCATAAACTGACTTCGCTTTTCAAAGTGCAGCTCCTGATTACAGCCAGTAGTTGTCTGGTGTTTTTTCCATGCTGGTGGTCACTTCTGGACGTGGGGGGGTATTCGGCAGTTGCCTCCAATCACAAAGCCTACATGAATGGGTTTTCCGCATGGTCGGCAACGCTGTCTGCGCAGTTGGCCTTTCAGTTTCGCATGGATGGAATTGTGGGGGCCAGCTCCATGGGGCTGGGGTTTGCCATTGCGGGGCTTTATCGCTGTCTGGCGGGGCGAGGTTTCACGTGGAACGCTGTGCAGGCAGCATGGCGGAAGAAACAAAGCGACAGTCTCGGGCTATTGCCCGTCTTTCGCCTGATGGGCAGAGTTCTTGTGGTGTCGCTGGCCATGACGATTGTCGCTCTGCGGGCCAGAACTCCTTTGCTGCTGTGCTGCATGTCCCTCGGTGGACTCGCGGGAATGTATCTCTGGCCGTTGGCGTTCACAGGACGGCGTCGAAGTTCTGTGGGGCAACAGTTTTCCGGGACTGAGGTCATGACAAGCCCGGATGTCGCCCCCACAACAGGCTCCCGGATCGATCCGATTCTTGGTTTCTGGATCAATGTGGCATGGCTCGCGGGCATGCTCCTTGTTACGCCGCTTTACCATCCCTATTCACGGTTACTGTTTCCGCTGATGACGGCGGTATGGCTGGCTGCAGCGGGGCCGTCAGTTGGTGGCTCGAAGTAAACATCAATGCTGGGGTCTCGATGGAAGGCGGATTCCGAGAACTATCTCCTCTGGAACGCATTGCCGGCAGAATTACCTCTGGGTTACTGGCACTGGCGTTACTGGCTTCCTTTCTTGTCATGGGACCGGATGGGGGGCTGGATTTTGTTCCTGAGTCTGAACTGCTGAGCAGCAGCCTTTTCCGAGACCGTCATTCGATCGAGGCCAGTGCCGCCCGCATAGCCTCCACCTGTGCTGCCAGCACTGAAGGCATTGACGTTCGGCCCGGGACAGTGATTTCGAATACGGTATTTACTGCGTCATCGCTGCAGGGAAAACGAACTCAGTCCGTGGAGTTGCCCCTGCGAGACACAGCCTCATTGCGGCTGATTCCGATGGTGATTTACGGCTATGGAGAGCCGGCATTGCTGATGCATCTGAACCAGTTCGGGGCGACGGCACTTCCTGTGGGGCATGTGAATCTGCCGGCCTCCGGAGATGGCTCCGTTACATTTCTGGTACTTGGTCCCAATGCATGGAGGACCCCGGGGTTTGCTGAAGAGTGGTCGCTTCAGGAGCAAAATTATGACTGGATTGGGGATTTCGAGTACAGGCCTGGCGAAGTGACTCTCATGGATTTGTACTCGGCAGATTTCCTGTCCATGCACGACGACGTACGCACGCAGCGTTTTGAGGTATATCGCAGAAAGTCTCCGTGACGCGGCGGGCAGGGCCTGATAATCTGCCGCCGGGAAAGACAACTCTGTCAGACCGTTATCGCTAAGCGGCTTGATGGAACGGCCAGGCCGGTATTGTGCTCTGAACTGGAAATCACCTGTTCCGGCATATCCACACATGGAAAATCCATGATCGCTGACCGGATACGTTTTGACGCAACAACCAACTTCCGCCAGGATAACCTGCGCAGGGCAGAGATTTTACATAACAGGAGCAGGTAATGGCCTCGACAGCGGATTTCAAAGTGATTCCGGAAGAAACAGAACTGGAACGACTCAAGCGAGATCTGGCGTTCCATCCGGCCGATCCGGCAAGGGCCACGAGGCTCACAAAAGACCAGGTCGAAAGTTACAACCGTCAGGGTTTTGTGCGCCCATTCACGGCCTACTCGCCGGATCAAATCCTGGCAGTTCGGTCCTACTTCGACAGACTTCTGGAAAAGACGATCGCCTCTGGCGGCAACAGTTATTCCATCAGCACGGCTCATCTGAAGTACGGCGGCGTCTACGACATTCTCACAAACCCAGTCATCGTGGATCACGTGTCCGATCTGCTGGGGGACAACGTGGTTGCCTGGGGATCGCATTTCTTCTGCAAAATGCCGGGGGATGGACGTGCGGTCGCATGGCACCAGGACGCCAGTTACTGGCCTCTTTCGCCTTCCCATGCGGTGACTGTCTGGCTGGCGATTGATGATGCTGATCTGGATAATGGCTGTATGAAGTTCGTGGCCGGCTCACATCATTCCGGGCACCTGACCTATCGCCGAAGCACTCCCGAAGAACACAACGTTCTGGACCAGACGGTCGAGAACGCAGAGTCCTACGGAACAGTCGTGGTTGACGACCTGAAGGCCGGTCAGGCATCAATTCATAATGACCTGTTGCTGCATGGTTCTGAAGCCAATCTGTCAACGCGTCGGCGATGTGGGCTGACACTGCGATATGCTGCAGCGTATGTGACGGCGGGGATGAACTGGAATGATAAGGGAATTGTTGTCCGGGGAACCGATCCGACTGGGCACTGGAAGAATCCGCCACGTCCATCGGTTGAATAGTGCGCGGTGGTTGTTTTCAGGGTCGCACATATCGGCAGGCTTCATGATCAACGGCGAATTATTTTTCAAGCCGACTGCGGGCAGAAGCGTCAGAGGCTGTCGATCAGCGTTCGCGCGGTTATAGAATGGAATCTGGTGGAACCATGGTCATGCTGCAAAGTGAAATCCCGGGGCTGACGCCACGACGCGGAAAAGTTCGGGACGTCTATGATCTTGGCGAAGTGTTGCTGTTTATCGCAACAGACCGGATCAGCGCCTTCGATTACGTGCTTCCCAACGGAATCCCACGTAAGGGAGAGGTTCTGACACGACTCAGTCGGTTCTGGTTTGACCGCCTGGGCGTCGAGAATCATTTGTTGAGCGACGATCCGGGCAGCGTCCGGCTTCCGATGGGAACAGACACTCAGGCACTGCGGTCCCGAACCATGGTCGTGAAAAAGACCAATGTGATTCCGATCGAGTGTGTTGCGCGCGGGTATCTCTCGGGATCCGGCTGGAAGGAATATCAGCAGTCGGGCACGGTGTGTGGAATCCGGCTGCCGGCAGGACTTCAGGAAAGCAGCCGGCTGCCAGAGCCTGTGTTTACCCCCGCCACAAAGGCGGAGACTGGGCACGACGAAAATATTTCCTTCGAGCGGACAGTCGAACTGATTGGCAAAAGTCTGGCAGAAGAACTGCGGGAACTGACACTGAAAATCTACGCGAAAGGGTGCGAACACGCTGCCTCCCGCGGCATCATCATTGCAGACACAAAGTTTGAATTTGGCCTTCTGGATGGCAAAGTCATTCTGATTGACGAAGTGATGACACCGGACAGTTCGCGGTTCTGGCCGGCGGACGCATGGCAACCTGGTCGTGGTCAGGCGTCATTTGATAAACAGTTTGTTCGTGACTGGCTGGAGACCTCGGGCTGGGATAAAAACAGTCCTCCACCGACGCTTCCGGACGACGTTGTCCAAAAGACTTCTGCGCGATACATCGAGGCCTGGGAACGGATTACCGGGCTGCCTTTCTGATCAGCGGACGCAAAACGGTGCCCCCCAGGGCAGCGGGCAGGTTGGGGCACGCCCAACATTCAGGGTGGCCCCATGGCTTGAAATTTTCTCAGAAGGCCGCCTTCAGCATTGGCAGGATGGTGGACCAGCCGATCAGGATTGTCAGTCCGGAATAGAACAGACCGCAGCAGGCAATCCCGACTTGTGAATACCAGCGCGGCCGCAAGGGTTCGGGAAGCAGCGTGCAGTTGATCCTGAGGATATGGAACGAGGTGATCGCCAGGGCGAGGTTATTGAAGTTGGCGATCACCGTTACCATCACTTTCGGCGCATCCGGCCACCTCAGAAAGATGGATGCGGTAATGAACGTCCAGATGACGTACGCGAACAGAATCGTGTAGTAGACACCCCTCGCCTGGTTGTCCTTCAGTTGATTTCGCACCCGTCGACTTCCACTCCAGAGGATATCTGTCCAACGGCGTGCGACGTCATCAACAATTGCCATCTGACTGGGAAGGAAGACGACCAGTCCGGTGAAGATGGACACCCCCCAGAGAATTGGGGCCCATGAGCCAAGGCTTGCGGTATGCAGGACTCCGTCCGCCGCAATCAGCGGTTGTGAGTACGGAAGTTCCTTGCCGTACATTGGCGAGTTCTTTGCGAATTCGATTGACATTAGAGCAGGCAGAGCCATGCCCATGAAACAACCGGGAACCCAGACGATGCACTGATCGGAGAGAATGTATTTCCACCAGCCATTCCAGCGTTTCAGGGACTCAGGAGTGATCGGAAACACTTTTCCCGTATGGCTCAGCGTAATGTGGTGTCCCCCGACGGCACTGGCGATGGCGCCAACCTGGCTGCCCATTCCCCAGCCTTTGTCTCTTACGAAGTTTCCGTAGGAGGAATTGCTCAGACCACCCCCACCCGCGTATCCGGCGAAGGCACCGAGTGTAGCGATATGGGTCAGCGAAATGGCAGGCAGTGCTCCGGTGGAAAGCAGAGAATCGAAGATGTTCCCGATTCCCTCTTTACCGTCCGGAAGCTGAACAGGAACGTTACCAAATTTCAGGAAGCCGCCGAAAACTTTCCCCCACCCCTCTGCCCCTACGAAACACACACCCATCAACAGGCAGAAGCCGAGGACGATAAAGACCTTGGCAGTCATGATTAACTGCAGCATATTGAAGACCTTGCCGCCGATCAGAACGGGTAGCACGACACATCCGAGGCAGGCATACGCAATGCCATTGACCAGCATTGAATCCTCGGGCCCGGGGGGGCGATCCAGCCAGACCGTGGCCAGAAGGACAGCCGCATTTGTGGAGAGTCCGGGGATCAGAAAGGCGAGGCAAAGAAAGGCGGTCACTGCCATCCAGAATCGAGGTCCAGGGAAAGTTCGCATGAACCCTGTGAACACCGGTTCGCCGCAGTACAGTGCGTAACGACCGCACTCGATGTTGTAGAAGGCCTGCGTAATGATGGCGATCGTCGCGATCCACATCAGATTTCCACCGTACTTTGCGGTAACGACAGGTCCCATCAGCCATTCGCCGCCACCGATCTGGATCCCGCACATGACGATTCCGGGACCGATCAGGCCCGCAAGATTCTTAAGGCCCAGAGGTTTTGCCTGTGGCAGCTCTCCAATTGTCCACGGGGGAATGCCGGAGTTGAACTGCTGGCCCGCTTTGTCACCAGGGGATCTGCCCGGATGATTCTCATGACTCATATTTTGCCTCCCAAATGGCGCGTACGCAGCAGCTCGTCTTCTGCTGGCACGCGACGGTACCTGTTGCTCCTGTTACTAACATACCGGCAGGTCATTCCGGAGAACAGCCTGCAGCGGAATTTATTGGCCTCCGTCGGGTGGTGCACAGAAAAGCAGCCTCGGTCAGAAACATTCGGGAGAGAACCAATTCCAGCCGCGGAGGCGGTTGAAAATTTCGCTTCAGGAGGGCTCTGATGCTCGACCTTAACGCGGCGCTGGCATACCCTTCGACCGCAACAACCTGAGGTCCGTGTGACAAGCACGGTCCTTCCATAATCACTCTTCGGATCCCTCTTTTCCTGACGGCTGGAACACATGCTCAACTGGAACAGCGATAAACTGACACATGGCTGGCAAAAGGGCATTACTGCCTTTTATTACGCACTTGGAATGAACTCGGAAGACTTCCTGAAGGCTCAGATTGGGATTGGTGTTCCGTTGCTGGATGGCAACACATGCAACGTGCACGCCTACCAGTTGGCTCAGGAAATTGCGGCCGGATGTCGAGAAGCAGGGCTGCTGGGATTTCCGTTTGGCACGCCAGGCGTCAGTGACAACATCTCCCAGGGACACGAAGGCGGCAACGCCAGTCTTCCCTCGCGAAATCTGATCGCCAACAGCGCCGAGTGCGTGGTCACGGCGCACTGTTATGACGGTCTGATCGGACTGCATAACTGCGACAAAAACGGTCCAGGGTTTGCCATGGCCCTCGCACGCACGAATTATCCCGGATTGATCGTCAGTGGTGGCAGCATTCTGCCCGGATGTTACAAGGGCAAGGACATCACCATTCTGGATGTCTACGATTCGCAGGCTGCAGCATCTGTGGGCGCAATGACGCAGGAAGAATCGGAAGAGATTATTCGCAGGGCATGTCCGGGCCCTGGTGGCTGCGGTATTGCGGCCTCGTTCAACACCTGGGGGCTGGCTATGGAAGCCATCGGATTGATGCTTCCTGCCAGCAGCTCTATTCCGGCTGTTGATCCGGAAAAGACTGCGGAATGTCGCCGGGTGGGAACGGCCATGGTTAACCTGCTGCAGCACAACATTCGCCCACGGGATATTCTGACCAGAGCGGCATTCCGAAACGCAGCCGTGACCATTGCTGCTGCAGGTGGATCCACCAACGGTGTGCTTCACATTCTGGCGCTGGCTCGAGAGGCTGGTGTGGAGTTCAGCTTAAAGGACCTGCAGAAGATCTTCCGTGAAACTCCGGTGCTTTGCAGCTTTGCTCCTCGCGGGCCTCGCACAATGGTCGACCTTCATAAAATCGGGGGCACGCCGATCCTGCTGAAGCATCTGCTGGACTGCGGGTTGCTGGACGGATCCTGCCTCACCGTAACCGGGAAAACAATGGCGGAAAATCTGCAGGATGTTCCAAAACCTCCCGCCGGTCAGGACCTGATTGTTTCACCTGAGAACTGCTACAAGCCTTTCGCTGACATGCAGGTGTGCTTTGGAAACCTCGCTCCGGAAGGCATTGTCTTCAAGGTGTCCAGTATGAAGAACCCGGTGTTTCAGGGTAAAGCGGTCTGCTTTGACGACCCCCGCGATATCGTGAAAGCGGTCGAGCAGCGGAAGATCGTTCCGGGAAGCGTGATTGTCCTGCGATACATGGGCCCAGTCGCCAGTGGTATGCCCGAGGTTCTGATCGCGACTGCCGCACTGGCGGTGCCGGAACTGGACGGAAAAATCGCCTTCATTTCCGATGCCCGTGTATCAGGAGTCTCCCACGGAGCCATCGGGGTCCACTGTGCGCCCGAAGCCATCGTTGGCGGTCCGATCGCCTGTGTCAACGACGGGGACCTGATCTCCTTTGACCTGCTCAACGGCAGCATTCACGTGGACATCACAGCTGAAGAAATTTCGGCAAGGCGTTCACAGTTGAAACCACGGTCTGGCACCGAGGTACGTCGCGGTTATCTGGCAGACTGGTCTGCCACTACCGCTCAGGCCAGCCACGGCTGTGTCAGCCTTGCCATGTATCCGGAATGTCGGTCTCAGATCTGAAGTTTGATCAGAACAGAGCACGGCAGCTGTGCAGAAAAGCCGGCTGCCGTGGCGTCATGCGGCGCAGTCAATAGTTCGGATGGCTGCTTCACACCGGCGGCATCCAAAGTGGGATAGTTGGCCCGGTACGGGCCAACTCAGAAATATTCTGTGGGGTCTGGACTCAGACGCCAAACAGACTGGAAATGGGTGTGCCATGATCCGTAATCGGGACTGGGCGATCTCCGTCGTAAAGTTCTTTGGAGGGGTCAATTCCCAGAGCCGCATAGATCGTTGCGTGAAGGTCGGCGACTGACACTGGAGCCTCAACAACCTTCCGACCAAATTCGTCGGTGAGACCAATCACGGATCCATACTTCAGGCCTCCACCAAACAGAGGAACGCTGAATGCGGCACTCTGGTGTCCCCGACCACCACCGCCGTCGAACTCGGGGGGCCGTCCAAATTCTGTGGCGACCACGACAAGGGTGGAATCGAGAAGCTTTCGTGTTTCGAGGTCATCCAGAAGTGCAGCCAGTGATTTGTCAAGTTCCTGAATCAGAACATGCTGATTCAGCTGTCCATCATTATGAGTATCCCAGCCGGTGCCGTTGATGAAGTTCAGATTGAAGGCGACTTCGACAAACTTCACACCGCTTTCTACCAGGCGACGAGCCAGGAGGCAGCGCTGTCCGAATTCTGTACCGTAGGCTGTTCGCAGGTCCGGTGATTCTGATGCGAGATCAAAGACGGATGCAAAGAGGGGCCCGGCAAGAGCGTCCCCTTTCAGTCCGGCATCCACGTAATCTTCCACGGCACGGAAGCCGCTGTATTTCTGACGATAATCCTGGCGGACCTTCTGCATCAATTTCTGGCGGCGAACCAGACGATCCAGCGTCACATCAGCGGGGCGCTGCAGTCCCGCCGGCCCGCTTTCGGTATCAATCAGATAAATGTAATTGTGCCTGGCACCGAGGAAGCCTGGTCCGCGTGTGGCACTGGGATAACCCATGACAACGTAAGACGGGACCTGACTGTCATCCTGGCCAAGTTCATGAGAAACGACGGAACCGATGGACGGATAAACCGTGGTTCCCGTGGGGGCTCGCCCGATGTGCATGCGATTCACCGCTGCCGCGTGTTCGTCAATCACGTCATGGTTCACTGAGCGAATCAGACAACCGCGGTCCAGTCGGTCTGCCATCGCTTTCAAATGCTGGCAAACCTGCACCCCCTGAATAGCAGTGGGAATCGAAGCGTAGGCTGATCCTGGCTTTTTATGCCCCTGTTTTGGGTCTCCCTGAACCTTGGGGTCCCACATATCGATCTGCGACGCGCCGCCACCAAGCCAGATAAAAATGCAGGATTTTGCACTGCCTCGAACTGGAGCGCGGGCAGTAGCCTGCTCAGATTCTGCTGTCGCTGCTTTCTGAGCCGCGGCAAGTCCGGTGGCGGAGATCTGCAGTAGACTTCGACGATTCAGTGACACGGTCATTTTGAAGACTCAGGAGTGTCTGAGAGGACTAATCACATCCGCAAGCGGGCCTGTGCTAAACACAAAGTCACGCGAGCCATGATAGAAGCGAATCCGGCGATTTGATATACCGCGCGTTTCGGTCGGGGGGAAATCCGTAGATTTTCTCCGGGACGAACGACATCTCTGATAACAGGAGTCAACCTGTGATGCAGGCTGGGGCTTCCTGTAGCACTGCAGACATGGCGATTTAATTCCACAAGGTTGACTGTTATCCGCCGCCGTCTGAAGGTGCAGTAAGAATAGTGTTTTCATAAATCCTGCTGCAGACTTTCACTGAAAAGCGGTGAAAGCCGGCAGCAAAACAGCAGGAAAGTCAAACATGCAGTGGATTGATAGAGGCCGTCTTGTCAGCGAGGTCATGGCGGGAACTTTTCTGAACCTGGGATCTTCGGCCGCGGTGGAGATTGCGGCGGGACTGGGGTTTGACTGGGTCTTGCTGGATATCGAACATGGCTCGGGATCATGGGCTGATCTGCGTCCTCAGCTGCTTGCCGTTCAGGGAACCGCGGCCGCTCCTGTTGTTCGTGTGCGATCGCTGAACGCTGACGACGTCAAGTTTGTCATGGACAGTGGAGCTGCGGGGGTGATGTTTCCCTATGTGGCGAATGCTCAGGAAGCAGCACGGGCGGTGAGTCTCATGAAGTATCCGCCGACAGGCGTGCGCGGTGTCGCCCAGGTGATTCGCGCGACGGATTACGGACGCCACTGGCAGAAGTATCTGGCGGAAGCCAACGAGAAATCGCTGGTTGTAGTCCAGATTGAAACGCCGGATGCCGTTTCGCACGCCGAAGAGATGGCGGCAGTTCCAGGAGTTGACGTGTTGTTTATCGGGCCGATGGATCTTTCTGTAAATATGGGACACCCGGGTGATTTTACTCAGCCATCGTTTCTGCAGCACCTGCAGACCGTTGTCAACGCCTGCGAGAAACATGGCAAGACAGCCGGCATTCTTTCTCGCCCGGAACTTGTCGAACAACATAAGGCTCTGGGATTTCGCTTTATTGCGCTGGGTTCCGATGCGTCTGCGATCGCGCAGGGAATGACACAGAATCTGGCGGCACTTCGTCGTTCCATCGCGAACGACAAAAGCCCGGCTCGTTAAAAAATTCCTGACAGACCGCAAATTTTGCGCTGTTTGCCTTGCCGTCCTGACCGAAAATCCAAGCGGATTCCCCGGGAAGCCACTGTTTTTCCGAACAGGAACATTGCAGAGAAAAAGCTCCGATTTCTGTTGAAAACACAGCTTTTCTTTGAACTATTCCCTTGAAAGATGTCGTCTACGAACGTGTGCGGCTGTAAGATCGCCCCGAAAAGCCTGACTTTTTTCCTCTCGGATTGACATCAGGACGCCGTGCTGTATCCTACGCGATATCGAAACCGGCATTTCTTCCGTTAACAAAGGTTTTTTGCTTCGATGGGACGTACAGAAAGACAACGAGAGATTGCTCGCCGCCGCAAACGTAGAGTTGGCCTGACAAAGCTACGCGAGCGATACGCTGCATCGCGAAATGAAGGCGAGAAGGCAGAGATTTTGGCAAAGGCTCGCAGAATGAGCCCATTCGTTGAGTTCGCATAGGCCCAACTACTCGACGGCACGATCCACGCGTTATCGCGTGAAAAAAATACACAGGGAACTGGCGGAAGCCAGTTCCTTTTCGTTTGGGTACCCTTCCCGCCTCCGCAGCTTCGCCCCATCGCGAAATGCCCGTGCGGCCGCTTTAGATTGTCGTGCGCAGGACACTGCTCAGCCTGTTCTGGTGAGTAAAGACTTCCGCGCCCCCCCCGTCACATGATCAGTGTGGCCGCTTTTTCTCGACAGTCCTGACAACAGCGCCTGACAAAACCCAGCGACTCCCGGCAGTGTTTTTCCCTTGCTTCCAGGGCACCTTCGCGCGTGGCTAAAGCATCTTGCCAGTGACTGCAGAATTGGGGAATTCACGCCCTGATCAAGAGCAGGTCCCCGATTTTTTATTCGATCGTGCGGTAGCTGACAGTACGGGCCGCAATTCGCTCAGGAATGTGCCTGGACCCTCTGTGAAATCACTACCCGACTGGGTATGAACATGCGTTTTCTGCGAGTCCCCGGACCCTGATTTCGGCTGTTGGTGCGGTGAATTACCGAGCTTCGGCAGCGTGTGCCGGAGTCAGGGGGCAAACCGGAAATCACAAAAAAATTGGTAGATCATCCGTCACGCAATGTCTTGACCGTTCCTGATTTTCACAGGTATCAACCCCCATCAATCGTCCCGAAATCGCGTAATGAACCTGCGTGGCTCGGGGAAACTGTACGGCTCGGATCGGTCAAAAACGTGGAAGCGAAAACGGATTTCGCAACCCGGATCGAGTCAACATATTTGAGTCATGGATCCGGACCGGAATCGACCGGTTCGGAGATCATGGATGATCGCTGGCGGGAGTGGAGAAGTCCTGCCGGGTATTCCTGAAGGAGGATCCTAAATTGCACAAGGCCATCGGACTCATCACATGCGCTTCGGTGATGGCCGTGTCGCTGTATTTGTTCAGCGGCGGCGATCCGTCACGAACGTTGTCGGCACAGACT